>WGLZ01000101.1 GCA_016471375.1 Cyanobacteria bacterium RI_101
CACCGAGTTAACCTAGACGGGGAATGGCAGATTAGTAATCTCAACGAGGAACGTCGTCTCATTATTCACCTTTTAGGCCCCCCTGTTGAGTATTATTACTACCCATGTAGTTAATTATTTATCAACCTGCGGAATGAGGGGTAGAAAACAATTAGGAGGATTTATAATTGATTTACTTATTGAATAAAAAATCATTAACTGTAACAATATTAATAGACAAAAAAGGATGTAAAATAAGCAAATCTTGATCTCCTGTAATGATCGATTCTGCTTGACCATTAACGGCTAATTCTAAATATTTATTATCTTTGGGATCTCGGCAAATATCCGTTCTGAACTCCATGTTTAAAATAAATTCAACAGTTTTAGAAAAGTCTAATAAAAATTGTTGACGTTCTTCAAGACTAATGTAACGGTCAAATTTTGGTCGCAGTAAGACATTTTCTAGTTCTTGCCAAGTGGCAGGGGATACGATGATGATTCCTAGCTGTTGCGCTTTTTTAAAAGCAGTGTTGGGTTTACTCTTGGGCGATAAAGCAGAACTGATAATAATATTAGTATCGACAACAAAGCGTTTAGTCATCTTCATTTAAGAGAGATTCTAAAATTTCAGGGGTTAATCCTCTCTCTTGTGCTTTTTTTCCAATAGTATCCATTGTTTTATATAATTTCTCTAGAGATTCTTTTCTAGATAAATTTGAAGATTGAATATAAAAAGCAATCTTTTCTTCTATTTTTTGGCGCTCTTCTTCAGTGGCATTCCAATAGTTTTGGGCAATATCTAAGGGGACTTTGATTTTAATTTCTGTTTGATAGTTTGTCATAATTATATTGTCTTAGTTTTGTAGTCAGGAAATTTAGTCGAAATTAATAGCCTCTCTTCAGCCAGCGTTACAGTTTAGGCGTTTCGGTTACTCTAGCGCATTGTTAAACTGATTGTCAAGTTTAGTGATTCTTGAATTAAGACATATGTGTTGCTTTGGTCGCAAAAAACTAGCGCCGTTAGCGCCGGTGCCGAGATCGTTGCGGCTGGAGCCAAGTTTGGAGAATCGGCGCTAAGATTATCGGAGGATTTTCTTTCGGCGTCGTAAGAAAACGATTAGGAGGATTTATGATCCCAGCTAATGAGGCTCAACAAAAGTTGCAGGATAGAACTGAATTTTCTCACAATTGTCAATTTAACTTCAGTTCTGGGTTAAAATGTGAAATGTTCCAACAACAATGTCTTGAAATCATAGTTTTGAAATAAAGGGTCATAAACAATGAAATCAAAAACGAGAGGTGTATCCCCAATCTTTTTGGATGAAGAGATAAATGGAGAAAAGTCTAATCCCACTTTTGTCCGAAATCGTCGCCAGCGCCGCATCGTCTTTGGTTGGTATGGCGGCAAGTTCTCCCATCTAGACTGGCTACTCCCTTTATTGCCAAAATGTCACCACTATTGCGAGCCTTTCTCGGGATCTGGAGCTGTATTACTCAATCGAGAAACTTCTCCTATAGAGACTTATAATGATATTGATGGCGATGTTGTCAACTTTTTTCGTATGTTACGAGACCATTACCAAGAACTCACTCGGGCTATCGCGCTAACTCCTTTTTCAAGGGAAGAATATCACCAAGCAATTTATGGTTCAACTGTTGGAATTAGCGACATAGAGCGGGCCAGACGTTTCTATATTAAAGCGAGACAAACGCGGACTGGGCTTGCTCAAACAGCCTCTCTCGGCCGCTGGGCAAATTGTAAAGATACCAGTCGTTCGGGTATGTCTGGCGTCGTTTCCCGTTGGTTAGGCGGGATTGAGGCTCTGGATGACATTGCCCGGCGCCTAATCCGGGTGCAAATTGAGAATCGTCCCGCTGTTGATGTCCTTCGTCTTTATGACAGCGCCGATACTCTCTTTTATTGCGATCCGCCGTATTTACACGCTACCCGCGGCGATTCCAAAGCCTATCGGTTTGAAATGGACGAAAGTCAGCACCGAGAGTTTGCGGAGATCGTTAATGAGTGTAAGGGGATGGTTGCGGTATCCGGCTATGAGCATCCTTTGATGGAGGCGCTTTTTCCTCCTGAACGATGGTTCAAAACCCTAGGACAAGATAAAACAATTCATTCAACAAAGGGGACTCGGCAGGAAGTTTTATGGACAAACTATGATCCAATAAACTATCAATCAATGACGCAGAAGGAACTCTTTGAATGACCCCGGAAGAAATATTACGAGACATCCAGCGGCGAGCCTCTGAAAGGTTGGCTGTTTCTGTTGTCGCCGATCCGGTCATTCAAGAGCGGGTGGATTATGTTTGTCGCTGTATGAGTAACCGTGCTGGCGTTAGGCTATTGATGTCCTGCTTGTTAGCGAAGTTAGATAAACCGAATATCGATTTACGCAAGCCCTATACTGAAATTGGCGGAGAGGATAGTTTTTCGGGGCGAACTTATGATGAGCGTTACCTGACCCCCTTCATTAATGAACACCGATTGCCGGTTAATCCGACCACAGCTTTTTTGACCCCGACATTACGCAATATTAATCAGCCCTTGACCACCGACCGGGAGCTTGTGGGCCGACCTCGCGACCTTTATAAAAAGACGCTTGAATTATTAGAAGATGTGGCCGTAAACCGTATTAGTGCCGATACCCTTTTGATTGAAATAGTGCGAGCGCTAATGCTGTTACGCAATGAGAAACTGGCTCGGATTTCGTCGTTATTGGCAGGGCTGGATCGAGCCGAAGGCGCGTTACCTTTATCCTCGGAGGCTATTATCACCCTTATCAGTCAGCATCTTGCTTGTAAGAATTCCAGTCGCTTGTTAGTTCTGGTTGTTGCGGCGGCTTATAAAGCGGCGGGAGTTAGACTAGTAGAAAGGATGTTGCCGTTAAATTCTCATAATGCGGCAGACCTACAAACTGGATCTCTGGGAGATATTGAAATCTGTCTTCTGGGAGATGACGCAGTGGTTACCGTCTATGAAATGAAGATGAAGCGCGTCACACGGGATGATATTGACGCCGCGGTCACAAAAATTGCTAGGGCTCCGAATAAGATTCACAACTATCTATTTGTGACAACGGAGACGCTCGATCCGATGGTGGCTGAGTATGCCAAAACCTTCTACGAAAAAACCGACGGCGCTGAAATTGCCATCCTCGACTGTATCGGTTTCCTGCGTCATTTTCTGCATCTCTTTCATCGAATCCGCGCGGACTATCTGAACGCATATCAGACACTAGTATTGAATGAGCCTGATTCTGCGGTTAGTCAAACCCTCAAGGAAGCGTTTTTGGCTTTACGACAGGCGGCTGAGAGCGGTGAGTAGCGGGAATTCAACCTTTAAACGACCAGCGCCGACCGGTTTGCACCTGCCAAAGCGCCTGATAAACCCCCTCCAGCGCCAACAGCGCCTCATGGGTTCCCGCCTCCACAATTTGCCCCCGCTCCAAAACATAGATCTGATCGGCGTTGCGGATCGTGGAGAGGCGGTGGGCGATGGCGATGGTCGTGCGGTTTTGGGTAATTTTTTCGAGGGAGCGAACAATGGCCGCCTCGGTTTCGTTGTCCACCGCCGAGGTGGCTTCATCGAGGATCAAAATGGGGGGATTTTTGAGGATGGCTCGGGCGATGGCGAGGCGCTGGCGCTGGCCGCCGGAAAGTTTTTGCCCCCGTTCTCCCACGATGGTGTCGTAGCCCTGGGGTAATTGGTCGATAAAGTCCTGGGCTTCGGCAATCTGCGCCGCCTGTTCAATCTCCGCCAGGGTAGCGCCGGGACTGCCGTAGGCGATATTTTCCCGCACCGTGCCGTGGAAGAGAAAAACGTCCTGACTCACCAGACCGATCTGGCGCCGTAGCGCCGCTAGGTTCAGATCCCGCAGGTCTTGATCGTCTAGGAGAATCGCGCCGGACTGAATTTCGTAGAGACGGAGCAGAAGTTTAACTAAAGTGCTTTTACCGGAGCCGGTGGAGCCGACAATGGCGGTGGTTTTGCCTGCGGGGATGGTTAAGCTCAGGTTGGTTAAAACCGGAGTCCGGTTGGGGTAGCTAAAGCAGACATCTTTAAAAATAATTTCCCCTTTCACCTTCCTTAAAATCTGGGAACCCGTCGGCGCCGCAACGGGGGTATCCAGTAAACCCATCACCCGGCGGGTGGAGGCCATGGCCCGTTGGTACAGATCCAGGGTTTTCCCCAACCCCGTCAGGGGCCAGAGGAGGCGCTGGGTTAAGAAAACTAAGGTGCTGTAACTCCCCACCGCTAACTTGCCCGCCACGGTGTCCAGACCGCCAAAGTAGAGAATGGCCGTAAACCCCGCCAAAATAACAATGCGAATCAGGGGCACAAAGGCGGCGCTGAGGGCGATGGCTTTTTGGTTGCTGGCCCGGTAGGCTTGGCTATCCTGACGCAGACGCTCCAGTTCTTCCGCCTCCGTGACAAAGCTTTTAATGGTGAGGATGCCGCTTAAATTATTAGCCAAACGGCTGTTGAGCAAACTGACCCGCTCCCGCACCTGGGCGTAGCGCGGCGCCAACAGGGCTTGAAAGGCCACGGAGCCGACGAGGATAAAGGGAATGGGCAAAAGCGCCATCCAAGCGATACCGGGAGTCAGGGCAAAAAAAGCGCCGCCGATGATTACCACCGTGGTTAAAACCTGGAGAATTTCATTAGCGCCGCCGTCCAGGAAACGCTCTAACTGATTAACATCGTCGTTCAAAATGGAGAGCAAGCCGCCGGTGCTCCGCTCCTCAAAATAGGACAACTCCAGCCCTTGTAAATGATCGTAGGCGTCGAGACGAAGATGGTGTTGGATATTTTGGGCTAAATTGCGCCAGTACCATTCGTATGCGTACTCAAATACAGACTCTAGCCCCCAAATGACCACCGATAACAGAACCAGCGCCGCCAGTTGGTTGGGAACCGCGCCGAAGCCCAGGCGCCCTAGGGTGGAATTATCCTGATTGACCACCACATCCACCGCCAAACCAATCAGCGCCGGGGGAGCGAGATCAAAGAGTTTATTTAAAACCGAACAGAGCGCCGCCCGAGTCATTAACCCCCAATCGGCCCGGCAGTAGGTCAGGAGTCGCAGAAGCGCCGGAGGGGAGGAAGAAGCCATCGCGGGGGGTAAAATACGGAAATTCAGGTCGTACAAGGGTAATTATGGCATCAATTCGGGTTGCGGTTCTGGGGACGGGGTTTGGGCAAGCGGTGCATATTCCTGGCTTGCAACGTCATCCCAGGACGGAAGTGGCGGCGCTCTATCACCGGGATTTAGATAAGGCTCAGAAACTCGCCCGTCAATACGAGATTCCTTTTGCATCTGATTCCCTCGGGGAAATTCTGGCCGACCCCCAGATCGACGCCGTGACCCTCGCCACCCCGCCTTTTTTACACTACGACCAAGCGAAGCAAGCTCTTTTAGCCGGAAAACATATTTTATTGGAAAAACCCGTTACCCTGCGGGCGCCGGAGGCCAGGGAACTTTACCACTTGGCCCAGGAACGGAGCTTAACGGCGCTCTGCGATTTTGAATTTCGTTTTGTGCCCGCCTGGCAGGCGCTGGCCCATTATTTAACCCAAGGATTTATCGGTAAACCCCGTCTGGTGAAAATCGATTGGCTCGTGGCCAGTCGAGCCAACCCCCAGCGCCCCTGGAATTGGTACGCCCAGGGCGAAAAAGGCGGGGGCGTCCTCGGCGCCTTGGGTTCCCACAGTTTTGACTATCTCCATTGGCTCTTTGGCCCCATCGCCGAATTAAGCGCCGTCCTCAGTTGCGCCATCCCCGAGCGCCCCGATCCCTTCGACAATAACCGCCTCAAACCCGTCACCGCCGAAGACACCGCTTTAATCAGTTTTACCCTCCAGGACGGAACCCCGGGACAACTGGCGCTCAGTTCCGTGGCCGCCAACGGTCGGGGCCATTGGTTAGAAATTTACGGGGATCAAGGAACCTTAGTTCTGGGTAGCGATAACTTAAAAGACTACGTCCACGGCTTCCGCCTCTGGGGAGCGCCCCTAGGGCAAGACCTGCAAGAACTGGCCATTCCCCCGGCCTACGCCTTCGAAACCTTCCCGGACGGTCGCCTCGCGCCCTTTATCCGCGTGGTGGATCAATGGGTCAAAGGCATTGACCAGGGCGCTTCCCCGGCGCCGAGCCTGCGGGAAGGCGTCTATTCTCAACTGTTAATGGACTTAAGCCAACAATCCCACCAACTGCGCAGAGCGCTCGCGGTTCCCGACCTGGACGACTATCTAACTCCATGAAGCCGGCGCCTTTAATTGTCATCCTCGGCGCCACCGCCTCCGGCAAATCTCGACTGGCGTTAAACCTAGCTCAACGCTTAGACTGTCCCATCCTCGGCGCCGACTCCCGCCAGATCTATCGGGGTTTCGATATTGGCACGGCTAAACCCAGCCAAGAGGAACAGGCCCAGGTTCCCCACTATCTCATCGATATTTGCGAGCCGACGGAAACCCTAACCTTGGCTCAATACCAAGCCCAAGCCTACCAGTTAATCCAGCGCCTAGGCTTACCCCTAATTCTAGTCGGCGGCACCGGCCTTTACATCAAAGCCGTGGCGGACGGGTTAATCATTCCCCCCGTGGCGCCCCAACCCCAACTCCGCCAAGCCTTAACTCGCCTCGGACAACCCCACTGTTATCAACTCCTGCAACAGGTCGATCCCCAGGCGGCCCAAAAAATTGAGCCAGCCGACCAAACCCGTATCTTGCGGGCGCTGGAGGTCTATTACGTCACCGGTCGCCCCATCTCCCAACAACAGGGACAAGCGCCGCCCCCCTTCCCCGTGGTTAAATTGGGTCTCGCCTGGGCGCCGGAAGTCCTCGCCCAACGGATTGAAGCCCGAACCCAAACCATGATCCAGCAGGGTCTCGTTGCAGAAGTGAAACAGTTGGAGGCAACCTACGGCGCCGATTTACCCCTCTTGAAAACCCTCGGTTACGCTGAAATTCAAGCCTATCTTCGGGGAGAGTATTCCTTAACCGAAGCCGTCCAGGCGATTACCGTCCACACCCGCCAATTCGCCAAGCGCCAACGCACCTGGTTCCGGGCCGATTCTCAGATCCATTGGCTACCGGGGGAGAGCGACCTTGACGTTTTAGCGGAGCGGAGTTTAGCCCAAATAAATCTTGTCAACCGCTGATGACCCGACCGGCGCCGGATTGAAATTCGCTTCATTCCGCCGGGTAAAACCCGTTAAACATCCAATACAAATTCATAAATAACGTCAACCAGAGTCAAGACTCCTGTTAGATTTAAGTTCTCATGTCTTATTCCGAGCCTAGAGAAAAAAATCTGTCAAAGTCCGCAAAAGGGCGCTCCGCCCCTGAAAAGTCAGTGTAAAAAGGAAAGGGACTAGAGACTGCGGCCCGACCCCCGTCCCGCCAAGGTATCTGGGTTTACTATTCTGGAGGACTGCCCCCATGCCCACCGCCCCCGCCCCGGCGCCGAAAGCCAGCGACCATCCCAGTGGCGACAAACGTTTCAAGGCCCTGGACGCCACCCTCAAGCGCAACGGCTATAGTCAAGACGCCCTGATTGAAATTCTCCACAAAGCTCAGGAAACCTTCGGCTACCTCGAAGAGGACGTGCTCCTCTACGTCGCCCGCCACCTGAAACTGCCCCTGAGTCGGGTTTTCGGCGTCGCCACCTTCTATCATCTTTTCTCCCTCAAACCCAGCGGCAAACACACCTGCGTGGTCTGTATGGGCACCGCTTGCTACGTCAAAGGCGCCGGGGAGTTGCTCAACACCCTCAAACAAGAAATCCATCTGCAAGCTGGAGAAACCACGGAAGACGGGCAAATGTCCCTGGTCACCGCCCGTTGTATCGGCGCTTGCGGTATCGCCCCGGCGGTGGTCTACGACGGCAAGGTTTTGGGTAAACAGAGTTCCGAAGACCTTATGACCGCGATTCAACCCTGGTTAGGGGAAGCCTAAACCGTCGGGCTTCGACTACGCTCAGTCCTCGATCCTTCCTTAAACGCTCCCTGAGCGGAGTCGAACAGGCTTTGATCCTTACTTTAAACGCTCCCTGAGCGGAGTCGAAGGGAGCGACCGTTTCCAACATCTCAGGTCACCATCATGGATTTACTAGAACTGCGGGAAATCGCCCAAAAAACCCAAGCCAGCCGCGCTAAAACCCGAATTCGCTGTTGCAACGCCGCCGGTTGCCTCTCCTCCGAAGGTCAAGAAGTTAAAGACCAGCTCGAAAAAGCCATCTCCGCCGCCGGTTTACAGGAGCAAGTAGAAGTCTGCGGCGTCGGTTGTATGAAATTCTGCGGTCGGGGCCCCCTAGTGGCGATCGATCCCGAAGGAAGTCTCTACGAATTGGTCACCCCGGCTCAGGTGGACGCCATCGTCGAGCGCCTGAAAAACCCCGACGCCGAATTGACCCAGGGCTTACTCCTCGGCGACCCGGAGCATCCTTTTTACAGTAGCCAGCGCCCCATTGTCTTGGAAAACTCCGGTTTGATTAATCCCGACAGTATCGACGACTACATCGCTGTGGGAGGCTACGAGCAATTGCACCACTGCCTCTACGAACTGACGCCGGAACAGGTGGTGACGGAAATCACGAAAAGCGGTCTTCGGGGCCGGGGCGGCGGCGGCTATCCCACGGGCTTAAAGTGGGCCACGGTGGCGAAGATGCCGGGCAAACAAAAATACGTGATCTGCAACGCCGACGAGGGAGACCCCGGCGCCTTTATGGATCGGAGCGTGCTGGAGAGCGACCCCCACCGGGTCTTGGAAGGCATGGCCATCGCGGCCTACGCCGTCGGCGCCAATCATGGCTTTATTTATGTGCGAGCGGAGTACCCCCTAGCCATCAAACGCCTACAAAAGGCTATCCAGCAGGCCAAGCGTTACGGCCTCATGGGTTCCCAGGTGTTCGACGCCTCCTTTGACTTCAAAGTCGAAATCCGAGTCGGCGCCGGCGCCTTTGTTTGCGGCGAGGAAACGGCGCTGATCCACTCCATCGAAGGGGGCCGGGGCAATCCCCGCACCCGTCCGCCCTACCCCGCCCAGTCGGGACTGTGGGAGTGTCCCACCCTGATTAACAACGTGGAAACCTACGCCAACATCGTTCCCATTATTCGGGAAGGGGGCGACTGGTACGCCGGCATCGGCACGGAAAAAAGCAAGGGCACTAAGGTCTTCGCGCTGACGGGCAAGGTGGAAAACGCCGGTCTGGTGGAGGTGCCCATGGGCACCACGGTTCGGCACGTGGTGGAAGTCATGGGCGGCGGCGTGCCGGACGGCGGCAAGGTGAAAGCCGTGCAAACCGGCGGCCCCTCCGGCGGTTGTATCCCCGCGGACGCCCTAGACACCCCCATTGAGTACGACACCCTGTTGGCGCTGGGCACCATGATGGGGTCCGGGGGCATGATCGTGATGGACGAAGGCACCAATATGGTGGACGTGGCTCAGTTTTATATGGACTTCTGCCAATCCGAGTCCTGCGGCAAATGCGTTCCCTGTCGCGCGGGCACCGTCCAACTCTACGGTTTGTTAACCCGTTTTCTGGAAAAACAGGCCACCCCCGCGGATCTAGAAAAACTGGAAACCCTCTGCCACATGGTTAAGGACACCAGTCTTTGCGGTCTAGGCATGAGCGCCCCAAACCCGGTGTTGAGCACCCTCCGCTACTTCAAAGGGGAATACGAGGCGCTGATCGCGGAAGGGTTGGGACAACGGAACGGCCACCCGGTTTAAGCGCCGTCATTGGGTCGTCTCGCCCGCTGGCGCTAAAGGTCAGAACGTCGGCGGGGCGACGGGCTGTTGAAACTCCCCGGCGACGCCTTTTCTCAGGGTCTTAACGGCGCTTCGTTTACTTTTGGACTCTAAGCGGCGCTCTTTGGCCCTGCGACTCGGTTTAGTGGGTCTTCTCGGTTTTGGGGGAGTAGCCGCTTGATCCACAAGAGACTGTAGCCGTTCCAGCGCCGCCGCCCGGTTCTGTTCCTGAGTCCGATGGCTTTGAGACTTGATGATAACGATCCCGCCCTCGGTAATGCGGGAATCATTGAGGGCCAGTAACCGGCGCTTGATCCCCTCTGGCAATGAAGACGCCCTGACGTCGAAACGAAGATGGATCGCCGTCGCCACCTTGTTGACATTTTGCCCCCCGGCTCCCTGGGAACGGACGGCGCTGATCTCGACTTCCTTGACTTGAACCTTAATAGCCATCTCTAAACCTCTTTGACTTTAATTGCTTGAGGTTGAACTCTCTGATAACCCGCCCTCGATTACGGGACTGTGGGCTTCCAACCCGCCAGGCGTTATCATCGCCAGTGATTTTTGTATTCTATGCCGTTTCCAGACCCAAAATCCTCCCTAGGAACTGGATAATCGCGCCGCAAACACCGTATACGCCCACCAAGGCCGGCAGGGCCAAATATTTGTAAACGCTGAACGAGCGGTTTGGGGGTAAACTCTCCCGAACCGCCAGAAAGGGGATGACGTTGATGGCGTGGTAGTTGGTCATGGGATAGGGCAGAAAGAAGAGCATGGCCGGAGCCTTGAGGAAATATAAAAGCCCCCCGTCCCCTAGAGTTTGTCCCAAAGCCATGATCAAGACATACTGCCAGAGGGAAAAATGGTAGCGGTTGATCAAGAGCCAGAGGGTCGAAAAAATGACGATATAGGCGGGGAGGGTAAACAGGAGATCAATTCCATAGTTGAGCAAACCTTCTCTTAAGGGGGTTCCGCCGGTAATCCGTAGAGAGGGAAACACCGGCGCGGAAATCAGATGAAAGCCCTCCACCACGGCGGCTAGACTAGCGCCGAGAACCAGAAATCTCGCCTGATTGGGAAGCCAAGAGAAACGACGGGTTAATTGCGAACGCAAGGCGATTTGACCGCCGAGGAAGGCGAGCGTTAAGAGGCGGGTAACGCTTTCGGCGGACAGACCCGCCAGGGCAATGGACAGACCAATGGCCAGGGTCGCCCAGAGGCAATATAACGTTGGCCCTATTCCCATCTTCTCGTTCAGGCGTCTTAACCGTCGGATTTCAAGAGGGAGGCGAACTGCTGACGGAAACGCTGTAATTTGGGCAGGTCGTGGACGAGGACGTAGGGATGGGCGGGATTGCGCCGGACAAAATCCTGATGATAGTCCTCGGCGGGATAAAAGTCCTGAAGATCGTTGACTTCGGTGACCACGGGGCGCTGGAAGACGCTCTCTTCCTGGAGTTGTTGGATATAGGCCTGGGCCGCCCGCTTTTGCTCCGGGGTGGCGGCGAAAATAGCGGAGCGATACTGGCGCCCGACGTCCGCCCCCTGACGGTTCACCTGGGTGGGATCATGGCCGGCGCCGAAGAAAATTTTCAGGAGTTGCCCGTAGCTGACCCGACGGGGATCGTAGGCAATGGCGATGGATTCCGCGTGATCCGTGGCGCCGCTACTGACCCGAGAGTAATTGGCGGTTTCGGCCTCGCCGCCGCTGTAGCCAGTTTGAACTTGAGAGACCCCGGCCACTTCTTCAAAAATAGCCTCCAGTCCCCAAAAACAGCCCCCGGAAAAAACGGCGATTTGCTCAGTTCCGGCGCTGGGCGCGTCCACCAGAGGGTCGGGAATAGCGGGATGGCGAGGCGTAAACCCCTGCCAGAGACCCCAACCCAGGGCGAGAAGCAGGAGACTCAAACCGCCGAGGCGGAGTAGTCGAGAGGAGGGCAGAGAACGAGAAAGGACGTTGGGCGAGGACATGATGGGAGTTGAGGTAAAAATACGCTCGCTAGGGGGGCTGGGAAGACGTCGAGAGCGCCGTTCCTCTGGGAAACAGTATAACGAGGGGAATGGTTAATTTTCTTCCGCCGGCCAATCAAACCCGCTGGCTTTCAGTCGCTGGCGCTGGCGCTGGCGGGCTAATTTTTGCAGGTCGATACTGCGGTCGGTTTCATCGACAATTTCCCCCGTCAGCACCTCCAGCACGTCTTCCAAGGTGACGACGCCGGAAACGCCGCCGTATTCGTCCACCACTACCGCCAGATGCTCCCGGGCCCGTTGGAATTGTTGCAGAAGTTTATCGGCCCGCTCGGTTCTGGCGACAAAACGGGCGGGTCGCGTCACCTCTCGGATCAACCGTTGTCCCGATCCCTGAACCAGCGCCGCCAAGAGGTCGTTTTTCAGCGCCAAACCGAGAATATGATCGACGTCGTCGTCGGTGACCAGAATGCGGCTGTGTTGGGAGTTGAGGATTTCCCCCTGACTTGCGGCGATGGTCGCGTCGCCGGGCAAGCGGGTCAGCGCCACTCGGGGCGTCATAATGTCCATGGCCCTTAAGTCGTTGAGTAAGAACACCTGACGAATCATCTCCGCTTCGTCGGCCTCAATAATGCCTTCCTGGTGCCCGATGGCCGCCATCAGCTTAATCTCGGCTTCATTAGTGCTGGGGCGATGTCCTTGGCCGATCAACGGCGCCGTGATGGTTTCTAAAAGTAAAACAATAGGAGTAAACAACCAGGCGACGGCCCGCACTGGCATGGCCGCTAAAAGGGCGATGGGAACCGCGTACCGTTCCCCCAGGATTTTCGGGAAAATTTCCCCAAAGAGAATGACCAGTAGGGTTAAAACGCCGGTAAATAAGCCGAGGAGCGTCGAGTTAAAGACCTGAGTCGCCATCCCCCCCACGATGACACTGCCGACAATATTGAAGAGATTGTTGAGAATAACAATGGTGATAATGGGGCGATTCACCTTCTGGCGAATGGCCAAGAGGGTCAGCGCCGCGGGCTTGCGGGACTCCGCCAATTGCTGAGCCTTAAGGAGAGAGACCGATAACAGCGCCGCTTCCGCGCCTGAACAGAGGGCTGAACCCAGCAACATGATCAAAATCGCGACGGCCAGAGTCAGCATAGAGTTGTGTTAGGAACAAGTATCGCCTCCCCAAAAGTTAACATGGATGACTAGGCCGGAACCTTGGCGATTTTTAGGTTTCCGCGACTGTTTTCTCTCCCCGCTCCAAAATCATGACCTCCTCTTCCTGGCCCGATCCCCAGACACCTTGGCATACCTACGGCTTGGCCCAAAGCCTAGAACGATTGGCGGGAGATCCCCAGGGCGGTTTGACGGCGGCGGCGGTTGCCGAGCGCCAGCGCCGCTACGGTCTTAATGAACTGATTGATGGCGCCGGCCGCAGTTCCTGGGAAATTTTCCTCGACCAGTTTAAAAATGTGATGCTAGTCATGTTGATCGCCGTGGCGGTGGTCTCCGGGGTCTTGGATATTGTTCAACTGCGGACGGGGCAGTTAAAGCCGGGGAACGTGCCCTTCAAGGACACCATCGCCATTTTGGCCATCGTCATCCTCAACGGGGTGCTGGGCTATCTCCAGGAAAGTCGGGCGGAAAAGGCCCTGGCGGCGCTGAAAAAACTCTCTTCCCCCGCGGTGCAGGTGATTCGGGACGGCCAGCGGCAATCCGCGGCCGCGGAGACCCTCGTGCCGGGGGACATTATGCTCTTAGAGGCGGGCAGTCAACTCTGCGCCGACGGCGTCTTGATCGAAGCGATTAATCTCTCCATTCGGGAATCGGCGCTGACGGGGGAGGCCCAGCCGGTCAATAAACGGGTAAGCGAGACGGGGCTGGCGGCGGACACGCCCCTGGGCGACCGGCACAACATGGTCTTCACCGGCACGGAGGTCATCCAAGGGCGGGGCAAAGTTTTGGTGACAGCCACCGGCATGGCCAGCGAGTTGGGGAAAATCGCCCAGATGTTGCAAACGGTGGAGAGCGAACCCACCCCCCTGCAAAAACGAATGGGGGATTTGGGCAATGTTTTGGTGAGCGGGTCTTTAATTTTGGTGGCGCTGGTGATCACCCTGGGGGTAGCCCAAAAGGGCTGGGGTCTCTTGCAGGAATTGGTGGAAGTCTCCCTCAGTATGGCGGTGGCGGTGGTGCCGGAGGGACTGCCGGCGGTGATTACCGTCACCCTGGCGCTGGGCACCCAACGGATGGTGCGGCGTCAGGCGCTGATTCGCAAATTGCCGGCGGTGGAAACCCTGGGGTCGGTTAACGTGATCTGCTCCGATAAAACCGGCACCCTGACCCAAAATAAAATGATCGTCCAGGAAGTCGTCACCTGGACTCAGGCCTATACCGTGACGGGGGAGGGCTACAACCCGACGGGAGAGATTTGCGGCGCCGGCTTAGACCCCGATCTCTATCTTCTCCTCTTAACCTGCGTCCTCTGCAACGACGCCCAACTTTGCTACGGGCAACCGGACTGGAGCATTCTCGGCGATCCCACGGAAGGGGCGCTGTTGACCCTGGCGGGGAAGGGGGGATTATTTCAGGATAAACTGACGCCCCATTGGCCCCGACTGGCGGAAATTCCCTTTTCCTCGGAGCGCAAGCGGATGAGCGTCTTGACGCCCTGGCGAGGGCCCCAGGGGGAGGAACCTTTGGGGTCAATGCTGAAACAGATTTGCGTCTCGCCCGCCTACGGTATTTTTACCAAAGGCTCCCCGGAATTGCTTCTCCCCCACTGCGCTCAAGTGTTGATCAACGGCGAAACTCAGGCGCTCAGCCCCGGCAAGCGCCAAAAAATCCTCGGAGATAACGACGAGTTGGCCCGTCGGGGTCTGCGGGTTTTGGGATTGGCTTATCGCCCCCTGGCGGAGATCCCCGAGATGACGGTGGAGGCGGCGGAACGCGATTTGGTCTGGCTGGGTATGGCGGGGATGATTGACGCGCCCCGATTGGAAGTGAAGGCGGCGGTGGCGAAATGTCTGGAAGCGGGCATTCGCACGGTGATGATCACCGGCGACCACCAGTTGACGGCTTCGGTCATCGCCGAGAGTTTGGGCATTAGTCGGCCCGAGGACCGGGTGGTGACGGGGTTGGAGTTGGAGCGGATGAGCCAAGCGGATCTGGAAGCCCAAGTGGAACACATCAGCGTCTTCGCTCGGGTCGCCCCGGAACATAAACTACGCATCGTCCAGGCGCTCCAAAGTCGCGATAAATTTGTGGCTATGACGGGGGACGGCGTCAACGACGCCCCGGCGCTGAAACAGGCGGACATTGGCATCGCTATGGGGATCACCGGCACGGATGTCAGTAAAGAAGCTAGCGATATGGTTCTGCTAGACGATAACTTCGCCACCATCGTCGCCGCCACCGAGGAAGGGCGAGTCGTTTACAGCAATATCCGCCATTTTATTAAGTACATTTTAGGCAGTAACGTGGGGGAAGTGATTACCATCGCCGCGGCGCCGATTTTGGGACTCTCGGGGGTGCCCCTTTCTCCGTTACAAATCCTCTGGATGAACCTGGTGACAGACGGCCTACCGGCGCTGGCGCTGGCGGTGGAGCCGGGAGATCCTAATATTATGAAATATCGCCCCTTCAGCCCGAAGGAAAGTATTTTTTCCCGTGGGCTTGGCTCCTATATTCTCCGCATTGGCCTGATTTTTTCCGCCATCAGTATCACCCTCATGGTCTGGGCCTACAACAGCGCCGTGGATAGCGGCCGGCCCGACAGTTGGAAAACCATGGTCTTTACCACCCTTTGCATCGCCCAGATGGGCCACGCCTTGGCGGTGCGCTCCAATACCCGCCTGACGGTGGAAATGAATCCTTTGACGAATATTTACCTCTGGGGCGCCGTTTTAATCACCACCGCTTTGCAGTTAATGTTGATTTATGTGGAACCCCTACGGAATTTCTTTAACACCGATATTTTAACCCCCCGTCAACTCTTGATTTGCCTTGCGTTCAGCAGTTTGATGTTCCTCTGGGTCGAGGGGGAAAAATTGGCGATACGACTCTACAAGTTTATGAAAAGAAAACAAAAGTAACCGGCGTTTATTTAATTTTTTGGCCATCTTTCCCCCCTAGCGCCGATGTCATTGTGTCCTAACTGTCAGACTGTATCTTCCCGGCGCTCGGCGCTGAAACTTCTCGGCTCCGCCGCTTTACTCTCTTCTCTCCCGTCCCTTGGCTCAAACGCCCAAGCCAGTCCTCCCCGGGCCCAAGTCCTGATCTTAAGTTGTATTGATTTTCGCTTTATCCAACCGGAACAAGACTTTTTAAACCAGAGATGGGGGGGGCGATACGATTGGGTTTCCCTCGCCGGCGCCGCTTTGGCCCTGACGGGGTTTCCCCACCCGGCGGAGGCGGAAACCTTCTGGGATCAACTGGACTTATCCCGGCGCTTACACCAGATCCAACGGGTGGTCATTCTCGATCATCAGGACTGCGGCGCCTACGCCAGTCGGATTGACCCGAATCTCAGTCAAGACCCAGAGCGGGAATATCAAATTCATAGCCGTTATTTGCAAGAAGCCCGCCAGGACATTCAACGGCGCTATCCCGACCTAGGGGTAGACCTCTATTTCGTGACCCTAGCCCCCGAGTTTCGTCTCGTTCTGTAGGTTACTGTGTACATCCAAGTGTCTAGATCCCCCCTAGCCCTTGTTTTGCCCCCCCAGCCCCCCAATTTTGGGGGGAGTTCGGAGCTTTTCTGAGTTCAAAGTCCCCCAGAATTGGGGGATTTAGGGGGCGAGATAAGGTTAATGACAAAACCAAAGACTTGTGTGTACACGGTAGCTTGTAAAGGGGGATTTAGGGGGATCAAATCCAAAATTTAGGTCTTTAACCGAGATCTGTGTACACGGTAGGTTCTGTAGGGGGCCCACTGCGATTGTTAACCTTGGAAAAAACAAACATGGCGCTCCCTGGCTTTCAATTTTTACGCTTTCCGCCAGTCTTAGCCTGCTCTCCGGTTTTAGTTTTATCGCTTTCAGCGCCGATGGAGGAGAGTCAACCGGCCTTAGGCGCCGCGGGAATTAACGCCTATGCCCTTCAGTCCGCGCCCCATCATCTAACGGGGAAAAAAATCGCCTTGGGTCAGGTGGAAATGGGGCGGCCCCCTCAGTTTGGTCGGGATAAATTGGCGCTTTGGCCCCCCTTGGTCGTCCTGGCCGGGGTCTTTTTGGGGGAAAAATCGGCGCTGGAGAATCGCAATATTGAACCCCACGCGCTTCAGGTGGCTTCGGTGTTGGCGGGTTCCAGTAAAACCTTTCGAGGAACGGCGCCGCAGGCCAGACTTTACAGCGCCGCCTTTGGCCGTCTCAAGGAACGCTTTCAAGAAAACCAATGTTTAGCCCTCCAGCAGATCGCTGGGCAAAACGGCGGCGACGTCCGGGCGATTAACCTCAGTTTTGGGGAACCCCTCGGGCGGGACCGGCGCCGCGTTCCCCGTTTAGACGGAGAAGGCTTGTTAAGCCAATGCCTCGATTGGCTCAGCGGGACGGGGCAAACTTTAATGGTGGTGGCGGGAAACCAAGGCAAAGGCGGCATTCCTCTCCCCGGCGACCATTACAACGGCCTCGCCGTCGCCTTTACCCGTCCTTATCAAGGCGAATACAGCCGCTTGGATTTCGCCAATTTAGCCCGTTTACCCCAAGGGCCCGGGCGCCGTTTAGTCCGACGGGAAATTAACAGCGGCGGACGACAGTCGGTTTCCCTCGTCGCGCCGGGGTTCCAAATCCGAGTTCCCGATCTTAAGGGCCAGAGCAAGCGAGTCACTGGCTCCAGTTTCGCGGCGCCGCAAGTAACCGGGGTTGTGGGCCTGTTGCAGGAATGGGGCGACCGTCAGGATTGGGGACGAGATTACCGGCGCCCGGAAGTGATGAAAGCGATTTTGCTCAACAGCGCCGATAAACTGAGAGATCCGGGGGACGGGCGTTTTTTGGGCATGACCCGGACGATTTATACCCCGCCCTTGAGGACCTGGCTTCAATCTCCCGCTTATCTCAATCCCTATTTACCCCTCGATCCCGAAATCGGCGCCGGGCAACTGAACGCGCCAAGGGCCTTACAACAACTCCAAGCCGGACAACAGCCGCCGGGCGCCGGGGTCAAAGCTCTCGGGTGGGACTACGGAGAAATCGCCCCTCAATCAGAACGAATTTACGTTTTGGATCACCCCTTACCGGCTCGGCGCTGGGCGGTGGCGACGTTAACGTTTCCCCGCCGCGTCGACCTCAAAGACCTCAATCGAAACCGGCGCTACGACCTAGGGGAATCCTTCCGTTCCCGGCCCTTGCCGGCTTTGCAATTGATTCTAGAGTCTCAAACGTCCCCCCCTGCCGTCGTCTGTCATTCCCGCAGTTCCGTAGATTCCGTCCAACATGTGTTTTGTCCCCTTCCCCAAACCGGGCGCTATCAAATCCGGGTTCAGTCTCCCCCCGGAGACTTTCCGAACCAAGCCTACGGTTTAGCTTGGTGGACGGCGCCGCTAGGAAGAAGGGGAAGCCAAGCGCCGCTCCCCGGAGCGGTTGCGCCACCAGGCCCAGAGGGTGCTGGCGATGAAAATGCTGGAATAGGCGCCGGCGACGAAGCCGATGATTAAGGCCAGGGCGAAGTATTTCAAGGTTTCGCCGCCAAAGAAAAAGATCGCCACTAGGGGCAGAAGGGTGGTTAAGGTGGTGTTAATAGAGCGTCCTAGGGTTTGATTAACGGCGTCCTCCACCACTTGATTAATGCTGAGATCGGGAAATTGCGCCAATGTTTCCCGGATGCGGTCGTAGATCACCACCGTGTCGTTGACGGAAAAGCCGATGATAGTGAGTAAGGAAACCAAAAATAAACTATCCACCTCCGTGCCCGCGACCAGTCCCAAAATAGCGAAAACCCCCGCCGTAATGAGCGTGTCGTGAACTAGCGCCAAAATGGCGAAAAAGGCGTAGTCCAGTTGAAAGCGAACGGTGAGATAGACGATAATCCCCGCCAGAGAGATTAAAAAGGCCAAAATCCCCGATTGAAATAACTCTTTGCCGATAGTGGGGCCCACCGTGTCGATCTGGATGGTTTCCGCGTCAAATTTCCCCACCTTCTCGTTCAGCGCCGTTAAAATCGCCTCCCGTTGATCCACTTCTAAAGTGGGCGTCCGAATCGCCAAGGTGTATTGATCGATTACCTGCACGGCGCTGTTTCCTAAACCTTGACTGGTTAAAATTTCCCGGACGGGGGCAATATCAATCGCTTCCCCGCAGGTTTTCGGCGCCGCGCAACTGAGCTGTAATTGCAGACGGGTGCCGCCGACAAAATCCAAACCCGGCCGGAGCGGCGCTCCCAGTTGAGTCCAAGATATGACCATGGCCACTAAACCCGCCAGAATCACCAGCGCCGAAATCGACCACCAGAGCTTTTCCCACTTAAATAAATTGAGTGTCATTGTTTTCAAAAACCAAAAACTAATACTTGAAACCTGATGCTGAAATCTGTCATCTGAAATCTGATATCTGTCAAGATTTCGCCCCCAGGGGAAGCTTTGGGCAAAAGAGTTGAGGCTTTTGGCGAATAGCGGGGACGTTCAAGACCACCAACAGGAGCAAAGTGCGAGTGCAAGTTAGGGCGGTAAACATACTGATCAAGACCCCAATGGCGAGAGTTAACGCAAAACCCTTCACCAACCCGGAACCGAGCCAAAACAGCGCCGCGCAGGCGATTAAAGTGGTGACGTTGCTATCCAAAATACTGGAAAAAGCGCGATAAAAGCCCGACTCCACCGAGCGGTAGAGGGTGTTGCCCGCCCGTAGTTCCTCGCGAGTGCGCTCAAAGATTAAGACGTTGGCGTCCACCGCCATGCCGATGCTGAGGATAAAACCGGCGATGCCCGGCAGAGTTAAGGTCACCCCCAATAAAGCAAAGGCCGCTAGGTTAAGAATCGCATAGATCATCAGAGAGGTATCGGCGATTAACCCCGGCAGACGGTAATAGACTCCCATAAAAATCAATACCAGAACTAACCCCGCCAAACCGGCGATAATACTCCGGCGAATACTGTCCTGCCCTAGGGTGGCGCCGACGGTGCGATTTTCCACCACCTTCACCGGGAAGGGTAGGGAGCCGCCCCGCAGTTGCACGGCTAACCCGTTGGCGGATTCGAGGCTAAAGTTCCCCGTAATCACCGCCGAGCCGCCGGTAATGCCCGTGTTGGCGAACTCTACCCCCACGACCGGGGAGCTGATCAGATCCTCGTCTAGGAAAATCCCTAAACTACGGCCGGTGCCGGCCACGGCTCGGGTTAATTCCGCGAATTTTTTGCCCCCCTCCTCGTCAAAGCGTAGGGCCACTTCCCAGGCGTTCCCCGCCTGGGTGGGCGTCGGCCGGGCGTCGTCTAAGTTCTGCCCCGTCAGGCCAATCGGCTCGAAAAATTCCCGCAGAGCGGCGTTGGCTTTTTGGCGTTGGTCGAGCAGTTCCTGAATCTTGGCCTCGTTGCCGGCGCCGGAGCGCCGCAGGAGTTCTAGTTGCTGATCCAAACTCTGCTTAACGCTATACTCCGCCCGAAATTCCCCCTCCGTGCCGGGCTTCTGGCGGCGAAATTCCAATTGGGCCGTGCCGCCCAAAATCCGCTCCGCCTGGCTGGGATCGGTGACGCCGGGGAGTTGCACCACCACCTTATCGGCGCCGACGGTCTGGACAAAGGGTTCCGAGACCCCCAGGGCGTTGACCCGATTTTCCACCACGGTTTTAACGGCGCCGAGGGCTTCGGCGTTAATTTGGCGCCCGTCCGTGGCGGGTTGCACCTCTAGGGTCAGTTGGGCGCCGCCCCGCAAATCCAGACCCAGTTGGAGGGGAACGAGGGCTAAAGCCACGCTGGCGGCGATGGCGAGAAGAATAATCAGCACAAATAACCAACGCTGTTTCTGCATAGCAAGGAGGCGGCGCGTAGAGAGCAAACTAATCCTTTAGTTTACCCCCAAGGTCGCCCCCCAAGGAAACCGGCGCTGGGGTTGACCACCCCGCTCCTACGGAGCACCCCTCCTTTGGAGGGGAATTTCTCTTCATCGTTAATGGTGGATTTAAAGTTCCCCTCCCGTGGAGGGGTGGCAGGCGTAGCCTGACGGGGTGGTCATAGAAACCGCCGGCGCCGAGGATTGATTGTGGACAATCCTGACCCCTTTTCTGAGAAAACGCTGGCTTAAATATTAATTTTTGTTAAAATTTAGGGCGTAATCAGGAAAGATTCTTCACAATCTAAAATCATCCTCTCCGTCATGGGAAGTCTGGCTTATGAACTTAGAAACCCTTGAATTTATTATTTACCCCGACGGTCGGGTTCTCGAAACCGTCACGGGTATTCAGGGGCGCTCTTGTCAGGAAGTCACGGCGGCCATCGAGGCCCGACTGGGCCGGGTGGTTTCCCAGGAGACCACGGCGGAGTTTTACCAGCAACCCTTGACAGACTGGGCCCAGACGACTCAAACCCGTTCGGTTTCTCCAGACTAAGGGCGCGACAACTTTTAATTTAGTAAATCGGGATCAAACCATGTCTCACTTTAGCAACATCAAAACCCAACTCCGGGACCTCGACACCCTCAAGACCGCCCTTTCCAACTTGGGCATGGAATGGCAAGAGGGCCCCAGCGCCGTTCGGGGTTACCGGGGGCAAACCGTCAGCGCCGCTCTGGTGATCTCCCAGGAAAATGATTACGACCTCGGTTTTTGCTGGAACGGTCGGGAGTACGAATTGGTGACCGACTTACAATACTGGCAACAACCACTCTCCGTGGAAGGCTTTTTACAAAAAATCACCCAGGGTTACGCCCTGGAAACCGTCCTGCGGGAATCCGCCCAGCAGGGATTTCAGGTGGCGGAGCAGGAAACCCAAGCCGACGGCGCCGTGCGGTTGGTGGTGCAACGGTGGAGCGCCTAATGGCGGAGCGTTCAGGGCTAGAGCCGGAGTTGGGCGGTTTTTTGGCGGAGGCTGAAGACCGCTCCGGTTTCGAGCCGGAACTGGGGGGCGCTCTGCGACAACGGGGCGTCTATGTGGACGAGCCGACCTGTATCGGTTGCAAGCACTGCGCCCACGTGGCTCCCAACACCTTCCACATCGAAGCGGACTATGGGCGCTCTCGGGTGTTTAATCAAAACGGCGATCCCGAGTCCATTCTCCAGGAAGCCATCGACACCTGTCCGGTGGACTGTATCCATTGGCTCGACTACACAGAGTTGAAGCGCCTGGAGTCCCTACGCCAGACCCAGGAACTCAAACCCCTCGGTTTTCCCCAACCCCACCGCCTCCCTAAAACCCAGCCTTAGAATTTAGCCCCTATGACCGTTTCTCCCCTCCTAACCCCCTACCAACTGGGCGACCTCAACCTCCGCAACCGGGTGGTTTTAGCGCCGATGACCCGAGCCAGAACCGCACCCGACCGGGTGCCCACGGCGCTGATGGGGGAGTATTACGCCCAACGGGCCGGCGCAGGGTTACTGATTACGGAGGCCACGGTGGTTTGTCCCGAAGGAATCGGCTGGTCAAATACGCCTGGGATCTATACCGCCGAGCAGATTGAGGGCTGGAAAACCGTCGTCGGCGCCGTTCATGACTTGGGAACCCCTATTTTTCTGCAATTTTGGCACTGCGGCCGGGCCTCCCACAGTTCCTTTCAACCGGACGGTCGGGTTCCGGGAGCGCCGTCTCCCCTTGCCATTCAAGGAGACGCTATCCACACCCCCCAGGGCAAGCAACCCTACGAAACGCCTCGGGAATTAACGGTTGAGGAGATTAAAGCCACGGTGGACGCCTACCATCGGGCCGCCCAGGGGGCCCTAGCCGCGGGTTTTGACGGGGTGGAGATCCACGGCGCTAACGGTTATCTCATCGACGAATTTTTACAATCCAAAACCAACCAGCGCCGGGACGAGTACGGCGGCAGTTTAGACAATCGTTTTCGCTTTTTACGGGAAATTCTGGAAGCGACTTTGACTGTCTTTCCCCCCCAGCGGGTGGGCGTCCGCTTTTCCCCCAACGGCGTTTTTAACGATATGGGGTCTCCCGACTACCGGGAGAGTTTCAGCGACTACGCCCGCCGCTTAGACGCTTATGGTCTCGCTTACCTCCACGTCATGGACGGTCTGGCCTTTGGTTTCCACAATTTAGGGGAACCCATGACCCTAGGAGAATTTCGGAACCTTTATTCCGGCGCTTTAATGGGGAACTGCGGCTACGACCAAACCGGCGCTGAAAAAGCGATTGCGGACGGTCAAGCGGATCTGATCGCCTTTGGGCGCCCCTACATCGCCAACCCCGATCTAGTGGAGCGTTTTGCCCAGGGCTGGCCCCTGGCGCCGGAGGCCGACGTTAAATTTTGGTACACCCCTAGCGGTGACCCGGCGCTGGGTTACACCGATTTTCCGGCCTATCAATAGGGCTAGCCCCCTAAATCCCCCAATGCTGGGGGACTTTGAACTCAGCCAAGCTCCGAACTCCCCCCAAAATTGGGGGGCTGGGGGGGCGAAATGAGAGTAATAGCTCGATAGGTATTATTTCTAAGATTTAACCGCGCCCTGGGCGACCGCTTGCACTTCGCTAATTTTAAACAGAGATTTAAAACGCAGATTCCGCTGGGCGTAAAACTCCGCTCCCCCCTGCTCCCGGTCGATGAGGGAAATAATCTCCTCCGCTCGATAGCCCGCCCCCCGCAGGCGCTCGACGGCTAACAGCGCCGATTGCCCCGTGGTGACCACATCTTCGAGAACCACCACTAAACTGCCCGCGGGCAACTCCGGCCCTTCAATATAGGCCTGGGTGCCGTGGCCCTTGGCTTCCTTGCGAATAATCAGGGCGTCCACCGGCTGATGCTCGTAGGCCGACACCACGCTGACGGCGCTGACCAGGGGATCGGCGCCGAGGGTCAAGCCCGCCACCGCCATGGCGCCGGGGGGCAATTCCGCCAACAGTAAACGCCCGATAGCTAAGGCTCCCGGCGCCGTTAGCGCCACTTTTTTGCCGTTGAGATAGTAGGCGCTGGGTTGGCCGGAGGAGAGGGTAAAGTCGCCTTCCTGGTAGGCGAATTGGGCGAAGAGGTGGAGCAGGTAAGTTCGCACCTGGGAGAGGGGCGCCGTGGTGAGGTCGGCTAGGGAGAGAGAGTCGGGAGTCATCGCCAAACAAAGGGGACTTTTGAGGCCCTAGTTTAGAGGATGTTGGCCCCTCTCTCCCGTAGATCCTCACCGTTAATATTTGCGCTCTTGGGGCGGGAAACGATTGATCACCACCGGCATGGCCTCAATAACCACTTTGTCCCCTTCAAAGCGAGCTAGGGTATGGCGCAGAAATTCCCCGTCGTCCCGTTGGGGGAAATCCTCCCGAGCGTGGGAACCCCGGCTTTCCCGGCGCTGGAGCGCCGAGGCGAGAATCAGTTCTCCCACGGTCATGATGTTTTGGAGTTCCAGAGCTTCGATCAGTTCCGTATTCCAACAGTCTCCCTTATCGTCGAGGAAAATTTGACTGTATTGGCTCTTCAAGTCCTGAATTTGGGCTAAACCCTGAGCCATCACCGCCTCAGTGCGGAAAACGCCGCAATGCTCCGTCATACAGTCCTGGAAGGCTTGTCGCAGGTGGCTAATGCGGACAGCGCCGGGTTGGTCTAGCAAGGTCTGAATCCGGGTTTTAGTGTCCTGTAAGTAAGGTTCTGGGTCTAGCTCCGGCAAGTTGCGGCCCTGAATATAGGCGCTGATGCTCCGCCCCGTCCGGCGCCCATAGACCACGCATTCTAGGAGAGAATTACTACCCAAGCGGTTGCCGCCGTGGACGGAAACGCAGGCGCATTCCCCGGCGGCGAAAAAGCCCTCCGTTAAAGTTTCTCCGTCCCGCCGCACGCGGCCGTCGGTGTTGACGGGAATCCCCCCCATACAGTAGTGAACCGTGGGCCGGACGGGCATGGGTTCCACCACGGCGTCGACGCCCACCAGTCGATGGGCTTCCTCCCAACAGAAGGGAATGCGGCTCATAATCGTCTCTTTACCCAAATGGCGCAGGTCAAGGTAAACAAAAGGCCCCCCGGCGCCGCCGTCTTTGTGAACGCCCCGGCCGGCCCGAATTTCCTGGGTAATGGCCCGGGAGGTAATGTCCCTCGGCGCCAATTCCATGCGACTGGGGGCGTAGTCTTCCATAAAGCGCCGCCCTTCGCTGTTGATTAAATAGGCGCCCTCTCCCCGCACCGCTTCGGAAATTAAGACGCCGACGGGATACAACCCCGTGGGGTGGAACTGGACAAATTCCATATCCTCTAGGGGAATGCCGGCGCCGGCGGCCATGGCCAGACCGTCTCCGGTGGAGGCGTAATCATTGGAGGTGGTGTTATAGACCCGGCCATAGCCGCCGGTGGCGAAAAGAATCGCTTTGGCCCGCATCACTTCCAGGCGCCCGTCCTCAATCCGATACATGACCAATCCCTTGGCTTCTCCGTCTTCGTAGATCAGGCGGGTCACATACCACTCGTCGTAAATCGTCACCCCAAAGCGCCGCAGGTTGCTCACCAGTTCGTGCAAAATGGCGTGGCCCGTTTTATCCGCGGCGTAGCAGGTGCGCCGGAAGGCGTGACCCCCAAAGGCCCGCTGGGCGATTTTACCGTCCGGTAGGCGGGAGAAGAGAACTCCTAAATGCTCCAGGTCAATAATCACTTCCGGCGCTTCTTTGGTCAGGATTTCCACCGCGTCCTGATCCGCCAGATAATCGGAGCCTTTCACCGTGTCGAAGGCGTGGGCCTCCCAACTGTCCTCCCCGTCCACATTTTTCAGCGCCGCGGCGATGCCTCCCTGGGCCGCCACGGAGTGGGAGCGGATGGGATGGGTCTTGGCCACCAGCGCCACCTGGGTCTCCGGGTTGAGGCGCTTAATTTCCAGCGCCGCCCGACAACCGGCCAGGCCGCCGCCCACAATAACCACATCGCAATCGAGCATGGCGTTCTTCTTCCTTTAGAGTTCTGCTCTTCTATCCTGACGGATCTTCCGGCGCTGGAAACGAGATTTTTGCCCCGGTTGGCGGCCCGGGGCGGTCAAGAACCTGACATCCCGATTTCGCCTAAACTGGGAAAAACTTTTTTTCTGGAGACAATGCGGTATCTCTGGCTTCCTTTAGCCCTGGGGACGATGACTGTAACGATGGCGCCGGCCCAAGGGGGGGAGTTATTTCTAGCGTATCCTCCGGCCAATCATCAAACTGAGGCGGAGCAAATTTTCTTGATCGGCTCGGCGCCGGCGGGGATTCCCGTCACCCTGAACGGAAACCCCCTTCAACGCAGTCGGACGGGCAATTTCGCTCCGGTTGTCCCCCTGCGGCTCGGGGAAAACGTCTTCACGTTCAAGGCCGGCGCCCGGGAAATTCAGCGGGTCGTCATTCGTAAGCCGGCGGGCCCGGTTTTACCGCCGCCCTTGGGTTTTGCCCCCGATTCCCTCTGGCCGAACCAGAATATCGCCCGCCTCCCTAGGGAGCGAATCTGTTTTCGGGCCGTCGCCCCCCAGGGGGCCCAGGTCTGGGCGGAGGCGGGAACGACGGAAATCCCCCTTCAACCCCAGGGGCCGAGTCTACGCTTACCCCCCAATTCGGCGCTGTTAACGGGACAAAATCAACCCCAGGTCAGCGCCGCCCGAACCTATAGCGCCTGCCAGAGCTTCGAGACTATCGGCAATTTAGGGCAACCCCGTTTCCGCCTTCAGGTCGGGGGACAAATCCGCCGGGAAACCGCGCCGGGGTTAATCCAAATCCTAGATCCGGATCAGTTAGAAGTAGTGGAAATCATCGCCAATCCCGGGGTAGCCCGCACCGGCCCCAGTACGGATCACTCCCGTTTAACGCCCCTACCCCAGGGAACCCGAGCCGCGGTCAACGGCGCCGAAGGGGACTGGTTGCGTCTGGATTACGGCGGTTGGATTAACCGCAAGGAAATCATGCCGAGAACGGGTCAAGCCCCGGAGCCTGCGGCGATTCGCAGTGTCGGCTACCGGCGCTTGGCGGACCGGAGCGAAATTCGCTTTCCCCTCGCTAGCCCCGTCCCCATTTCCATCGAGCAGAGCGCCGAGCAGTTGACCCTGATTCTCCACAATGTCAGCGCCCAAACCGATACCATTCGTCTGGACAACGACCCCGTTATTGACCGTTTCGTCTGGCTCCCCAGCACGTCTTCCCAAGCCCGCTATAGCTTTGTGATGAAAACGCCCCAACAGTGGGGCTACACGGTTCGCTACGAGGGGCCGACCTTGGTTTTAAGTCTCCGTCATCCGCCCCGCTTAACCTCGGAGAAACTGCCCCTCCAGGGCGCCAGTATTCTTCTCGATCCCGGCCACGGCGGCGCCGAATCCGGCGCCCTGGGCCCCACCGGCTACCCGGAAAAGGATATTAATTTGCGGATTGCCCAAAAACTAGCGCCGCTGTTGGAAGCTCGGGGCGCGAAGGTTTACCTGACTCGCGCAACGGATACCGAAGTGTCTCTGGCGGAGCGCGTCCGGCAGATTGACGCGCTCGAACCCACCCTGGCGCTCTCCCTTCATTACAACGCCCTGCCGGACGGCGGCGATCCCAATCAGGCTCAGGGAATCAGCGCCTTTTGGTTTCAACCCCAGGCGGAAGCCTTAGCCCGTTACCTAGAAGCGGATTTAACTCGTCGGCTCAATCGTCCCTCCGACGGCGTCTACTGGAACAACTTGGCGCTGACCCGTCCCCACAGCGCCCCCGCGGTTCTCCTGGAGCTAGGCTTTATGATCAACCCGGAGGAATTTGAATGGATTACCGACCCCCAAGCCCAGGACAAATTAGTCGCGGCGCTGGCGGAAAGCTTGACGGTCTGGTTGCGAAAAACGGCGCCGGCCTCTCCCGAGCGGCGCTAGCGGGCCCGGGTTAATCCTCGTCATGCCCTTCTAGGCGCTCCAGCGCCATCTGGGCCGCGGCCTTAGTGGCCTCTTGTTTGCGGGGGCCGGTTCCCCACCCCCGGCGCCGGCCTCCAATCCAAACCTCGTAGGTAAAGGCCTTGGCGTGGTCGGGCCCCGTCGCCTCCGCCAGTCGATACTCCGGTAACGCTCCCGTGCTGGCTAAGGCCCACTGTTGTAAGCGCCCCTTGGCGTCCAATCGGGGCTTTCCGCCCGCCGTCATCTCCAATCGGGCCAGCGCCTGAGGATCGTCTAAGACGGTATTCACCAGACTCTCGATGAAAGCGTAGGCGCTGTCCATCCCCTGCTCCCAAAACAGCGCCCCTATCCAAGCTTCTAGGGCGTCGCTCAAAACGCTGGGACTCTGGCGAGCGCCGTTATTTTCCGCCCCTTTCCCCAGACGCAACCGGGCGCCGAGACCAAGGGTCTCCGCCCAGCGAGCGAGTTGGCTCTGTTCCACCAACTGGGAGCGCAAACGGGTTAACTCCCCCTCCGAGTATTGAGCAAAGCGCCGATAGAGGAGATCCGCCACCACAAACCCCAACACGGCGTCCCCCAAAAACTCCAAACGTTCATTCGTGGCCCCGTCCCCGGATTCGGCGCTCTGGGAGCGGTGGCTGAGCGCCAGACGCCCTAGGTTCTGGGAGCGGAGGGGAGGCAGGGAAAACTTTGTAATCATTCGTAACATTTCGCGGGGATCGCCCCCGGCGCCCCTATTATTTAAAATAACTTGTTTAAAGCTTTTTCTTAAGATAACGGAGGTTTACGCTTGGCTATTCCGCTCATTCCCTACGCTCCCAAGAGTCAGAATGTCCGAGTCGCCGGTTTTGAAGTGGGAGGAGACGAAAAACCCGTCGTCTTCACCACCGAAAATCTGCTTTCCCCCTCGGACATGGACAATCTGATCGAAGCGGCCTACCGCCAGATCTTTTTCCACGCCTTCAAATGGGACCGAGAAAAAGTCCTGGAATCCCAACTGCGCAATGGCCAACTGACGGTGCGGGACTTCGTCCGGGGTCTGCTCCTGTCCCAAACCTTCCGCAGTAGCTTCTACGACAAAAACAGCAACTATCGCTTTGTCGAGCAGTGCGTGCAACGTATCCTCGGTCGGGACGTTTACAGCGAGCGGGAAAAAATCGCGTGGTCCATTGTCGTCGCCACCAAAGGTATTCAAGGCTTTGTGGACGCTCTCCTCAACAGCGACGAATACCTGAGCAACTTCGGCTACGACACGGTGCCCTACCAGCGCCGCCGCAACCTGCCTAGCCGGGAGGCCGGGGAAACGCCCTTTAATATCAAATCTCCCCGTTACGACGCCTACCACCGGCGTCAGTTGGGCTTCCCCCAAATTGTCTGGCAAAACGAAGTTCGTCGTTTTATTCCCCAGGACAAAAAGCCCAAAACCGGCGATCCCCTCAACTTCCTCGCCATGGCCCGGAGCATTAATCCCTCCGCCAGCCCCACGCCTAAGGTTTCGGCCCTCAATATCAACATCGAAGCCTCGGTTCCCCGCCGTTAAGGGACGTTAGTTTCAAAAAGGAAAGGCCCGGGGGCCAATCTCGGCGGGGGCGAGCCTCAACCGGGGTTGGCAAACCCGGCGCCGCCCTAGGGCTTTCTTAATTTTGGGGCGGTAAAAATTCCCTAAAAGCGCCGGGGGCTAAACTCAATTTGGGAATCATCCCCCACCAGAAATCGCAGCGCCGCGGGCTGGCGAGGGGTCACGGTTAATTTAGCCCGCTGGCCAATGACGCTATCCACAAGGCGCTGTTGGACGCCGATAATCTGGGCCCCCTGAAGGATGACGCTGTGCTCCAGATCCGCCTCTTCGATGGCGACGCCGTCGGCGACGCTGGTGTAGGGGCCGATAAACGCGTTAACGATGCGGCAGTCGGCGCCGATAATGACGGGGCCGCGAATAGAGCTGTTGATAATTTCGGCGCTGGGATGGATTTTCACTCGGCCAATAATTTGACTCTGGTCGTCGACGCGGCCCTGTTTATCCGGCGCTAAGAGGGTGTCTAAAATAATCCGATTGGCTTCCAGTAAATCGTCCTTTTTGCCGGTGTCTAACCACCAGCCCGCTAGTTGTTGGGCTTCCACGGCCTTTTCGGCGTCGATCAGCGCCTGAATGGCATCGGTAATTTCCAACTCCCCCCTAGGGGAAGGCTGGATCTGAGCGATGGCTTGATGAATCTCGGGGGAAAAAAAGTATAAGCCCACCAGCGCCAAGTTAGAGGGGGGATTCTGGGGTTTTTCCACCAGCGCCAACACCCGCCCCTGAGGATCCACCTCCGCCACCCCGAAGGCGCTGGGGTTAGAGACGGCCCGTAGGAGAATGAGCGCGTCCAGCGCCTGGGCTTGAAAATAGCTTAAAAAGTCGCCAAGGGGGTCTTGAATCAAGTTATCCCCCAAATACATCACAAAGGGCGAGTCCTGCAAAAAGGGCTGGGCCACTTTGACCGCGTGGGCTAAACCCAAAGGTTGGTCTTGGGGAATGTAGGTAATACGAGCGCCGAAGCGGGCCCCGTCGCCGGTTTTCTCCTGAATTTCCGGCCCCGTTTCCGGGCTGATAATAATGCCGATATCCGTAATGCCCGCCTCGACGATGGCCTCAATGCCGTACCAAAGAATCGGCTTATTGGCCACCGGCACCAACTGCTTCGCGCCGGTGTAGGTGAGGGGGCGCAGACGGGTGCCTTTGCCGCCGGAGAGAATCAGGGCTTTCATGGAGCAATTCAAAAGGAAGAATCTGCCCAAACCCTAGCGGATCGGCGGCGCTTTGCCAAGGGCTTGTCCGGCGCTTCAGCAATTCTCATTAGGCAAATTTAGCTAGTATTGAGTGGGATCTGTCCAAGCCCTCAATCATCAAGCCCTTGGAACCGTGTATAGAACAATACTGATAGGAGCTTGAGGGTGGCGACTCGACCCTATCGCAAACGAGTACTCGCTTCTGTGAAAACTGTTATCAGCGATTGCTAACCACTGGCCAAACCTATGACTCAAAATGACCGCCTGACCCTCAATTTACCCTCAACCCTAAAACTCGCGATCAGTCATGAGCAGTTTGTCCAGTTAGCCCGGGTGAATCAAAACTTGCAATTAGAAAGAACAGCAACAGGAGAATTAATTGTCATGCCGCCGACGGGAAGCGAAACCGGCAACAAAAATGCGGATATTTTAGGACAAATATGGCTGTGGAACCGACAAACTAAACTGGGTCAAATCTTTGACTCTTCGAGTGGCTTTCATTTACCCAATGGAGCCGATCGGTCTCCCGATGTTTCTTGGATCAGTCAAGATCGTTGGGATACTCTGACGCCAGAAGCAAAGTCTGGGTTCGCGCCTCTCTGTCCTGATTTTGTCCTAGAACTACGGTCTAAACATGACTCCCTCGAATTGTTACAGCAAAAAATGCGAGAATATCAAGAAAATGGCGCAAAACTAGGCTGGCTCATTGATCGGCGTCGCCAAAAAGTGGAAATTTATAGACAAAAGCAAACCGTTGAAGTCCAGGACTGTCCCAACAGTTTATCGGGTGAAGATATTTTACCTGGGTTTACTTTAGATTTAACCGAAATATGGAAGTAATCAATATATAGTATTTACGGATGAGTCGTGAACGTAATCCTATATTTAATCATAAATAAATTGACGTGAACCCACCTTGATAACTAAAACAAGCATCTGAGTATCGAGAATTTCACAAATAATACGATAACTTCCCACACGATAGCGCCACAATCCCTGCTTATTTCCCTATAGGCGCTTATTGAGTAGAATCGCTTAATTCTAAGGTTCCAAAATGACGTTCAAAATCAAATTTTTCTATGTTTGTTTTGCCTTTGACTAAGGGCGATGTCAAGATTGGCGCAAATTTTTGTTCTAGCAGTATCGCCGTTAGTTGTGCGGGAGAAATTCTGATTGATATTGCCTGTCGCTGAATTAGCTCAAATATTTGTTCGCTAAGCTCAAGGGTTAGACTTTTATTCATAATAATCAATAATGACTTCAATATGATTCTAACCGATTCCGCCTCCCCGAGCGCCGCCTTTTTCTCTGCCGGGCGGAGGACAAAATCGGGGGGAATCGGCGCTAGCGCCGGCCTGACGCTTCGGTCGCAATTGCCCGCTCTGTCCCCCATTCCCTCCTGTCAATCTCTTGACTACGGCGCTTCTGATGAGATATTTTTATTTTGTTGAACGGAGCAAGTGACTCAGTGTGTTAAACCAAGACCTAGCGGCTCCGCAAAGACGGTTATTAGTCAGTTTAGCCAGAAAACGCGCTCAGCCAGGTAGCGGTAGTTCTTTAGCCTTTCTACAACAACGGACTTGGCGTTATCCGATGGCTTCTTTACAAACCATTCTTAAGTCGGCGCCGTTTGTCGTTGTGGGCGGCGTCGCCACCCGGCTTTATATGCCAGAAAGGATGACTTTAGATATTGATATTTTAGTTAAGACGGAGGATCGTCCCGTCGTCTATCAGGATTTAAATTGCGCCGGCGCCGTCCAAGTCGGCGTTCTCAGTATTGGCGGTAGTCAATGGCGCTTAGCCGAAGGCGAAAATTTAGACGTTCTGGAAGCGGACGACGATTGGGTGGAAACGGCGCTGGCTCACCCCAACTATAGCCCTGATGGTTTGCCGATTATCGCTCTGCCCTACCTGGTTTTAATGAAGTTAGCCGCTAGCCGGGTTCAGGATTTGGCGGATGTCAGTCGTATGGTCGGTCTTGCCGCGGAGGACGAGTTAATCGCGATTCGAGAGGCTGTCAATTTATACTTGCCGACAGCAGGGGAGGATTTAGAAAGTTTAATCCTACTGGGAAAATTAGAAATCGGCGCCGGGGGTTGAAGCTCCTCGCTTCGATTTAACGGATCAGCCATTCAATTGTTGTAAGCGTTCAGAGGGTTACGAAACAATAGGGGATTCGTCGTCCGCAGGAGAAAGAGGTAGTAAGGAAGGAGAAGGGCGGTTCAAACGAGAGGAGCGGAAGGTTTCAGAAAGAAAATCAAGCACGTCTCGTTGCTGGGC
>WGLZ01000032.1 GCA_016471375.1 Cyanobacteria bacterium RI_101
AGTTCGAGTCGTTCTTCTGCGTTAAGCTGGTGGTAGCCCATCTTTGATTGCCTGTTTTGGTGGTACAAGTCAGGCTACCTTAGATGGGCCCCCTTTCGGCTAGCTCACCCTAAGTGGTGCACTTCATTTTTGAATCGGCGTTAGTTTTTCTAAAACACTTTCAAACTTTTGTCTATTTTCTAATATTTTTTCCGTAGAATCACAATAAATCTCATTTCTCAAAGGACGCTGAAGTGGGTCAGCTTGAAGAATTTTACATTTTTTTTGCAACGCTAGTGAATATTCAGGATATCTTTGTGATAGATGATTGATAGGGTAAGACCAGAAACCTGTAATTTTGTCAATTTTGATGTTTTGTTTATGCCAATATTCCTTGTTTAGCATTAAATCAACAGCTTCTTCAGACCTATTTTCTCTAATAAGTTGCTCAAGTTGGTTCTGCGCTTTTTGTATTAACTTACTCTCTTCACGGCTACGACTTTTATTCAGTTCTAGCATAACAGCAATGAAAAGAAGTTCTAAAATTACAATAGAGACAAGTAGCAGAGGTAAGCTAAGTATGCACCCTAAGCTAACACATGCTACCTTAATTTTGCTAACATCTTTTGACATATCGAATTTACATTAGAATTGTCAATTTCATTTATAGAGAGCCAAACCCTTTCTCTGACTGCCTGTCAGTAGTCGAGGATATTCACGGCTCATCTGTAAATGCTATGTAACATAGCGCCGACAGACAAAGACCATTTCCACCACAATAGCGCCGATTCCCTACCCCGACTCACCTTGTAACAATTCTTTACCAGCCGCCCCTATGGTTTTAGGGTAGCGGCGCCGAACGTCGCGTTAAAGCGACGACACCAGATTGCCACAGATTTGAAGTCATCTACATTGAGGCTGGCTGGAATGGGGTAACTCTGAGTCCCGCTGTAACTCTTTAGCGGCGCTAACAGGATATAATCGCCTTCATTGATGGGAAAAGCAGGAGGGGTAGTAGAGCCAATCACATCAGCCAAACGATGTAAAATCACAACTAAGTCAGGGCCGGACGTGGAAGTAGCAAAAGTTTTATCCAGTTCTAAAAACCTTTTGTCACCCTTAGTTACAATCCGAACGGTTCCCTGAGTGGGATGCTCCCCATCAACAAATTCGCCGGAACGCAACTCGGATGATTGAGAAGTTTGGACAGAGGGCGAAATAGCGACTGAATCAGTGGACTTAGGACTTTGGCTTACAGTGTTGAATGCTGATTGCTGAGTTACTGTATTTTGGGTACAGCCCAAGATGCTAACGGTAAAACTCAAACCAGTAACCAGTATCAAACAGCGGAATTTCCTCATAAATCTCCTGATGTCAATGGTCTTTGAGATAAAGCATAAAGCGGGACAGTCAATCCAGCGCCGCCTCTACTTTGTCTCTGAGTTGCCGGTAAAAGCGTTGCGCCCAATACCCAGAATAGACTGCCCCTGACCCTGAACTTCGTCGGCTTCGATGTCCGCCCCCCTCAATTGGGGTCATGTCTCCCCGGCGCTGGATTCGTTGAAAAGCGTTTAGCCGAGAAAGTTATAGCAGGCCTAAATGGGTGGTGAACGCAATCAAACGGTTATCCCCCCCAACCCCCCTTGGAAAAGGGGGAGCTAATCGGAGCCTGTTCATGATTTACTTAGTCTTGATATACTTATTTAATTGTTGCTCATTAAGTAAATCGCTAGGCTGGCCATGATAGGTCACAAAAATTCCTTTTTTAGCGCGAGTAGCAGAAACATGGAGCAAACAGCGTTCCGCTTTCAAGATGGCGTTTCGGGCCGCCTTGTCCGCCGCCGCCGCCATAGCGTTCTGGGGCGGCACCGCATCTTGGGTAAGCCCGGCGAGGAAGACATACTCAAACTGGAGACCTTTAACCCGATGCATCGTAGCGACGCGGGCCCCGGGTAAAGCGGGATTATCGGCTTGGGTCAGGCTGATATTGCGGGTTTCAATTCCTAGGCTATTAAGCTGGGAAGCGTAGCTTTTCACTAAAGCGTTATTTCTAACGACAATACAGATAGAAGACAAAGAAATCCCGGCCTGCTCCAGTTGCCGAAGTTGACGATGGATGAACTCCGCTTCTGCCTGGAAAGAATTGAAACCCTGAATCCAAGGTTCATTACCATGCATTAGGGAACGATAATCGGTTAAGTTATCGCTACCGCCGTCTAGATCGTCCATCTTCAGACCGCTGAGGAGAGACGCGGCCCATTTCCGGGTTTCTTCGGTGGTGCGGTAGTTAATGCGAAGCTTGCGGGAGCGCCCCCGCACCTCAATACCGCAGTGGCTAAGAGTCACTTGGCGCCCATAAATACGCTGATGGGGGTCGCCGACAATAAAGAGGTTGTTACCCCGGTCCGAGTCCGGCGCCAAAGCCCGAATCAAGGCAAAATCGGCGGGGCCCAGGTCCTGAGCTTCGTCCACAATAATGGAACAATAGGGGCGTTCGGCTTCCCCTCTATTTTTCAATAAGCTACAAACATCGTACATGGCGTCTTCGCGGTCTTTCAGTCCCTTTTGCCGCATGAGGGCGCGAAATTCCTCAAACACGGGCCAAACAGCATCCCTCTGCATCCGGTTCAGACGAGTGCCGCGACCGACGCGAGAAGCCTTGAAATAGTCCTGAAGACTCTGAATGTTCTGGGGTTGAATGACCTGTTTCCATTCGTCTTTATAGAAAGTTTCAGGGTATTCAAGGCCGACGGTAAAGGCTTGTTGCCAAAGTTCGTCCAGTTCCTCGTCGTAAACCATCCGAATCGGCGCTCCCTCCGCCCTGAGAAACGAAGCCACCCAGCTATCTAAATTTTCCACCTTAATGCGGCGCATGGTTTCTGGAGAACAGATTTTGCGTAGGTTAGCTTCAATATCGACAGCAAGATTGCGAGTAAAGGTTGTGAAAAAAATACGGTCATTGACGCCGGTGAAGCGCTTTTCGGCTAACCACTTGGCTCGGTGCATCGCCACCACCGTTTTGCCGGTGCCGGCGCCCCCCAGCACCCGAGCGGGGCCGTTCCAGTCGCGATGGACAAGACGTTTCTGACTCGGATGGAGAAAAACTCGCCACTTCTCTAAGGGCGCCGCCAGCATTTCCAGTAGTTCGTCATCGTCGGTGACCACATGAAAGCGGCGCTGGCTATCCGCGGTCTCCAAGGCTCGGTCAATATCCGTCGGATCTATCGTCCGTTCTTCCCGCTGGTCTTGAAGATTGAGAATATCCTCCACAGAGTAGCCAGAGGCTAGCATCAGTAGAGAGTCCGCAGCCTCTTCCGGGAGACCGGGCAAGAGTTTATCCACATCCTCGTCGGTGACGACGGCTCTGACAGCGCCGAACATTTCCTCGGGAACCCCCAAACGGGCCAAATGGCGGTCGCGCACATCGTCGAAACGTCCCTTGATCTGAGCGCTTTTATGGGCGCCTAGCTCAGTGGCTAAAACGGAAGCCGCTTCCAAATCGACGATCTGAAGAGCGCCGGATTCTGGATTGACTTTACAAATACGGCGCTGGGCCCAGGCGTAGGCTTCGTCGTGCTTATCAACCCACAGCAAGAGATAGGCGTCCCCAGAATCGGGCTTACGGACAATGGCCCGATAATTTTGATCCACTCGCAGGGATCGAAAGTTGGGATCGGCGGCGTTCTGAATTGATTCATAATTCAGCCCGGAACGAGCGGGAGTCTGTTTAAATTTTTGAATAAAAGCGGAGGTCTTACTCTGGATGTGCTTAGGAAGCTGGCTGAAGGCGTCCAGAAAGTCGACGGACATGACAAGACGAACGGCGCGGTCTAACACGGGGTAGCCTCCCTAGGAATTGGCAACTGCTGGAAAAAACTTTCAGGATCGGCTTGAACTGTCGTCAGGGTATAGGCGCTCCAACCCTGGTCGGTGAAGCCGCTCCAGTCCGTCTCTTGCAGAAACAGAACGATTTGCGACTCGGGCCAGGCTAATTCCGCCGGGACGGTGAGAGCGCCGCCGTCTTCGTCCTCCAACTCATACCCCACTTCCGGTAGAGGCAAATCCCGCTCAGCCATTTGTTCTAGCAAAGAATAAACGGTTTTGTCCGCTAACCGGAAAATCGAGCGCCAGTCTTCCCGCATTTCTGGCCGGGGCTGGAGCGCCGGTGGGGAAAGGGACTCCGTCAGCAGAGTTTCTAGCTCGGGAAGCGACTGAGCGGCGCTCCGTTCCGTCAAGACCCAAGCCCGGGGCAAAAATTGGCAGAGATTAAACAGTCGCGCCGCGCCCTGCCAAGCCTGTAGAAGCGCCGGCTCCTCGGAAGGGCTGTCTCGGTCGTCCAGCCAAAGGAGATAAAAGACAGAGTCGGGATCTTTTTGACGATGACGGGTCAGATCGACGGAGAGATAGCCCTTGATCAAAGGAACCCCGTCCCTAGCGGGCCACTCAAATCGCCCCCAGCGGCGCTCGGGGTCGTCCGCCTGGGCGAGGACCATCAGAGTATCGCCGAGGAGCGCCCGCGCCTCGTCCCCCCAACCTTGTCCAGGCTTGAGGGCGGGATCGAGGCCGGCGCCGGTTCTGACTAGGGCAAAGCCGAGCCACTGCGCGTCGTCGGGATTGGCCAGATAGTGGGTTAGCCAAACAAAGCTAGACTCTGAGGCAAGCTTGTGAAGGCTCGCGCAACCGTATTGTTCAGAGAATTTTAGACCCTTGCGCCGGAAGGCCTCGTTGACGTTGAGTTCCAAGAGATTGACGCCGTTTTGCTCTTGAGAATTAAACTGAGAGTCCACATCAACCCAGGTCAAAGACCAGACCCGGAATCGACCGCTCTGGGAAATGGCCAAACGCTGGAGGAAATCCAGACCCAGGCGCTCCCGGTGGTATTCCCAGCCATCCGTAAAGACGACGACGGGCTTGAGTTGGCCGGCGTTGGTGGCGGGCCAGAAGACAAAGTCGGCGCGACTGGGAACCGCCACGCCCTGAGGGGGCCCCAATTCCGCTTGGGGTTCGACGTTCCAAGCCTGTTCGCCAATTTTGACAAAATAACCCGCTTTACCCCGAATAATTTCCTGGCGGACAATAGTCGGCTCTTCTCGGTAGCGATAGCGCCGTAGGGCTTCGATGAAACGTTGCTCCAGGACGCTGTCAAAAAGGGCGTTGAGCTTAACGCCGGAGAGGCTGGTCTCAGAGCGTTTCAGGGTATGTTTGCGACTGAGAATCGCTTTGAGGAGAGCAACCGCGACCGTTCGACGGGTTCTGTCTCGGTCGGCGCTATTGCGATAGGCGAATAGGCACTGGTAGCAGCCATCCTCGCACGGGCAATGTTCAACGACGGCCAAGGCTTTTTCCAGCGCCGCCATCAAATCCTCCGGGTTGCGGACGAGTTGTTTGAGGTAGCCGGTGCCGCCGGGAACCGTGTCGTAGAGGAAGAGATAGGGGCGCCGAAGGGAGCGGTTGGGTTGGGGTTCCTCGCTGATCAGGACGCTCAAATGATCGACATTGCCCCGAAAGTGAAGCTTGAGGCCTAGTTGCAGGGCCGCAATTAAGGAGTGCAATTTCTCTGGGAAATTGAGCAGATCCACCGGCGCGAGGATGCGGATAGCCTCCGACTCAAACTGTCGAAATAAATAAAGAATATCTACATATTGACTTTCGTCGTCTTTGTTCTTAGCGCCGCAGGATAAGGCGTGTTTAAATTTATTTTTATTTTTTGAGGTTTGCACCTTGCCGCAGTGACGGCAGACCTTAAAACCGTGGCGGGGTCGATTTTCTCCGGCGATTTCCACCTTTTCCCCCTGAGCGGAGGCTTCGCCAAAGTTCACTTCTCGAAAAGTGGCGGTTTTAATGAACTCAAACCCAAAGGGAAATTCCTCGTCGGCAAAGACGTAGGTTTCTTCCCGAGCGGAGGGTTCAAAGTCGGCCAGCAAAGATTTCGTAAAGAAAGACGGCGTCCTTTCGTCCCGATCGTCGCCAATGCGGCTCCCCCGGTCGGCGCTGGCGGCCATCACCTGACGAAGACGAACCATCTTGCGTTTACGACCCTCGTCGGCCCACATGGCGTCGCCGCAACGGGGGCAGGTTTTCTGCCGGGCCGCCTCCTCTAGGGTTGAAACCGCGTAGGCGCAGTCGCGGCAGAAGCGCCATTCTTCGATCCGAGACAGGTTGAGGTCAATCTGGTCAATATTCACCCGGCGCCCTTCGGCGTAAAAGGTTCCTGAAGGCACTAATTCGCTAATGGCAATCCGACTCGGACGTTCATACTCAAAAGTCAAGGTTTCGTACTTCCCTTGGTCGGCGTCGCCCTTGACCCGGCGCTCGCGCCAGATGATGGATTTCAGGGTCACGCCCGCTTCTGGAAAGGCGTAGTTGGGCAATAGCCCCTCGTCCGTGAAAAAGTTGAGGGTGTTTTTGTGGTTGAGTTTCTTGACCAAATCCATAAAAGCGGCCCGTTCGCGCCTTAGCTCCTCCAATTCCTCCTCGTGGTTTTGGCTCTTAGGGCCGCTCTCCTTTTCTTTGAGGCGACGGCGCAGAAGTTCGATTTGGCTTTGCAGTCGGCTCCGTTCCTCCACCACTTCCCTCAATCGATTGAGGATGCGCCAGCGCAGTCCGCCCGCCTCAAAATCGCCTTTTTCCATAAAGCGAGTCAACTGCTGTTGGGTCTCTGCGGCGATTCGATCGGCGAAAAGGTCGATAAAACCGGCTAACAGTTCACTCTGGCGGGTTTCGATATAGCTCAGCCAGTTGTAGGGGAAACGGGCGGTATCTCCCGCCTTGACAGCCTCCAGCGCCTGGGAAAAACGCTCCGGCAAGTCCTGGGGCCGGGCGCCCTGGGCGACCCAGCAATCCAGACAATAGGCGGTGAGTTGTCGTTGCAGAATGGCGGAGGCGTTTAGGTAAAAGCCGGGCGTCTCCACCCCGCCGGCGATCATCTTTAAGGGATCGGCCCAGAAGTAGAGGTCGTGAGGGCGCCCGTTAGCGATGGCGCCGATAAAGGCGTTGCCGTCCCGGCGCCCGGCCCGGCCGATCCGTTGTTGATAATTCGCTTGAGTCGGCGGCGCCGAACAGAGTAAAGCGGAGGAAAGATCGCCAATATTAATGCCCATCTCTAGGGTGGAGGTGGCGGAGAGGAGGTTCGGATCGCTCCGACGAGCGCCGTTGATAAAACGGTCTTCCAACTGTTCCCGAGCGTCTCGGGGCAACAGCCCGGTGTGTTCCCGAGCAAAGACGCGCCAGACCTCGCCGCGGGTGTAGAGGTTTTTGTAAAACTTGAGACGGTCGCCGGCGGAGCGCCGATAGCTCCCGGCGCAATGGGGCTTGAGGCAGGGGGAGTCAATCCAGAGGGGCGCTTCCTCTCGGGGGGCGAGGTGGGGGTCGCCGCAGGTCTCGCACTCTAGGGGGGTATTGGCGGTCTGAAAATGGAGCGCCGAGGGCGGCAGTCCCCAGACCCGATGATGGTTGCCGGTATGGCGAAGCTCTAGGAGCTGTTGGTTCACCAGCGCCGTTAGGGTGAGGTCGTAAATCAGGTCAAACTGCTCGCCAATCAAACTCAGTTCCGACCAGTTGAAGAGACTTTTAAAGGCCCAGCGATAACACCAGGTGCGGCGCCCTTGCCGCAAAACCCGCTCAAAGGCGTTGGCTTTATCGGTCAGATAAATGGGCGCCCGGGCGCCGAAACCGGGCATGAAGAGGGGCTGTTGCAACACATAGGTTTTGCCGTTGTTCTGGATATAGCGGAGCGCCTCTGGATGGAGGACGCCGCCCTGTTGCCGCAGATGGCGGAGAAGCCCCAACAGAAAGCGGGTCAGGGTCTCCGGCGCCAGCGCCGAAAGGGCGCCGACTTCGTTCTGGAGTTGGGGGAGCAGGGTCTCGACGGCGGCCTGAAGACGGGAAGGACTGAGGGCGAAGGCGCAAACCCCGGCCCGCTCTAGGGAGCGCCCGACGGTGGCGATCAGCCCCGCCTCGGCGGTGATTTCCCAGCTCAGCCGCTGATCGATCCAGTCCGACAGGTTCGGCGCCGCTTTGCCGGTATTGAGGAGCGCCTCCCATTCCCCCAACCACTGCATATCCGTGGGCATAAAGGTGGCGATATAGTCCGCCTCGGAGCCGAGCCGCGTCCGCCAATACCCCTGAAAGCCGGGAATGATTTGTTCGAGGGACAACCCGTCGCCTTGGCGCTCTAGGTATTGAGCCAGCGCCGCCCGTAGGGTGTTGCGGAAGGTTCGGGCGCTAAAGAAACCGGCGCGGTGGGCGGCGTCTTGAACGGAGTCGGAGAAGGCGATCAGTTTGCGATGGTCGTTGTAGGGGGAGCCAAAAAGGGAGCCAATGACGACGCTGGAGAGGCTGGCCGCCCTCGACCCCAAAATGGATAGCCCCTCTGAAGCGCCGCAAACGGGACAATCGCGGCCGCTGACGAGGCGGGCCTCTCCCTGGGGCGTTTCCTCTTCCCGGATCAAGTTTGGCTCTACCACCGCCAGTAAGTCCTCGCCGCCGCAGGCGCGGCAGGTCTTGTCCCCTCTCCGGTTGAGGGAGAGACATTGGGGACACAAATTCCAGGGTTTCCAACCCGGCTCCCATTTCGGCTCGGTCGAGTCTTCTTGGGGAAAGAGAAAGGTGATCCGGGGGTCTTCGCCAAAGTAGGCGATGTAGAAATCTTTGAGGTCGCCCCGGATTTGATCGGCGCCGGCGAGGGGTCGCAATCCGCCCCAGGCGGTGGCGCCGCAGTCTCGACAGTTCAAAACGGGGAGAATTTTGGGGGTATGGTCGGCGCCGCGATCGTCGGCAAAGACCAGTCGGGGTTCCGCCTCTACGGTAGCCGCCATACGGCGCAGTTCCCGGATCCAGAACTGAACCCGTAGATTAACCCAGGGTAACATCGGCGCCGACCCCCCCGGCTCGGCAGAGGCAGGAAGCCGCCGGGCGGACGCCATCAGCGCCAACAGGCTATCTAAAAAGGCGGTTCTAAAGGCTGGCGGGGCGTTCTCCGGCAAGGAAAATTTACGCCCCAATTTTTCCCAGAGCGCCGCTAGGGTCAAGGGCCCCGAGGCTAGGAGAGGCAGGAGGATCATCGCGATGCGCAGGGAAATCAAGCCCCGCCGCTGACCGAGGGCTAGGCGCCAGGCGGGACTCTCCGGGGGCCCGGGAATGGGTTGCCCAAACCAGAGCCGATGTTGCGCGTCGAGATAGGCCCCTCGGCTTTCGTAGTTGGCGGGGTCAAGGGTCGCCAGATCCGCTAGGGTCGGCAGGGGACGAGACTGGCTCCCGATTTCCAGGAAGAAGTCAATCAGGTCGGTCTGGCTGAGGGTCTGTCCAGCGCCGCTCTCGCGGATAATCTCTTGCAGAAATTCGTCGGGGGTGAGACGGTCTTCTTCGACGATGGCGTCGGCGCCGAAGGGTTCTCGGAAAACGCCGGCGGCGTAGTCGAGCAAATCCGCTTTACTGGCGTCGCCGCCGAGGGTGGCGGAGGTGCCCACGCAGGCTAAGTGACCCTTGGGGGTTTGTAGTCGAGCCTTGAGACGGCGGATCAGGCAGGCGAGATCGGTTCCCTGGGCGCCGTCAAAGGTATGGATTTCGTCCACGACGAGGTAACGCAGGGTTTCGGGGCCGTTGCCGGCCCAGAGGGGCTGGTCGCCGGGGCGGATCAGCAGGTAGTCCAACATTTTGTAGTTGGTCAACAAAATATCGGGGGGATGATGACGCAGGATGCTTTTATCGGTAATGACGCCGTCTTCGGTCATAACGGCCCGGGGGTCTCGCTCCGACTCCCCCACGAACAACCCGGCGGTGACGCGCCCTTTCAGTTTGGGATTTTGGTGGATGGCTTGGGCGACGCGCTTGGCCTGATCGGTGGCGAGGGCGTTCATGGGATAGATCAGCAGGGCTTTGACGCCGGGTTCCGCCCAATGTTGGGCGCAGTGGGCCAGGATGGGCCAGAGGAAACACTCGGTTTTGCCGGAGCCGGTGCCGGTGGCGATGAGGGTGGAGCGGTAGTAGGGTTTTTTCAGGCGCTCGAAGGCTAGCTCTTGGTGGCGATGGGGCGGGAAGGCGAGGGGGACGTCGGGAAAATAGTCGGCGCCGGCGCCGCCTCTGCGGAAGGGCAGGGCGATGGAGAGGTAGGGCCCTTTGAAGCAGTTGTCGGCGTCCGCTAGGAATCGCTCCGTAAGTCCCTGGAAGCGGTGGGTGGAATGACGGAAGGTGGTCTGGAGGAAGTCTTCTAGGCTAGCGCGGACTTCGGTGGCGATAACGGAGGGAATCATCCGGTCTCAAGCGCCGATTGAGGGGCGGTATTGAGGGCGCTCTATTTGTTCAGGGTAGCATTGAACTCTCCCCCGGTTAAAACCGGGGGATTCTAAGCGGATGTTGCTACGCGGGTTGAAACCCGACTTCGCAACGGTTACGATAGGATCCAGTAAGATCTCGAAACACGTTATACCGCTTTGGCACGTTCAAGTATGCCC
>WGLZ01000056.1 GCA_016471375.1 Cyanobacteria bacterium RI_101
AGTTCGAGTCGTTCTTCTGCGTTAAGCTGGTGGTAGCCCATCTTTGATTGCCTGTTTTGGTGGTACAAGTCAGGCTACCTTAGATGGGCCCCCTTTCGGCTAGCTCACCCTAAGTGGTGCACTTCATTTTTGAATCGGCGTGGGAAAATATTCCATTCTTAGCGAATGGACAAGTGCCGGATCGTTTTACTGTGCCGCCAAGTTGGATCATCGAAATTCTTTCTCCCGAACAGCAACCGAATCGAGTGATTGCGAATATCCTTCACTGTATGGAGTATGGCTCGGCGCTGGGTTGGTTTATTGATCCCGATGATTATAGCGTTTTGAGCTTTAGACCTAATCAACAACCCCGACTAATTGAAGGCGAGGAAATTCTACCAAGTTTAACCGCCGTTCCCCTAGAATTGACAGCAAATCGTCTCTTTTCTTGGTTGACAATGAACCCTCAGAAGTGAAAGCGCTGATTTTCTCTCAAAGAAATCATCGACAGCGCCCGCTTAGCGGAAGGTCAAGCTATTGCCAGCAAGGAATGCCCCTGATGCCCTACAGGTGACATTACATCAATAAAATATCACTAGTTTTATGCCCTATTTAACCCCTCTACTAGATCAGAGACAAAAGCAACTGAAAGAAAAACAAGAACAAGAACGTCTAGCTATCCTCGCTAAAGTCCTTGAATGGCTAACGGCTTATGGCCAAGGCTATGGTATTTATCGGGCCTACGTTGTTGGTTCTTTAACTCGCGCTTATCAATTTACCAGTCGTTCTGATATTGATGTTGCCGTTGAACAAATAGATCCCCGTTGCTTTTTTTGGGTGATGGCACAGCTCTCCGAACACCTAGAGCGGGATGTGGACATCATTGAACTTGCTAAATGTTATTTCGGCGCTCGTCTCCGCCAACAAGGAATATTATGGACAGCAATCAATTAGCTTTACTCCAAGCAGATATTAAGAGTCAGCAGGAGACGATTAACCGAGTCTTTACAATGCTAGAGAATCGCGCCCAGAACTTAACCCCAGATAAAATTGAAAAACTAGAAAGCGTTGCCTATCAAATTCACAATTTTTACTGCGCAGTGGAAGAGTTACTCAAAATAGTTGCTATCTACTTTGAAAATAACATCAGCGATACCGCTCAGTGGCATAGTCTATTACTCAAACGCATGACGCAACCCGTTGTCGGTGTTCGTCCAGCCTTACTTTCTTGGGAAAGTTATGAAAAACTAAATAGCTTAAGGGCCTTCAGACATTTCTTTCGTCACGCCTATGGAATTTTGCTAGATTTATCACAGTTAGAACCCAATCTAGATAAATCTCTAGCAGTCAAACCCATTCTAGATCAAGAAATTCTAGACTTTCTTGAGTTGCTCAAGACTGATTTATAAAAAGCGATATTTCAGCAAACTCATGACAAAACCCACCATTCTCGTTACTGGCGGCGCCGGTTATATTGGCTCCCACACCGTCCTCGCTCTTCAGGAAAAAGGTTTCCAATGCGTCATTCTCGATAATTTAACCTATGGACACCAAGATCTGGTAGAAACAGTTCTAAAAGCGCCGCTAATCATTGGCAATATTAATGATCGTCAGCTTCTAGAAAAAATCTTCTCCCAATACCCAATCTCCGCCATTATCCACTTTGCCGCCTACGCCTATGTGGGGGAATCCGTTAAAGCGCCGCTCAAGTACTATCAAAATAATCTCGTCAGCACCCTTACCCTTTTAGAAACCGCCTTAGCCCAGGGCGTTCAAAAAATTGTTTTTTCCTCCACCTGCGCCACCTATGGCAACCCCCAATCCATCCCAATCCTAGAATCTCATCCCCAAAACCCCATCAACCCCTACGGCGCTAGTAAATTAGCCATTGAGCGCATTTTGCAAGACTTTGATACCGCCTACGGTCTAAAATCCGTCATTTTTCGCTACTTTAACGCCGCCGGCGCCGATCCCGACGGAAGACTCGGGGAAGACCATGACCCCGAACCCCATTTAATTCCCCAGGTTCTCTACACGGCGCTGGGACGGCAATCGCAAATTAATATTTTCGGGACAGACTATCCCACACCCGACGGCGCTTGTATTCGGGACTATATCCATGTCAGCGACTTAGCTGCGGCCCATGTCCTCGGTTTAGAATATCTTCTGCGGGAAAACACCAGTAATATTTTTAATCTCGGTAACGGCAACGGCTTTTCTGTCAAAGAGATTATCGACAGCGCCCGCCGAGTGACGGGTCAAGCCATCCCCACCCAAGAATGCCCCCGGCGCCCCGGAGACCCGGCTATCTTAGTGGGCGGTAATCAGAAAGCCAAGGAAACTCTCGGCTGGATTCCCCGCTATCCTGATATTGACGTCATTATTAGCCACGCTTGGCAATGGCATCGGCGCCGGCACAGTTAACTGCGAGAACTAAGACCGCTATATGCTGAATTCCCCCCAATCTCCCGCCCCCCTCTACGACCAAGACTATTACCGTTGGTTGACAACCACTCAAAAGCTTTTGGCTGAGCGTCAATTTCAGCAACTAGACCTAGTCAATTTGATCGAAGAAATTGAGGATATGGGAAAACGGGAGAAAAATTCGGTTGAGAGCAACCTGAGAGTTGTTTTCATCCATTTGCTTAAATATCAGTTCCAACCGGAAGCTCGGAGTAACAGTTGGCTGGGCAGTATTCGAGAGCATCGCACCCGCCTACGGAAGGCTTTGGCCCAAAGCCCTAGCCTGAAACCTTTTTTGCTAAGCGTCTTTGACGAATGCTATCTCGACGCTCGGGCCATCGCCGCCGACGAAACAGGTCTGCCCCTAGAGCAATTTCCCTCGGCGCCGCCTTTTACCTCAGAGCAGGCGCTAGACGAAAAATATCTACCAAACTAGTGTTATCCCATTATGATTGTCGCTCAACCCCAGCTTACCCTAGAGCAATTTTTAGCTCAGCCAGAAACTAAACCCTATACAGAGTACATCGACGGCCAAGTTGAAACCAAACCGATGCCTCAAGGACAACATAGTCTCCTGCAAGCTCGCTTAGTCGCTTTGATCAATCAAATCTACTTGGCGAATAAAACTGTCTACGCTCTTCCAGAACTGCGTTGTGTCTTTGCGGGCATCGTCGTCGTTCCTGACATTTGCGTGTTTACCTGGTCTCGCCTACCCAGAGATGAACAAGGCAAAATTGCCAACCGTTTTAATACCTACCCGGATTGGCTGATTGAAATCCTCTCCCCGGAACAATCCGCCAACAAGGTGATCAAAAAAATTACCCTTTGCCTCAGCGCCGGCGCCGAATTAGCTTGGTTAGTTGATCCCGAAGACCAGTCCGTCGCCATTTTCAGACCCCAATCGTCTCCAGAAGTCAAAGTGGGAGAGGAAAGACTTCCCGTTTTAGAAAACCTCTCCGAACTTGATCTTTCTCCCAAGGCGCTTTTTGACTGGCTGAAAGTCGACTAGCGTACCGGCTTCATTGCGACAAAAAATCCCATGACCTTCACCGTCTCTCTCCCTCGTATTCAACTAGCGCCGGGCAGTCAACTGACCATTCCTAACGTCTCCTGGGAAGACTTTATCAACCTTTTAGAGGATTTAGGGGAAAAGCGCCGGACTCGCTTAGCCTACTATCAAGGACAACTAGAAATCATGGCTCCTTTGGCGCTTCATGAAAAGCCAAATCGACTCATTACCGACATTATTAAGACTATCCTAGAATGTCAGGGTCGAGACTGGGAAGACTACGGCTCTACGACCCTGAAACGACCTAAATTAGCCGGTATTGAGCCGGACACCTGTTTTTATATCCAAAACGCGGCCCGTATGCGAGAGGGAAAAAATCTGGATTTAAGCCAATCTCCCCCGCCGGATTTAGCGATTGAATGCGACCTCACCTCTAAAACAGCAATTCAGGCCTATGGAGTGATTCAAGTGCCTGAAATTTGGATCTACGCCAAGGAAAAACTGACAATCTATCTTTACGATGGGCAAGACTACCAAGAAAGTCAACAAAGCCAAATCTTTCCAGATTTACCCATCGCAACCATGATTCCCCAACTCATTCAAACCGCTTACCGTATTGGCACCAGGCAAATGCTGGCGGAGTTAAAAACCCAGTTAAAGACATAAATCCCCCTAAATCCCCCTTTGTAAGGAGGATTTTGAGAGTGTTTCCTATGTATCAATTAAACGACCTTAGACCCCGAGGCGCCCCTCTGCCCACCATGTACGATTTACCCAGCGAAGATCCAGAGGAAGATGGCTTGCCGGACGAATTCCATGATTTCCAGCCCCAACTCCTGCGGGAAACCTTTCAATTGAAGCCACCGAACGAGCGGAGAATTTAGCCGCTAAACTCAGAGAACTGGGAGTCGATCCTGATAACCTTTAAATCTCTCTTGGAGTCGTTCTACTATGACCCTCGCCACACTGCCGGCGCCGACTGAAGAAGACGTTTTTCTGCTCCCTGGTGAAGATCAACTGCCCTCTGACGATGACCAAACCATGGAAACCCAACGCCATAAAATGCAGATGGACTTACTTATTGAAAGTCTAGACCCTTGGCTGGCGGAACGAGAAGACGGCTATGTCGGCGGCAATATGTTTATTTACTTCAGCCAAGCCCAAATCAAGACCCAAGACTTCAAAGGGCCCGATTTCTTCGCCGTCACCGGGGTTCCCAAGCGAGAGCGTAAATCCTGGGTCGTGTGGCAAGAGGAAAAAGCGCCGGATGTGGTGATTGAACTCCTTTCTCCGAGTACTGCTCAGTATGACAAAACCGAGAAAAAAGCGGTTTATCAGGACAAAATGCGAGTGAGTGAATACTATTGGTATGATCCATGGAACCCGGAAGATTTTTCCGGTTTTACCTTAACCAACGGTCGCTATCAGCCCCTAGAATTCAACAATCAAGGTTGGCTCCTCAGTCAATCCCTTAATTTAGCCCTCGTCCGTTGGGCCGGCGCTTATCGAGACGTTGAAGCGGTCTGGTTACGTTGGGTGACTCTAGAGGGAGAACTTCTCCCCACCGCCCAAGAGTTGGCCATCCAAGCGACTCAACAAGCCGAGGAAGAGCGCCGACGGGCGCTTGAAGCCACCCAACAAGACGAAACAGAGCGCCGACGAGTGGAAATTTTATCGGCCAAACTACGGGAACTGGGCGTCGATCCAGACACTCTAGACTAGCCTGAGATGAAAAGTTCATGGGCGCTCAGTTCTTTGGCTAATGACTAAAAATAACTTTTCAAAGCCAGAGTTCTCGACTATACTGGGCGCCAATGCAAAGGAGGGGGATTAACGGTAAACCCCAGTTATGCCTTCTCTCCTAACGTCCTAACAATTCATTTAAACTATGCTATCCAAGCTACTCGTCAAAATCGCCCTAGGAGTCGGCATTCCTCTCGGAAGTCTCTCCCTTGGCGTTATGCCCGGCGCCGCAGGCATTGTTCCCTTACTCAACCCGACTATCGGCGGCACTAACCCCACCGACTTTTTTCTCCGTTGCGCCAACACCACCCCCGGCGTTAGCGTCCCTGCGGGAGACGTCCTACCCTGCCCTAACCCCACGGATCTCGGATTCGTGGACGAAGTGCTTCAGGGCGGCCCCGTTCCCCCTCCCGGCAACCCCGGCGGCAACGTGGAGTTGGCCTTCAGTAGCGAAGTCGGCGGCTTTGATTTTACTAAATTCACAAGCCTCGAAGGCACGATTTTGGGCAAGAACTTTTTTGCTCGGAGCTTAGTCAGCGATGATTGGTCCGCCAATAACAACGCCTTAACTAAGCAGTTCCTCACTGACGCTTTAGTCGCCAACAACTTTAATCCTATCTTCCTGACGCCGGCGGTTTTTGATCCCCTCGTCAGCGCCTTTATCTCTCTGGGCGGCCCCCAGCGTTTCTCCGACCCTAACATCACCTATGTCTTCGCCGACGATCAGACTGGGGACTTGACTGTAGGGCTAGCCGGTCTTCTTAATTCTTCTCAGCTACTTAAACAGTTCTTCACCGGCTCTATTCCGCCAGAATTAATCGCCCTCATCCCTGATGTCGTTCAGGTGAGCGAAGTCGTTTACCTTGACTACTACCCAGGTAAAGCTGGCTATTTCTACAGTTTCGCCGCCGCCAACTCCGGCCAAAGCTCTGACGATCAGGGCGCAATCCCCGGTTGTAACGGCGGCGCTCCTAGCGGAGTGAATGATTTCTTAGCCAACTGCTCCTACAGCGGCGACTTCCAGGTCAGCCAAATCGTAGGAAATACCCCTAATAATCCCGTCTTACCGGGCGGCACAACCCCCGACGGCGGTTTTCTCTTCCCGAACTTTCCCGTCTTTGACACCAACCAAACCATTTGGTTTGATCCTCCCGTAGATAACTACGAATTCGAAGTTTTAAGCGGTCCTCTTTTCACCAGCGTGAACCTGCCGCCCGGTTTAGGAGGAGGAGCGGGGAACAACTTTTATGATATCTTCCTCGACGACGGCGGTAGTTGCGACAACTTTGTGACTAGTATCGGCACGGCTGAAAGCGGAATTCCCTTCGCTTTCCCGGGCGCTGTGCCGTGTTTTGCCGTCACCGGACTCACGAGTCTCCAATCGGGCGATCCCTTTGTCGTCGGCCTGACCTTTGATTCTACCGGTTTGGTCACCTTAACCAAAACGCCTCAGGTGGTTCCCGAACCGATGACTCTCCTCGGCGCCGCCGTGGCCATGGGTTTCGGCGCTCAATTTAAGCGTAAGCGCTCTAACTCTCAGGACAAATAGAGAGTTAGCTTAACTTTCTATCGCAATTGGGCCTTCAGTTCGGTTCAACCCACTGGAGGCTCTTCCGTGAGTTTTTTATTTGGTGTGAGGCTCCGATTTTTATGACGCTCAAATTCTTATCTCGTTTATCCTGCTCCGCTTTTTTACTGACCCTTGCCGGCGCCCTGCCGATCAAAGCTGAATCCATCTCTTCCTCCTTAAAAGAGTTTCTCGCCGAGTCTAGTTCCCAAGAAGCCGAAGATTTAATCCTGGGGGATGAAACGTCCCTTAACTTGCCAGACCTCCTCGCCCAAGACGCGCCGCCCGTTGAACCGGTTGAAAATGTTCAGACAGTCAATAAGCCAAACCCTAATCAGCGAGGGAATTACGGCTATGTCAGTCTCGGTCTAGGGGTTGGTTTTCCCAATAACGCTACTGCTGATAATGTTTTAGTGCTGGTTGATGGGTTTTCCCTAGGCAACGGCAGCGCCGAGCAGTCCCTCGACGCCGGTTTTGCCGGAGAAATCGCCGGCGGTTACCAGTTCAAGGACTTCCGGGTGGAACTGGGCGTCGGTTACGGCGTGTTAAACGGCGGCGGCGGCACGGTCTCCGGCACCACTCCCCTGGGTCAACCGGTGAGCGTTCCCTACAGCGCCGATGTCAGCGGCGATTATGTCTCCGTATTAGTCAACGCCTACTATGACATTCCCACCGGCACGAAATTGCGTCCCTACATCGGCGCCGGTATTGGTTATGTGAACGTCTCCTTTGGCGACGTCTCTTTTGCCACGGACGCCGGACAGGTGGAAGTCGTGACGGGCAATAGCGGCGGCGCTTTTGGCTACCAAGGCAAGCTAGGCTTGTCCTACGAAGCGATTCCCAAAGGCAATATCTTTGGCGAAGTGGTCTACCTCGGTTCCACCACGCCTTCCGGCACCAGCGGCTCCTATTCCGCCCTCGGCGTTTGGCGCTTGGCCCTAGGTTGGCGTCAAGGGTTTTAACAGTTATCAGATATCAGGTTACATAGCAAATAGGGGTGGTGACAGAAATTTCTGGTTCTCCCCCTTACCAAGGGGGAGTTAGAGGGGGTTTTGACACGTGTGTATACACCATACCTTGGAAAGGAGGGGCGCTAACCAAAGCTCCTAAAACCCCCCTAACCCCCCAATTCTGGAGGGAATTAGAAGAGTCTTCCAACAATACTTAAAAATACTCCGCCATGGCCTACAGTGACTTTACCCTCAGCGCCGCCGTCAAAGCTTTTGGTCTTGAAATCAGGGAAGAAGAGGGGCTATTTGAATCGGTACCTCAACAAGCTCCGAGTGTTTCACTAGAAGAAACTCTCAAAGAAAATCTATCCTTGGCGCTGGCGAGTAATACCGAGAAATCCAGATCCGAGATGATTATTGCGCCGGTCTTAGTTGATCTCCGCAGGCAGTTGGGGCATCGCATTAGTCTGTTTTCTGGGATTAACTTTAGCGTTGACCCAAGCCAAGGACTAAATGGCAACTGTGATTTTCTCATTAGCCAATCCTCGGAACTGCTAGTCCTAAAAGCGCCGATTGTGACCCTAGTGGAAGCGAAAAAAGAAGACCTCAATGGCGGCTTAGGTCAATGCGTGGCGGAAATGGTAGCGGCTCAATACTTCAATCGGCAAGAGGGTAATGTAATTCCCGTAATTTACGGCGCCGTCACCTCGGGAACGGTTTGGAAGTTTCTTAAGTTGATTAATAATCAAGTGTTTATCGATCTCAAGGAATATTATCTCGACAATCTAGGTCAGATTTTGGGAATTTTAGTCTCCGCCATCGAAGGGGTTAACGCCCCGCTTAAATGATATGCGTTTAGACCTCTATTCTCCGGGTAGCTACAGTCCCGGCGCCGGTTTGACCACGCAACTATTGTGGTTTTATTTAGGAGATTTTCTCGTCCAAACCCATTTAATTCCGGTTTCCGGCTTTAAAGTTTGGGTTTTGCGGCGCTTCGGCGCCGAGATTGGTGAAAAGGTTGTGATTAAGCCCGGCGTGAAAATCAAGTTTCCCTGGCGCTTAAAAGTTGGAGATCAGGTTTGGCTGGGGGAGCGGTGTTGGATTGATAATTTGGCGCCGGTTACAATAGAATCCCAGGTCTGCGTTTCCCAAAATGTTTACCTTTGCACCGGCAACCATGATTGGAGTCAACCCAGCTTTGATCTGCGTTTGGGAGAAATTTACCTCGAAAGCGGCTGTTGGTTAGCCGCCAATTCCACGGTTGGCCCCGGCGTCAGGATTGGGCGCGGCGCCGTTTTAACCCTGGGGTCGGCGGCGCTGAAGTCCCTAGAGCCGATGGGGATTTATAGCGGCAATCCTTGCCAAAAGATGAAAACGAGGCAGATCGGCGCTCCGCCCTAACATGGTAATATCGCCATAGAGTTTTGCCCTTTATCGCCGTTAAGATCTTCTCTCTCAACCCTATGACTGTCGCCGTCTCCGCTCCGAATCTTCCCCTCAGCCAGCGATTAGCGACTCAAGGGATCGCCGCTGTCTTGGCGGTGAAACCCCTCTGGAATCTGGCCAAGAGCCAAGCGCGAGGCATGATGATCAAGCGGGCGGAGCGCCTAGGGATTCCTTGGCGGGAGACGGTGGGACGATTTGAAGCCACAGACCTACAGTCTGATTGGAATAGCGTTGTTAACCCAGACCTGGATTATCCCAAGTATTACCAAGCCTCCTTCCACGGCTACGACCAGGGACACCTCTGTTGGCCGGCGGCCTTTGAGTTTGAAGTGGCGGCCCAGGCGGTGCATTCGAGCCTTTTCCCAGAAGCGGGGGCGGGGGGCGACCGGCGCTTGCGCCAGAGCTACCATGAGGTTCTTTTAGCTCAACTGCCCCAGGCGCCGCAAAAAATCCTCGATCTCCACTGCACGGTGGGTTTAAGCGCCTTCTTCCTCCAGGAAACCTACCCCCAAGCCGAGATTACCGGCCTTGATTTTTCTCCCCATTACGTAACAGTCGCCCATTATTTAGGACAACAGGGACAAAAAGACCTGACTTGGGTTCACGCCCTGCCGGAAGCCACGGGTTTACCGGCCCAGTCCTTTGATTTAGTTTCCGCCTTTCTCCTCTTCCACGAAATGCCCCAGGACGCGACCCGCAAAATTTTTCGGGAAGTCCGGCGCTTGCTGAAGCTGGGGGGAAGTTTTACCCTGATGGACATGAACCCCCGCTCCCAGGCTTATTTAACCATGCCGCCCTATGTGATGACCCTGCTCAAGAGCACGGAACCCTTTATGGATCAGTATTTTGCTCTGGATCTAGAAGCGGAACTCCTCGGCGCTGGGTTTGACCGAGTGACCATTACCCCGAACAGTCCCCGCCACCGCACGGTGATCGCTCAAGTTGCGGCCTAAGAAGACAGATTAAAGGCGGCGCCGAAAATATCTCTTTATGGAAAAGAATTCTAGAGTCCCCTCAAAGATAGTCTTCTCTAGTGTTTTTCTTCCTTCACTTATGGTGTTTTTTACCATAAAAGTTCCAAGTTACTTGTTTGACGGAATGTCTTTTGACAAAGACTTCGGGGCCCTCTTCAATAAGTCCAATCAACTGAGTCAATCGCCCCCTTGATAGGAGAACAAAAATGTTGAAAATTATTTTAAGTGTTTTGCTGTCCCTGACCCTATTACTGGGAGGATTAGCCCAGCCCGCCTGGGCCGGAGACGCCGCCAACGGCGCCAAAATTTTTAGCGGCAAATGCGCCAGTTGCCATCTCGGCGGCAATAATGTGGTCAATCCCCAGAAAACGCTGAAAAAAGACGTCTTAGAATCCTTCGGCATGTTGTCCGAAGCGGCGATTATCACCCAGGTGACCAACGGCAAGGCCGCCATGCCCAAGTTTCTAGGACAGTTAACGGATTCTGAAATCGAAGACGTGGCGGACTATGTCTTAGCCCAAGCTGAGAAAGGTTGGCAATCCTAGACCCGTCCGCGCTTCCCCGACTTTCCATGCTACCGTGTACACACATCTATCCATCAGCCTCGTTTTGCCCCCCCAGCCCCCCAATTTTGGGGGGAGTTCGGAGCTTTTCTGAGTTCAAAGTCCCCCAGAATTGGGGGATTTAGGGGGCGAGATCAGGTTAATGACAAAACCAAAGACTTGTGTGTACACC
>WGLZ01000047.1 GCA_016471375.1 Cyanobacteria bacterium RI_101
GGCATACTTGAACGTGCCAAAGCGGTATAACGTGTTTCGAGATCTTACTGGATCCTATCGTAACCGTTGCGAAGTCGGGTTTCAACCCGCGTAGCAACATCCGCTTAGAATCCCCCGGTTTTAACCGGGGGAGAGTTCAAAAAAAGACAAATCCCCCAACCCGGAACAGTAGGAGGATGAACGGTTTAAGGATTGTCCGTCTCCCGTTCCCCGCCTTCGGCTACGCTCAGGGAACGGGGGATGGAGATTCTACCTTAGAACTAACCAACCTCTTCGGTGGAGACCACTTTCATGGCGGGAGGTTTGTCTTCGGTTTTCGCTTTCAAGCGGGCCAAAACCATCTGGGAAATTTCCGTGACTAATAAGGTCGCCAGTAAGCCGTCGTCAATCCAGCCCACAATCGGGAAAATATCCGGCAGAAAATCTAGGGGGCTGAGCAGATAGGCTAGGGTTCCTAAGACAACCCACCAGCGATACTGGGGATGGCGAATCATGTCGCGGTACCAAGCGTAGAGGGATTCTAGGGAAAAGTTCATGGCGTTGACCTCAATTAATCTATCCTTATTTTGGGGTGTGCCCCTAGGAATCGCGAGGGGGGATCGCCTCCCCTAAAAATTCGGTTTTGCTCCCCGGCTTGCGTTAGACTGCTGAAAAAGTGGCAAGGGGGCGAGGCAAAAATGATTAGCCTACAGGAAAGTTTTAAAATGGCCGCCGCCATGCTGACGGCCAATAAACTGCGCACGGCGCTGACCATGCTGGGGATTATTATCGGCAACGCCTCGGTGGTGGCCATGATTGGCATTGGCCAGGGCGCCCAAAAATTGGCGCTGGACAAACTCTCGGATCTGGGGCCCAATGTCATGTTTGTGCTTCCCGGCTCCCGCCAAGCCCGCAACGCCACCTTTGATTTGCCCCGCACTTTAGTCCTGGCGGACGCGGAAGCCATCTCCGCCCAGGTGCCCAGTATCGACGGCGTGGCGCCGGAAATCAATCGGCGCTTGTTAAGCAGTTACCGCAACCTCAACACCAACGCCATGATTGTGGGGACGACGCCGGACTACGAGCGGATTCGTAGTTTCTATGTGGACCGGGGGCGCTTTATCAACTCGGTGGATTTGGAGCGGGCCCGGCGGGTGGCGGTCATCGGCACGGAAATCGCCAAGCGCCTCTATAAAACCCAAAACCCTATCGGGCAGTCGATCCGCTTTCAGAATCTCAGTTTTGAAATCATTGGCGTGATGCAGTCCAAGGGGTCCTTTTTTGGCAGTAATCAGGACGAGTTTATCTTTATTCCCCTGACCACCATGGTCAGTCAGGTCATTGGCAAAACGTCCCCCTACGGCGTGGAAGTGAGTTGGATTAATGTCAAAGCGAAGGACGAGGAAGCCGTCAGCGCCGCTAAATTCCAGATTGAAAATCTCCTGCGCCTACGGCACAACATCCAAAACGGGGAGGATGATTTTGGCGTCTCCACCGCTAAACAAATGCTGGATATTGTGGGAACTATCACCGGCGGTCTCACGGCGCTGTTGGCCGCTATCGCCGCCATTTCCCTGATTGTGGGGGGCATTGGGGTGATGAATATTATGCTGGTCTCCGTGGCGGAGCGCACCCAGGAAATCGGCCTTCGCAAAGCCATCGGCGCCGATAAAACCGATATTTTGGGGCAGTTTTTAATCGAAGCGGTGATCGTCTCGGCCCTAGGCGGCGCCGCCGGTATCGCGCTCGGCGTCAGCGTCGTCCTCGTCGTCGGCGCTCTGTCTCCCCTGCCCGCCGTCATTTCTCCCGGCGCTATTGTTTTGTCTGTGGTTATCTCCGGGAGCATCGGTTTATTTTTCGGCGTCGTCCCCGCCCAACGGGCCGCCGGCTTAGACCCCATTGTGGCCCTGCGGAGCGCCTAGCCTACCGAGAAAATGTCCAACAAGACAGGGTACAATTTTAGGCTCAGCGCCGTCGTTCATGGCGCAATCCAGTTTAAAGAATGTCCTTCTTCGCTAAACTCCAAAGCGCCGTCAGGAGGAACCAGAGTCGTCTGGTCTGTCCCCTTGATCCCAACCCGGAAATGTTGCCTCCCCTCGTTTCTGGCAGTCTGATCGACCATTTAGACCAGTGTTTAAACGCGATCCTTGAGCAAAGCCGGGATCGCGTCTGCGCCTATAAACCGACTTGGGGCTTTTACGAAGCTCTCGGCGCCGCGGGTTTAGAACTGTGGGAGCGGGTCTTGAGTCGGATTCCCTCGGAAATTCCGGTGATCTTAGACGCCAAACAGGGGGATTTAAACACCAGCACGGTTTTTGCCCGCAAGATTTTTGAGGATTGGGGCGTCGACGCCGTAACCTTGATACCCTACGCCGGACAGGACCACAGCGCCCCTTTTTTGGTCTATGGCGACCGGGGCGTTTTTCTCCTGTGTCATACCTCTAATCCCGGCGCTTTAGTTCTGCAAAATTTTCCCGGCGCCGAAAATCCGTTCTATCTGCAAGTGGCGCGAGAGGTGCAAAGTTGGGCCCCGGCGGAGCAATTATTTCTAGAAATCGGCGCTCAAGACCCGGAGATTTTACGACAGATTCGCCGACTAGCGCCGGAACGGACTTTTTTACTGCGGAGTATCTGGGGGGAAAATAGCGATTTAGCCCAACTTCTCGGCGCGGCGGTGAACGCCCAGGGGGAAGGCGTTTTGATTCCCGTGCCCCAGGACTATTGTTTAAATCTGGAAGATTGGAATTTACGGTTGAGTCGTCTCAATCAAGAGATCAATCAACACCTAGAACAAACTCTAAAGCTTTCCGAGTCAGCGCCGCCCTGGGCGCCGGATTTGTGTTTCCTGGAACCCCATCCCCATCAAGAGTTAATTTTAGAACTCTTTGATCTCGGTTGTTTACTCTTTGGAGAATACGTTCAAGCCAGCGGCGCCACCTTTAACTACTACATCGATCTGCGGCGCATTATCTCCAACCCCCAACTGTTCCGCCAGGTCCTCCGGTCCTACGGCGATATTTTAGAAACCCTAGAGTTTGACCGCGTCGCCGGCATTCCCTACGGCTCGCTTCCCACGGCGACGGGTCTCTCCCTCTTGCTACATAAACCCATGATCTATCCCCGCAAAGAAGTCAAAGCCCACGGCACCCGGCGCTTGATTGAAGGGCATTACGAGCCGGGGGAAACCGTGGTGGTGGTGGACGATATTTTGATCAGCGGCAAAAGCGCCCTGGAAGGCGCCGCAAAGTTAGAGTCCGCCGGGTTAAGGGTGCAAGATATCGTCGTTTTGATCGACCACGGCGCCGGGGTCAAAGAGCGTCTCCAACAGGAGGGTTACACCGCTCGGGCCGTTTTAGATATTAAGGAAATTACCCAGACCCTCTACGGCGCCGGCCGTCTGACGGAAGACCAATACGCGGCGCTGGAGCGGAGCGAGTCTGGATTGACCGCTTGAGGAAGGCTCCAAAAAAGAGGGGAATAAGCTTCCCCCCTAAGTTTTAGTTATTTAAGTTGAGTCATGGAAAACAAAACGCCGTCAACCCTAGACGAAGATCAGGTCGCTCATCATGAAGGCGGTGGAGGTTCCGATAAACTCGGCGATCAGGTCGGCGCCCAAAAGAATCTGGGTGTTGCCAGCCGCGAAGACGTAGCTGCCCTGATCCGCCGCTGAAAGCTGAATGTCATCGGTGCCGGAGACGAAGTCGGCCAGGCGAGCTTTACCGGAGCCAACATAAAAAGTGCCGGCATTGTCGCCAAGGACAAAGAGATCGCCATGAGCGCCGCCCCGGAGGGTGTCCGTATCGGTGGCGCCCCGGTTACTGCCAACGCCGTTAATCAGATCGGCGCCGGCGCCGCCGGAGAGGCTATCATTGCCGTTGCCGCCGATGAGGGCGTCGTCACCCGCGCCGCCAAAGAGGTTGTCGTTGCCGTCCAGACCCGCAATAGCATCCTCGCCGTTGCCGCCGTTGAGACGGTTAGCGACGCTACTACCGGTGATAGAGTCGTCCTGGGCGGAACCTTCCACGTTAACGAAGTTCTCGACGGTGAAGGTGAGGGTGTCGCCGGCTTGGATGTTGATGATGTCGCCGTTTTGGTTGAAGCTGAGCGCGTTCTCAAAAGTCACCACCAAAGACTCGTTCTCTAAGTCCGCCACAATGGAGGCGTCGCCGGTGAGGGGGTTGGCGTCGATGACGTTGATTTGACCGGCGTCGCCCACGACCCCCTCGATGGTTTGCACCAGGTCGGGGCCGGGGCCGAAGAGGAATTGGTCTTGCCCAAAGGCGCCTTTATCCACAAAACCGCCGGAAGCAAGGGTGATCGCCGTGCCGATGCCCGTGTAGTCCAAGACGTCAAAACCGCCGTCGAGGCCGCCGGTGCCGGCGACGCCGCCGCTGTAAACGTCGTTGCCAGAACTCCAGTAGAAGGTGTTGTCGTTGGCGCTGCCGGTGATTCGGTCGTTGTTGGCGGAGCCGCGGACGTCCACGAAGTTGAGGACTTGGAAGGTGGCTTTATCGCCGGCTTCGAAGGGGCCGTCGTCGACCAGGAAGGTCACTTCCAAGGAGGGAGAAAAAATACCTTGCAGGTTAACTCGCAGGCTGGCGTTGGTGGCGTTGCCGCCGTCGATTTTGTTGTTGAAACCCGCGGCGCCGATGATGGACTCCACGCTCTGACTGCCGTCGCTGGAACCCAATTGGTCGACAAAACCGTCGCCTTTGTCGATTTGACCGCCGGGCAGTAGGGTGATCAGACTGCCGTACTCGGAGTAGTCAACGGTGTCAAAACCGGCGCCGCCGTCAAGAATATCGTTGCCGGCGGGAGCAAGGACAATGTCAGCGACCACAAGGCTGGGGCTACCGACAAGAACGTCGTCGCTGTTGCCGCCCCGGAGGATGTCGTCGCCGGTGCCGCCGTCCAAACGATCGGGGGAGTTGCCCCCTTCCAGCAGGTCGTTGCCGGCGCCGCCGAGGAGCACGTCGTTGCCGTCTAGACCAAAGAGTTGGTCGTCGCCCGCGCGGCCGACAAGACGGTCGCTCCGATTGGCTCCGGTGATGATGTCGGCAAAAATAGTGCCGACGAGGTTGTTGTTTTGATCGGGAGTGCCGTTGATGATCGCCATGAGGAAGTTAATCTCCTTTGTTAAGAGCTACTGGAAAAGAAATCTGGGAAAACAGCTATCTGCTATACGCCGATCCCTACTGGGAACAAGGTACCATGAATAGCGTTTTTTTTTGTTAAGAAAATCTTAAATTTTTTTCAAGAAACAATGACAATCAGACGAACCATTGCATCAAGCATATAACTACGCAGTCAATCAAGCTTTATAGCTAATGGCTCGAAAATCTTCTGGAACTTCACCCGCTACTTTACCCGCGCCTAGGGAGTTTTGGCTAGGGCCCGGTAATGAAACGTTACATTGGCGACGGACAGCGCCTCGGAAGTAAAACCGGAAACCATTATGGCCTATGCTAATCGTGAATTTTGAACTTGCTAGCGGAGACTGGGGAAAGCAACATGCGGATCGCGATTGTCGGTTGCGGATTTGTGGCGGACTACTACCTCGCCACCCTGAAACTCCATCCCCAACTACAGCTAACGGGAGTGATGGATCGAGACCCGGAGCGGAGTCGCCGCTTTTCCCAGTTCTACGGCGTTCCGATTTACGCCTCTCTAGAGGAACTTTTAGCCGATCCTGAGGTGGAAATTGTCGTCAACCTCACCAATCCGGGCAGTCATTTTTCGGTGTCCCAAGCCAGCCTCAACGCCGGCAAACACGTCTATTCCGAAAAACCTCTGGCTATGAGCCTGCCGGAGGCCCGGGCGCTCTACGATTTGGCCGAAGCGAAGGGACTGTATCTCGCCTCGGCGCCCTGTAGTTTGCTGGGGGAAACGGCCCAAACCATTTGGAAAGCCCTGCGAGAGGAAAAACTGGGAACCGTCCGCTTGGTTTACGCCGAGATGGACGACGGTATGGTGCATCAGATGCCCTATGAAAAGTGGCTCAGCGCCTCCGGAACGCCTTGGCCCTACAAGGACGAGTTTGAGGTGGGTTGCACCCTGGAGCACGCCGGATATTATTTAACTTGGTTTCCCGCCTTCTTTGGCCCGGCCCAATCAGTAACGGCTTTTTCCTCCTGTCTAATTCCCGATAAACAAACCCCTGTGCCGTTAGAGAACAACGCGCCGGATTTCTCCGTCGCCTGCGTCCAATTCCAGTCCGGCGTCGTCGCCCGCCTCACCTGTAGCATTGTGGCGCCCCACGACCACAGCTTGCGGATTATCGGCGACCGGGGCGTTCTCCAGATGAAAGACGCCTGGTTCTATCGCTCGCCGGTGTCGATTAAACGGAAAATTAATATCCGGCGCTCTCGCATTACCTCACCCATCCCGGAGCGGTGTCCCCTGGTGGGGCCGGGGCCGAAAAAATACGCCTATAAAGGCTCCCAACAGATGGATTTTTGTCGGGGGATCGCGGAATTAGCCGGCGCCGTTCAGGAAAACCGCCCCTGCCGTCTCGGCGCCGACTATAGTCTCCATGTGAACGAAATGGTGTTGGCCATCCAAAACGCCCTGACGGAGAGTTCCGCCTACCGTTTAACGACAACCTTCGCCCCTGTGGAACCCATGCCCTGGGCGCTGTAATTTTTAGAGTTTATTTTTCATTTTTATGTCTAAAACCATTCGTTGGGGCTTCCTGGGAACCGGCGCCATAGCCGCCGACTTCGCCCAAGACTTAGCCCTTGTCCCCGGCGCCGAACTGGGGGCCGTCGCATCTCGGCGTCCCAGTCAAGCCCAAGCCTTCGCTCAGACCTTTAAAATTCCCAAAACCTACGCCAGTTACGCCGATCTGGTCGCCGCTCCCGATTTAGACCTGATCTATATCGCCACGCCTAACCCTCGCCACAGAGAGGATTGCCTGTCGGCGCTGAGCGCCGGTAAGGGAGTGGTCTGCGAAAAGCCCCTGGCGCTGAACGCCCAAGAGGCCGGGGAAATCATCGCCTTCGCCCAGCTCAAAAACCTCTTTTTAATGGAGGCGCTTTGGACTCGGTTTAACCCGTTAATCCAGGAAGTCAAAACCCTGCTTAGCCAAGGAAAAATCGGCCAGCCCCTCTACTTCCAAGCCGACTTTGGCTACCCTGTCCCCTACGATCCCCAGAGCCGCTTTTACGCTCCCGAGGGCGGCGGCGCTTTATTAGACCGGGGCGTTTATTTACTCTCCCTGGCCCAGTACTTCTTCGGCGCTCCCGCTCAGATCCAGAGTCAGGCGCTGTTTGCTCCCGCGGGGGTGGAGGATCAGTGTTTAGTGAACTTAACCTATGGCGACGGCTTGCAGGCCATTTTACTGGCCACTTTTAAAACCTACGGAACCAACGGCGCCGTTATTCTGGGAACCCAGGGACAAATCCAGATCGAAGCGCCGCTCTACTTCCCCACCCATTACCGCTTAACCCAATTTGACCTCCCCTCCGGCCCGATCCCCGGCTTTAGCCCCCCCGGCGGCAAACAAAAATTACTGCGTCAACTTCAGGGCAACGCCTTCGGCGCCGCTCTGCTCCAGCGTTTGCAACGGGCTAGTCGTCAACGCCAGGGTAACATCCGCCTTGTTTCCCACCTGGGTAAAGGCTACTTCTACGAAGCCGCCGAGGCGACTCGCTGTTTACAAGAGGGACGGACGGAAAGCGCCGTCATGCCCCTGGAAGACACGCTCCAGGTCATGGCGCAAATGGACGCAATTCGGAGACTATGGCAAAAACCATGAAACTGGCTTACCTGATCAATTCCTACCCCATGGTGAGCCTCAGCTTTATCCGCCGGGAGATTCAGGCGCTGGAGGCGCTGGGCTACGAGGTTCAGCGTTATTCTATCCGCACTTGGAACGATACCCTGGTGGATCCGGAGGATTTACGGGAAGCGGAGAAAACGACCTATATTTTGCAAACCTCTCCCCTAACCATGCTGGGCGCCGTTCTGTTGACTCTAGCCCAGAATCCCGGCGCTTTTGCCAAAACCCTGGCGCTCTGCGGCCGGGTCGGTTGGCGCTCGGATCGAGGATTACTGGTTAACCTCATTTATTTCGCCGAAGCCTGCGTTTTAAAACAGTGGTTAACCCAGGGGCAAATCGACCATCTCCACGCCCACTTTGGCTCCAATCCCGCCACGGTGGCGCTATTCTGCCAATCCCTGGGCGGCCCCGGCTATAGCTTCACCGTCCACGGCCCGGAGGATTTTGATAAAGTCTCTGCCATCGCTCTACCGGAAAAGATTAAACAAGCCAAATTTGTCGTCGCCGTTAGCTCTTTCGGTAGGAGTCAACTTTACCGTTGGTGCGATTATTCTCACTGGCCCAAAATCCAGATCGTTCACTGCGGCCTAGACCCCAGTTTCCTCGCCCAGGAGCCGACCCCCGTTCCCGACGCTCCGGGGTTGGTCTGCGTGGGGCGCCTAGCGGAGCAAAAGGGCCAACTTTTACTGCTCCAAGCCCTGGCCCAAGTGATTCAAAAAGGGTTTAAGGCCCAGTTAATTCTCGTGGGAGACGGCGCTTTGCGTCCCGCCATTGAACAAGCCATTGAGGATTTAAACCTTCAAGATTGCGTCGCCATTACCGGCTGGGCGACGGAAGCGGAGGTAAAGGAACAAATTACCCGAGCTAGGGCCATGATCCTCCCCAGTTTCGCGGAAGGCTTACCCGTGGTTTTAATGGAAAGTCTCGCCCTGGGACGCCCGGCGCTGAGCGCCTATATCGCCGGCATTCCCGAATTGATTCAACCCGGAGTCTCCGGCTGGCTGGTTCCCGCGGGGGACGCGGAGGCCCTAGCGACGGCGCTGGCGGAGGTTCTCCAGACTTCCCCGGAGCGCCTGACCGAGATGGGCTTAGCCGGGCGCCGGTTGGTTTGTCAGGAACACGACGTCCGCCGGGAGGCCCGGAAATTGGCGGCTTTATTCGCCCGCTACGCCCCTTAAGAACTGAGGCTCCCAACCCGATTTTTGGTAAGGTGGGTTCAACGGCAACCTACCCTGGATTCTATGAGCGCCCCCCTGATTCTCCTTTGGCACCGCCGGGATCTGCGATTGACGGATCACGCGGCGCTGGCCAAGGCGCTGACGAAAAGTTCTCGCGTCGTCGGTCTGTTTTGTCTCGACCCCCAGATTTTAACGGCGTCGGATATCGCGGCCTGTCGAGTGGATTACCTGTTGGGCTGTTTACAAGATTTAGAGCGCCGATACCGGCAATTGGGCAGTCAACTGCTGATTCTTCAGGGCAATCCCGTCGCCGAAATTCCCCCTTTGGCCCAGGCGTTGGGCGCCGCCCGAGTGTTTTGGACGTTGGACGCGGAACCCTACGCCCAGACGCGGGATCAGGCGGTGGCGGCGGCGCTGCGAGAGCGCCGGATTGGGGTGGAAACCTATTGGGACCAACTGCTTCATCCCCCCGGAGAAATTCTCTCCCAATCGGGGCAACCCTACACGGTCTACGGCGCGTTTTGGAAAAATTGGAGTCAACAGCGGAAAGCCCCGCCCTACTCTCCGCCCCAAACGTTAGCGGGACTGGATACCGAGGCCCTAGCGGGAATTAACGCGATCCCTCCGCCCAGTCTAAAATCCCTGGGCTTCGCCCACGCCCAAACCCCGCCCCTAGCGCCGGGAGCCGACCCGGCCCAAGCTCGCCTAGCCTGGTTTCTAGAGAACGCCTTGGCGGACTACCAAATTAACCGCAACTTTCCGGCGCTGGACGGCACCGCTCAATTGAGCGCCGCTCTCAAATTCGGGGTTTTGGGCATACGGACGCTCTGGCAAGGTTGCGCGGAAAAATTCGCCCAAAGCCGAAGCGACGAGGAGCGGGCCAGTATCCAAACCTGGCAACAGGAATTGGCCTGGCGGGAATTTTATCAGCACTGTCTCTATTTCTTCCCCGCCCTAGCCCAGGGGCCTTACCGAGCGCCGTTTCAAGACTTTCCCTGGGAGGAAAACGAGGATTGGTTTCAAGCCTGGCGGGAGGGAAAAACCGGCTACCCCATGGTGGACGCGGCTTTGCGGCAGTTGCGGGAAACGGGGTGGATGCACAACCGGTGCCGGATGATTGTAGCCAGTTTTTTAACGAAAGATCTGATCCTCGACTGGCGCCGGGGCGAGCGCCACTTTATGCGGACCCTCTACGACGGGGATTTAGCGGCCAATAACGGCGGTTGGCAGTGGAGCGCGTCCAGCGGGATGGATCCCAAACCCCTCCGCATTTTTAACCCCTACACCCAGGCTCAAAAATTCGACCCGGAGGGAGACTATATCCGGCGCTGGCTCCCGGAGTTGGCCCGTTTTGAAACGGCGGATTTACTGCGGGGAACCCTAACGACCCTAGAGCGGCGCTCCGCGGGTTATCCCGACCCGATTGTGGATCACAGTCGCCAGCAACAGGAGTTTAAACGGCGCTACGCCGAGAGCAAAGCCGCGCGGGGCTAAGGAACTCCGGCGCTAGCGATAGGCGGCGATGGAGACCTGGGCGGCCACCTGTTGGGCGATGGCGGTCAGCGCCTTAGCGGAGGCGGACGTCGGAGCGCCGACAACGATGGGAACGCCCTGGTCGCCCCCTTCCCGCAGGGAAATTTCCAGAGGCACGCAACCCAAAAGGGGAACATCTAGTTCCTGGGAGGTTTTAGCGCCGCCGCCGGAGCCGAAGAGGTCGTAAGACCGCTCCGGTTGGTCGGGGGGAATAAAGTAGCTCATATTTTCGACAATGCCCAAAACATGCACCCCCATCTGCTCAAACATTTTCAGCCCCCGCCGGGCGTCCAGCAAGGAAACGGTCTGGGGCGTGGTGACAATGACGGCGCCGGCTAGGGGCGCGGCTTGGGTCAAGGTTAACTGAGCGTCGCCGGTGCCGGGGGGCATATCTACAATGAGGTAGTCTAAATCGCCCCAATTTACCTGGTAGAGAAACTGACGAATGATGCCGTTGAGCATGGGGCCCCGCCAGACCACCGGCTGGTCGGGATCGATCAGAAAGCCCATGGAAACCATCTTGACGCCGTAGTTAAAGGCCGGCTCTAGGACTTCTCCCTGGGCGGTGGTTTTCACCTGAACTTGGGCGGCGCTTAACCCTAACATGGTCGGGGCGTTGGGGCCGTAGATATCGGCGTCTAAGAGGCCCACCTTGGCGCCGCTTTGAGCTAAGGCAACGGCGATGTTCACCGCCACGGTGCTTTTGCCGACGCCGCCCTTACCGCTGGAGACGGCGATAATATTTTTGACCCGCTCTACCGACTGGCGATCCGGTAGAGATTTTTGTTGGGGGGTTTCGGCGGTGACCTCAATCTCCACCGTTTCCACGCCGGGGAGGGTTTTGACCGCTTTTTGGCAATCTTCGACGATAAATTCCCGTAGAGGACAGGCGGGGGTGGTTAACACAAGGGTAAATTTCACCCCGCCGTCTTGAATTTGCACGTTGCGGATCATATTGAGATCCACTAGGCTCTTTTGCAACTCGGGATCTTGGACGGGCTTGAGAACCTCAAGAACAGCTTGGGGCGTTACCATGATGGACTGCACACTCTCGGATTGAAGGGTTAACAAGGCATTTTAACGGTTTCAGCGCCGGGGTCAGAGATCATTTAGGCTAGTTTTCCTGCTCATTGCGATAGAGATCCTCGGCTAGAGCTTGCAAGCGCCGCAATTGGGCCCGCATATCTTGAACCGTCCAGCGGGCGGCGAACACTTGAAAGCCCCAGGCCACAATGGGATTGGGAATAACAAAGTTAAAGCGGTTGATCAAGAGAGTTCCCGACTCGACCGGGGAACATTCCCAGCGGTCTTCGCCCCGGAAAAAGCCCTCGAATCGCCAGACGATCAGACCCGGCTCGCGAGCAATCACCGCGTTGTTAAGGGCGGGATAGAGGGGCGGAATTTGGAGCAGGAAACGACTTTTAGCGCCGATTTCGGTTGACCATTCCCCCAAGGCTTCGCATTTAAGTCGGGGATTGAGCCAGGTCTGGATCAGGGGCAACTCGGTAAAACACCGCTCCACCACCTCGGCGCTGGCTTGGATTTCAATCTGTTGCTCAAAAATCATCGGCTCAAAAATTGTCTTTGCTAAGAATTGTAAGGCCTTATTTCAGGGGTTCCAGCCCTCATGCGTTCCGAGATTTCGCCGGTCAAGGATAAGTGGACTGAGAGATTGATCCCAATTTTATCGGAGAATTCGGTGAAATATTGGGTCAAAAAGGCGCTTTCAAAAAAACGGGCGGGGTCGGCTGGCAACCAAAGGGAATTAAATTCCCAAGATTATTCTTGTAATTGTCCTGAAAATAGTTTCGGACTTGTTCAAGAATTTTGACTCAGTTGGGGTTGGACAATATAAGCGCTCAATTCGTTTGTTTTTCTTTATGGATAGAGAAAAGAATTAAAATCCTAAGCCTTTTTTCCGGGCGAGGACGCCGTCAATCCAGCGTTTTTTTTCAGCGCCGGGGGGATAAAGCCCCGTTAAGGCGTCTTACTTTTGCGACAATCCGGCGCTGTTCTGGAAGGGGAGAAGAAGTGGTCTTTTATGGCGCCCAAGGTGCGTATTTTTGCATTGATTGACGCGAGGTTTGGTGTGTGACATGATAGAAAGGAGAAAACCCGCCAAGGACTAGACTTCCTCGAACAGGCGGGTTACTTTCGCTGTAGTATTCCGCAGGCTACTATTTTAGTAGAAAAAGCCATGACCGATCAAAATGAAGTCAAGACTAACGCAAAAGCTCGATCAGATGTTCTAGACGACACGAATAAATATATCGTCAGAGGTGGGCATGTTTACGTTAAGACAGAGCAGTTATTACAGAGTCCTAAAGTGAAACAGCAAATCGAGAAAATTCGTGAAATGTTCCAATAACGATTAAGACTCTGTAGAAATCTTAAAAGTTTGGAAAACGTCATAATCGAACTTACTGAGGGTGATCACTTCTCGCTCGGGTATAGTCGAGTGAAAGTCCTTTTTCTTAACTGCGCTCGATTGAAGTAGATCATCATTATAAATGACTTCATAATAACGGGTAGTGATGGTAAATTTTTTGGTTTCGGCTTCCCGATAGCCTGAGATAATCGGTAAAATCGTTATGTATCCTTCTTGATTAGAGTACGGTCTAAAAGATAACTGCGCTTCAATCACAAAACCAATATAAACTTTGTCGTTTTTTAGGCTAATTGATACCAGTTGCTCATTTATCTGAGCGTCTAATAATAATTTTTCAAGTGGTGTGCCTAGGTCAAATATAGCTTGTCTTAAAGCTTTACCTGAGGTGAACCAAGGTAACTGATTGAGCAGTATCCATGAGGTAGAAAGAAGCAGTAAGACTAATACTTCTTTGGGATTTGGCTTGTCTAAAATTCTTAAAAATGATAAGATTGCTAAAAACCAAGGACGATGATTAATTGTGCTCAACCCTAAAAGCGCCTGAGCCATTGACACGATGAAATCGCCTATCAATCCCACTGAGGCTGAATAAAAAAGCAGTTTATAGCCTGAGTAGTGATAGGTTCTCGGTTTAGTTCGGTTAAAGTTGGCAAGAAAAATATATCCGCCAATCAAGGGTAGTAAGGGAAGTCCAAATAGTTGATACATGATGATATTAAATCCCCGCCATCACGGCGTCTAAGAGTTGGGTTTGTTTGGCGGTTTGTTGGTCAATTTGGTTTTCTAGTCGGTCGCACAGCGCCGTTAAGGCGTCTACTTTGGCAACAATCCGGCGCTGTTCTGGAAGTGGGGGAAGGGGAATCAAAAAAAGTCTCATTGCCTTTAAGGAAACGTTTTGAATTGTTGTACCTGTTGCCGAGCTAAGTGCGTATTCAGTAAAATAGTTACTTTCAAGAACTTTCTTAATGTATTGCTTTTCGATTTCAGATGATAAATTAAAATAACAAACACTTTTTCCTAAAACAACTTTCTCTGAATTGTAAAAGGCTATATTTCCTATGGTTCCATTAATAGATATAAGCACAGTGTTTTCATTTAATTGCTTTTGATATTTTAGATATTCTTGTTTATTGACTCGCCGATTCAAAAATGAAGTGCACCACTTAGGGTGAGCTAGCCGAAAGGGGGCCCATCTAAGGTAGCCTGACTTGTACCACCAAAACAGGCAATCAAAGATGGGCTACCACCAGCTTAACGCAGAAGAACGACTCGAAC
>WGLZ01000034.1 GCA_016471375.1 Cyanobacteria bacterium RI_101
ACTAAACCTATTTTATCGATGATGCCTGCCACGATTCCCAGATGATCTAGGTTTTCTACTTTTACGCTCACTGAGTCCCATGCCTCCCTAAATGCCTTCATATTTTATACGATTGAGCATCGACCTGCGGAATGTAGAGTCGAAATGTTAAGTCTTTCAGAAATCGTAATTAAGGATAAATCTGCAAAATCTCCTGGCAAATCAGTATATTGTTCATTGAGTTGTCTAATTCTGGCAAAATCTTGCGCCAAAAGAGGAATAATTTTGTAGAGTTTATGGGATAAATCATGTAAAAATTCGTTTTGTGCGCGGTTATCATGACTTAAAAGATACATCACTTCCGTTATACAAGGAGTGGTCGTAACTAAGTCACTAGAACATTGTTCAAAAAAGTTGACGACGGCTTGATGATAATTATCATTGGCGCTGTAATAAGCAATAAAAATGCCGCTATCGGTAATAACTTTAGGAGGATAATTTATCATTGATGATGTTGGTAGTGACGCTCTTTGATATATTCAGCAACTACCTTTTTTCGGTTTTCTCGTAATGATAAATCAGGTGGCGCATTTTCTAAAAGACACCGAGGATGCTCTCCTCTGCGTTGCAACAAGGTTTTACGGGGTTTTAAGTTTTGCCAATGTTCATAAATCAGTTTTTTTAGTAGTTCTTCTGATGTAATATTTTCCTCGGAAATAATCTCTGTTAAATAATTTTCTGTTTCCCGATCTAGATTAATGGATAGCATTGTAACCTCATGGGATAAATCAACGTCTTTGATTATAGTTTAACATCAGCAATCGCCGCTTCTAATCTCATCCCCATTAACAAACAAAACAAATATTCTTTGATCTAAGGTTAAACCCGCAATACAAATCCCTCTCGACAATGGAAATCCGCTTCCGGTCGGGGATGGGCCAGCGCCCAATAACTCAGAACTCCCTCCTGGGATTCTAAAACGGCGGTCACGTTAACCGCTAGGGGAGCGCCTGAAGGCATAATCGGCGCCAAGTCTAGGGTTAAGGTCAGGGTCAAACTCCGGGCTTCTCGGCTAAATTGAAACACCGGCGCTAAGTCTAAAGCCAGTTCTCGCCCCTGCCGATAGTCGGCAAAACGGTAACTCTGCCAATGGCCGCTGGGCGAAAGATTCAATTCCCAATACTCGGCGCCGTCCAGGGGAGCCAGAAAACACTCGAAACAGGTGGTTTCCCAAAGATTATCCCGGCGCCGGGGTTGGGGAGCGGGGGCAGGAATCACTAAAGATTCTAAATCTCCCCTGAGCGCCGTTTCTAGAAAAAAGCGGGAGCCGTTCCGTTCCGCTCGGCCCTCTAGGCGCCAGGGATGATTGTCTAAGGAACTAAAGGGTTGAAGGGTGAAGGTCGTCACTGGAGTTCCCAGATTAAGGTTTGAATAGCGCCGGCTTGGGTTTCAATACTCTGAAGTAGGTGACACTGGGTTAAGGCTCGATGAAGATTCTGGGCCGGATATTGACTTTTAAAGTAATGGTTTCCCTGGAGATAATCGCTCAAAAAGCGCAGTCCCAACTCTAGGGTAATCACCCGCAGGGCGGGATAGAGATAGTCGTATTCTAGGGGGGTTAAAAAGTCTTTGCCTTGGTCTAGGTAACCGATTAAAACGCTTTGGCAGAGGTCTAAGTCAAAACTGACTTCCTCCCAGTTTTGGGTTTCCTCCCCGAGAGGATTACAGGCGGAGCGTAAACAATCTCCCAAATCGTAATGAATGAGGCCGGGTTTAACGGTGTCTAAATCAATTAAAGCGACGGCTTGCTCCCCTCGAAAGAGAATATTATTCACCTTGGGGTCGCCGTGGATAATTCTCAAGGGTAAAACGCCTTTTTCTTTCGCCTCTTCGAGTAAAAAACAGTCCTGTTGACGAGCTCCGATAAAGGCTTGACACCAGCGAACCTTATCTTCCTCTTCCGGCGCTAGGGGAGGATTTTCGGCTAGGACTTCCAAATATTGGGCTAAATATTGAGGCGTAATATGGAACCCCGGTAGGGTATCCGTCAAGCGCCGGGGATCAAGGGCGCTGAGCAAGGCGTGGAAGCGCCCCAAGGCGGCGCCGACCGCTTGGGCCTGTTCCGGCGTTGTCAATCGGTCGTAGGCCGTCGTATTTTCTAAATAACTAAGCGCCCGCCAAGCCTCGCCGGTTTCCGAGCGCCAGAGGGGGGATTGAGCCTGAGTTAAAAGGACGGCGGGAGTTTCCCAGAGATAGTTTAACCGCGGAATTTGGGCGTTAATCCAGTCGCTAATCTGGAGGATATTAGCCATCATTCCCTGGGGATCGGGGAACACCTGGGCGTTAATTTTTTGGAGCACAAAATAGGCCGGCGTTCCTTCGGTCGCCACCAGAAACGTGTCGTTAATATTCCCGGAACCTAGGCGCCGAATTTCCTTCACCTTAGCGGCGCCGGCAAACTCTCGGGCGGCGGCGCTGTAGGTTTCTGATTCTGGCGATTGACTCATGATAATTTTGGTTATTCGGTGATTTAAAAATCTCAAAACTCTTGGTTTTATCCCCCCTAGCCCCCCTTGGAAAGGGGGGGGAAACTTCTCAAAGTCCCCCTTACAAAGGGGGATTTAGGGGGATTCACTCCATTAATTAACCCATCAAAATCACCGTATCGATGACATGGATCACGCCGTTGTCGGCTTCAATATCCGGGGCTACAACCGTAGCGTTTTTGACTTCAAAGCCCTCGGTAAAATCTAGGGGAATCGGTGAACCTTCCAAGGAAGTCACAGCGCCGCGCTCCCGCAGATCCGCCTGAAAGAATTTACCGGCGACGACGTGATAGGTCAGAATGCGGGTCAGTTGGGGGATATTTTGCAACAGCGTGGTTATCGTTCCCGCCGGCAATTTCGCAAAGGCGCCGTTGACGGGGGCGAACACCGTAAAGGGGCCGGGGCTTTTAAGGGCGTCGACTAAACCGGCGGCCTGAACCGCCGCGACTAGGGTGGAGAAGTCTTCGTTGCTGGCGGCGATCTCGACAATATCCGGCATTGGGGACAACGTTCAAATCTGAGGGGGAGCGTTTCAAATTTTACCCCGCTGGGGCCTGACTTAAACCGGCGCTGATGCCCGCATTTTTCGCCAAAGATCTTGATACGCTTGGAGACTGCCGGGGGCCAGCGGCAGAAGAAATTCGCATTTCCGCCACAGTTCCGGGGACAGATAAACCAGGGGGTTGTCCCGCACCGCTGGCAAAATTTCCGCCGGGGGCAGAGAGGCTAACCCCGGAGCGCCGCCCTGGGCCAGCAGACTAATTTGATTCGCGCTTTCCGGTCGCCAACAGGCTTCGATCCAGGGTAAAAACGCGGTTAAGGACTCTCCCTTCGGCGCTACCCAGAGATCGGCCCAGAGAGAAGCGCCGGAGCGGGGTGTCACCGCGGCCAATTCCGGGCGGGTTTTTAACAGCGGCAAGACTTCGTTCGACCAGCCCACCGCCAACCAAACATCCCCGTTCAACAAACTTTGGAGACTATGGCGATTGCTATAAAACTTGACCTGTCGCTGAAGCGCCGCTAACGCGGGTTCTAGCTCGGGATGGCTTTGGGGTCGGGGATCGTTGTAGGAATAGCCCAATTTTTTCAGCGTCAGGCCGATTACCTCCCTGGGCTGATCCGGCAGAGCGAGCCGTTGCCGTAGTTCCGAGCGCCAGAGGTCGCTCCAGTCCCGGGGCGTCCAGTCTAAATTTTGAAAACGGGATTTTTGATAAACCAGCAGAGTGGTTCCCCAGCGGTAGGGCGCCCCCCAGAGTCGCCCGTCCTGGGCGGGAAAGCCCTGGGCGTTTCGTCGGGTTAACCCTTGCCAGCGGGAATCCAAGGTTTGCCAGCCCGCCAAACCTTCTAAGGGCAGGGGTTGGAGTAAATTTTGGGCCACGGCCTTCTGGAGCCAATAATCCCCTAGGGTTAACAAACTCGGCGGGGTTAAGCTGGCAGAACCCAGCCGGGGCAGAAAGCGCCGGAGGCCGGTAACGGCCGGGGGCCGGCCCCAGGTTTCCAGGGTTTCCCAGAGGCTTTGCAATTGGGAAACGGCTTCAAAGCCGAGGTCTTCCCCCGAGGTTTCAGATTGATAACGGCGAATCAGTTGCCGGGGAATGGAGCCTTGTAGAAAACGCACCTGGGGTTGATCCCCCGCGGCGCCGCAGGCGCTTAAGCCTTGAGAAAGCGCCAAACCGCCGGCCGTCGCTAAAAATTGGCGGCGCCCCCAACGGGGAGAAGACTCAACAGACACAGTCATTGCCTCCAGTCTCCCTAAGCCGCCAACAGACGCATACTCAGGTCTAGCCAAGGGGAGCGGGTGATGGGGGCGCTGCTGGAAATAAAATCCACCCCGGTTTGAGCGACTAACCGCAGGTTATCCAAAGTGATATTGCCGGAGGCTTCCACCCGAATGGCGGGGTTTTCCCGACGAATCAACCGCACCGCCTGGGTCATCTCTTCCCGACTCATATTGTCTAGCATAATAATATCCACCCCGGCGCTGATGGCGGACTGAATCTCTTGAAAATTACTGGTCTCCACCTCAATGGTCAGAGGGTAGGGCATCGAGCGCCGAATGGCCCGAACCGCCTCGACAATGCCCCCCGCCGCTAAAATATGATTGTCCTTAATCATGACCGCGTCGTCTAAACCCAAGCGATGGTTAACGGCGCCGCCCACCTGCACCGCGTATTTTTCCAGAATCCGCAGACCCGGCGTGGTTTTGCGAGTGTCCGCCAGACGAGTGGGCAGGTCGGCGATCACTTCCACATATTTGCGAGTTAGAGTGGCCACGCCGCTTAAACACATGGTTAAATTGAGCGCCACCCGTTCCCCCATCAGCAGAGAGGCTAAGGGGCCGTTCAGTTCCGCCACGGTCTGGCCCTTTTCCACAAAGTCTCCTTCCTGAACCAGGGGGCAAAAATGAACGTCGGCGTCGAGGAGGGTAAAAATCCGGGCCGCTAGGGGCAGACCCGCCGCCACGCCCCGCTCCTTGGCTAGCCAGACCGCCCGACCTTGGCGGGTTAAGCCCAAGCCCTGGGTGGCCCGGTCGCCCCGGCCAATGTCTTCCCGGAGCCACTCTCCCAACAGGGGGTCAAGGACAATCCAGGGGGGCAACAGGCTCATGGCGGGGCAAGAAAGAGGGATCTCACCATTTTAACGGACAGGGCGGCGCTTACCGGCGCCGGGCGAGGATAAAACGCTCCCAACCCGCTAGATCTGAGTGGATTGTAATAAAGCCATACTCCCCCTGGTTTTCTAACAGTTGACAGACCGCCGGTGCTTGACCCGCCATCGCTTCCGCTAACCACAGTCCCCCCGGCGCCAAAAACTCCGGCGCTTTTTGGACTAAAACTCGGAAGCTCTCCAAACCGTCTTCGCCGCCGTCTAGCGCCAAAACCGGCTCGTAATCCCGCACTTCCCGCTGGAGATGGGGCAACTCTCCCCGAGGAATATAGGGCGGATTCGAGACTAAACCCGTTAATTGTCCCTTTAAATCCAAGACGCCTTGCCACCAATCCCCCCGGCGCCAGCGGATCGGCCGGGGCGGGGGATAGCGCCGGGCGTTGCTCGCCGCCACCTCTAGGGCGACGGCGCTACAGTCAAGACCGTAAACCTGGGCCTCCGGCAGAAGATGGGCTAAACCCAAAGCTAAAGCGCCGCTCCCGGTTCCTAAATCCAGCCAGTTGCCCTGGGCTAACTCGGGGGTCAGCTCAACCTGCTCCTGAACCAGATCGATAATCCGCTCCGTCTCCGGCCGGGGAATGAGGACGCCGGGCCGAACCTGAAGACAAAACTGGCGCCAGGGAGCTTCCCCCACTAGATATTGCAAGGGTCGGCGCTCGGTTAAACGACGGCGCCAGAGATTTTGCGCCTCCTCCCAGGGTCGCGCTAGAGAAACTTGGGTTTGTAGCCGTAATTGCAATTTATCCACCCCGGCGCCCCACTGGAGGAGCCAATCCACCTCTTGGGGGTCAAGGCCCTCCGCCAAGGCCTGTCGCCGGGCCTCGGCTCGCCACTGGTTCAGGATAGCCCCGGAAACTCTTTCCACCCTTACTTTTTCGCCGGGGGCTGTTGGGCCGCGATCGAGCGAATATACTGAATCGCCGCCTCCGTGGGCACGAGGCGAATTTTGGAAAGCATGGCGTCGTTGCTTTCCAGCAGAGTGGCGAGGACGTTTTCCATGATCACCACCTCCACTTTGACGGTGGCGGCCAAGTCCGGTTTATCTTTTTTGAAGCGCTCCACCATCTCGTTGATTTGCTTTTCTTCAAAAAAGAAGGGAATCACTTGTTCGTTGTTTTGTTGAATAGTTAAATACCCTTGCTCCTTGCCGCCCCGGGCCACGTAGAGGGGCACCCCGCCTTGGTATTCCTTGCCCAACAGGCGCTGGGCCACCTGCACCTGGGACTGTTCCGGCACGTAGGCAAACTTGAGACTATCCGGTTTATTGAGGTTGGCGGCGGTAATTTTCATCACCTCCCCGAGGGAAACGGGCTGGACGCTAACCTGACCGGCGACGTCCGGCTTTTTAGACTTAAGGTCGGTAAAAAACTTTTGAGCGTCCTGTTGACTGATGAAAACGCCGCTGACTTTTTGATTTTTGTCGTCCACCGCCACTAGAGGCGCTCCTTGTTTATCGGCGATGGTAAAGACCGGAATCCCTTGTAAAATTTGGACAACCTGGTCGGTGGGCAACGCTAAAACCTTGAGGGGAACGGCTAAGGCCCCCGCCAGCGCGGTCAACCCCGCTAGACTCCAGAGGGTTCCCCGACGGATCACAGAATTCATGCAAACAACCTCAGACAAACAAATAGTAAGACTTTAATACGGACAATAGGGAAAAATTTAGCTCCTCACTGGCGGGGAAAACCCAGCGCCTAAGGGAAGGCTTAGCGGAACTCGCTCCCCACTCAGGCAGTTTCCCCAGACCCCTCCTTCAGGCAAAAGGTTCCTAACCGTTGGGGAGGGTTCCCCTAGGCTACCACAGGCTCCCTAGAGCTTGGGGGGAGACGGCGCCAGCCCGCCCGAAAGGGAAATTATTGGTATGATGTAGCCCAGACAGCTTAACATTACGATACAAATCACGATGGTTTCTTCCCTTGCTATCCGGGAGCTTCCCCTCTTCCCGCTACCTGAAGTTGTCCTCTTTCCGGGTCGCCCTCTGCCCCTCCACGTCTTTGAATTTCGCTACCGGATGCTGATGAACACCATCCTAGAGGAAGACCGGCGCTTTGGGGTGGTGATGGTGGACCCCGCCACGGGAGAGATCGCCAATGTGGGCTGTTGCGCGGAGGTGCTGAAGGTGCAACGTCTGCCGGACGATCGTATGAAGGTCTTAACCTTGGGGCAACAGCGTTTTCGGATTTTGGAATACGTGCGGGAAAAACCCTATCGGGTGGGGTTGGTGGAGTGGATCGACGACCAATACACCGGGCAGGATCTTCATCCTCTGGCTCGGGAGGTGGATCGGCTGTTGCAGGACGTGGTGCGGCTCTCGGCTAAATTAACCGACCAAACCCTAGAATTGCCCGACGATCTACCCGCCTTGCCGGTGGAACTCTCCTACTGGGTGGCGGGGAATCTCTACGGCGTCGCCAGCGAGCAACAAAGTCTATTGGAATTACAGGATACGGCCCGGCGCTTGCAACGGGAGGCGGAAATTTTAATCTCCACCCGTAATCACCTAGCCGCTCGCACGGCGCTGAAGGACGCCCTAAATTAAAACGAAATAATCAGATAACCCTGTTGAAACTTCGCGCCGGTCACCGCCTGGCCCCGCAGTCCGGGGGGAAGGTCGATATTGCGGCGCTGGTCTCCGGCTTCAATGGTCACTTCCGGGCCGTATTGGGTTAGCTTAACTTGATTTTTTTCAAACCCCGGTAAAAAGACTTTCACCTGCCGGTTGGGCAGATCGATCTCCAGGGGGAGCGGCGCCGAAACGGGGGCCAGGACGTCCGGTAGCGCCGCCAGAAGGGGTTCCCAGTGATTCCCCTCTAAAACCGGTAGCCGGTTGACGGGTAGGGGATTAAATTGATCCGCCAAGTTTCCCCCCCGACCGCCGGGGTTTTGCAGGACTCCTCGGACGCTAACGCCGGCCTGTTGAGCGCCGCCCCAGTAGGTTTGAGCTAAAGCGATAGACGCCGGATCGTCGCAGGCGACTAAATAGGCGCCGAAGCGGCGGGGATCGTTAAGGAGCGCCTTGCCGTCCCGAATCAAGGCTTCCGGGTTTTGGGGGCTTTGACTCAAGGAATCCAAATTCCAGTTCACCGTTAACAGCGCCCCGGCGATGGGTTGTAAAAAGGGCGCCGCGGTCTGCACCACCTCCGAGCCTTCTAAGACTTGGCGAAAACGGCGCCAATACCAACTGGCGATTTCCGGCGCGCCCAACATCCGTAAAGTCTGGAGATTACCGGCGCCGTCGTAGAGAATGACGTCGTATTGACCGCTCTGTCGGTATTCCCGCAGGGCGTTGAGGGTCAGGATTTCGTCCATACCGGGCAAAACCCCCAACTCCTGCCCATAGACATTTTTCAACGTGGGGGAGCGCAGGTATTGGGCTTCCAGGGATTTAATTTGCTCCCAACCCCGCTCCAACAGGTGGGTAAAGGAAAGCTGGACGGCCTGAAATCCAGGCTCCACCTCCCTCGGCGTCTCCGTTAACGGCGTATCTAGGAGGAAACCGGCGCTGGCGTCTTGCCCCAGCAGGAGAACCCGGCGCCCCGCCTTGGAGAGTTTTTTGCCTAGGGCCACAGCCGTAGTCGTGCGCCCGGAGCCGCCTTTGCCCAAAAAGGTCAGAATCAGAGTCATTATTCCCCGCCGGGGTAGCTGAATAGAAAGAGAGGAAAACGGAGCTTACTCCGGCTTCAATTCGTCTTCAAAAAACCAAGTGGCGCTGCGGTCGTCGAAGGCCACCACGGCGCCGATACCGCTTCCGTCCGTCATTTTAAAGTCCTTCACCACGCCGACTTTACCCAATTTTCCCACCACCTCCGGGGAAACCCGGTCTCGGAGGCGATACACCTTAACCTTCTGTCCAATTTCGATTGCCATTGCCGTAGAGTGCTCAAAAATAAACCAACCCCAGTTTAGCGGACGGAGGCGATCCAAGGTCAAGATCTGAACATTGCGCGATGTTGCGCTCTGGGCGCGTTGGGGTAACAATGGCACTGACCTCTGTTTCCCTCTCCTTGGACTCCGTTGTGATCGCGATTTATCCAGGCAGTTTCGACCCCATTACCCTCGGACACCTCGACGTTATCGAGCGGGCTAGCCGTCTTTTCGATCAAGTGATCGTCGCCGTCCTGTGTAATCCCGGCAAAGATCCGTTTTTTTCCGTGAGCCAGCGCCTAGAGCAAATCCGCCGTAGCACCCAACATTTGATCAATATTGAAGTGGACAGCTTTACGGGTCTCACGGTGGAATACGCCAAGCTCCGCCAAGCCCGGGTGCTTCTGCGGGGACTGCGGGTGCTCTCCGATTTCGAGAAGGAACTACAAATGGCCCACACCAATCAAACTCTCTGGGACGGCATCGAAACGGTTTTCCTGGCCACAACCAAGGAATATAGCTTTCTCAGTAGTAGTATTGTCAAAGAAATTGCTAAATTTGGGGGGAGCGTAACCCATCTCGTTCCCGCCAATGTGGCCGACGACATTTTCTCGTACTATAATTAATCCCTGTTAAATTAACTCAGACCCAACTTAATTAGACTCAAACTTAACGTTAAAAATCCTATGACACGTCGAGAGAACGCTAATCCAGAAGCAACAGAAGGACAGGCCGTGGTGCGTCGTCGGGTTGTGGATTTTGATATTCAACAACAGTTGGCGGAACTGCAAGAAATTATCTACGACAGTCTGCGGATTCCCCTGACGGCTTGGATCGTCATGGATGAAGACCGCGTTTTAGACCAAATCGACGTTATCTACGACAGTATTCCCGAGGCCATTCAACGCGCGCTGGCCATTATCGACCGGGAAGAGGCCATCATGGCCCAGGCGGAGGAGTACGCCCAACGGGTCATGACCGCGGCCCAACAGGAAGCGGCCCGCATTACCGACGAGCAGGGCATTATCCAAAAGGCCCAACAGGAGGCGGATCAAATTCGCTACCAAGTGCAACAGGACTGCGAAGCCCGCCAGCGCCAAGTCCAGCAAGAGTGCGAAACCCTCCAGCGCCAAACCCAACAGGAGTGCGAGAGCCGCCAGCGCCAAGTTCAACAAGAATGCGACCTCCTGCAACGGAAAGTGCAACAGGAGTGCGAAACCCTCCAGCGCCAAACCCTCGGGGAATTGGAGCAAATTAAACAGGTCACCAATCAGGAACTACAACAGTACCGCCAACAGACCCTGCGGGAATGCCAGGAAATCCAAGCCGACGCCGATAAGTACGCCGATCAGGTCTTGAGCCGTTTGGAGCAGAATTTAACGGAGATGATGCGAGTGGTGACCAGCAGTCGTCAGGTGCTCTACGAAAACGCGCCCCAGGCGGCGCCCTCCCGCCCCCCGGCCAGTCCGCCGAAGCCGAATCCGAGCGTTAGCGCCTCTTCCCGTCCCGAACGTCCCCGCAAAAGACGATAGGAGAAGAAAACCATGTCCAAGGAGAACTGGAAACCGTGACTCTCGGCGCCAGGGCGCGAATTCTGTTAGCGGACGACCATCTCTATAGTCGTCTGACCGTCGCCGATATGCTCAACCTCGATTCCTATGAGGTGTCGGAATGGGACGGAGAAGGAGACCTCCTCCAGGGCGTCGAGCGACTTCGACCCGATTTAATCCTCTTGGATTTGCTCCTAGCCCAGGGCGAGGGTCTTAAGCTGGGCGCCCTGCTGAAACAAAATCCCCAAAGCGCCGATATTCCCTTGATTGTCCTCTCGGTTTCCGACGATCCCCAACTGCGGGCCCAATGTCGTCAAGCCGGCGCCGACGCCTATTTGCTGAAACCCGTAGAGCGTTTAGAACTCTTAAATTGGGTGGATTTATTAATCCAAAAACGACAACTCACCGCCTGGATTGGACAGATCGAAGCCGTTCTCTTCCGGGTGGCGGAAACCATTGAAAACCGCTACAACGTCGCGGACGGCCGTTTGACCTTTAGCGAACTTGTAAGCCAATTCGGCGCGTTTATCGGCCTGACCCAGGCGGAGATTCAAAATCTCCTGTTCGCCGCCCGTCTCCACGATCTGGGCATGGTCAACATTCCCGACGCGGTGATGCTAAAAACCGAGCCGTTAACCCCGGCGGAATTGGACTTGGTGCGCCAGCATGTTTTAGTCGGGGAAAAACTCTTTGAACCTTTGGCGGCGCGGCAGGATTTGCGACACATTATGCGGTCTCACCACGAGCGTTGGGACGGGAGCGGCTACCCGGACGGTCTCCGGGAGGATGACATTCCTTTTTTGGCCCAGGTGTTTCAAATTATCGATATTTTCAACGCCCTGGTAAATCCGCGGGTTTATAAACCGGCGCTGTCCACCGAAGCGGCGCTGAAGGTGCTTCAGGAAGAGAGCCATCGGGGCTGGCGGAATCCCCAGTTGGTGGAGCGGTTTGTCGCGTTCATCGGACTGACCCAACAGCGCGGTTCGGATCGAGCGGATGGGTTGCCAACCTTGGGAGCGTACGAAGTTAACTAGGCCGCAAACTCCTCGAAACGGCCTGTCGTTTCATTTGGCGAGTTAGCAGAGAGCCAGAAAATTTACATGCTCTAACTTCGGGGGTAGAGGAGAGGTCGTTAGGATAGAGCGATAAGAGCTACATTAGAAAAAAACATCGCTTTGTCAATCCCCGCGGCTAATCCAACGATTACCTTAGAAATGCCTGAAAATCTCTATCAACGATTGGTCAACACGGCCAACGTTCTAGGGCGTTCCCTAGATGAGATTCTGCTACGAGCTTTGACTATCGGAAGTCCTCCCGATTGGCATGATGTCCCCGAAGAATTTCAGAGGGAATTAGCGCCGTTAGACTGTCTGGATAATCCAAGTCTCTGGCAAATCGCCCAAAGTCAGAAAGCTTTGATCGAGATGGAACGTTATACTTTGCTTCTAGAGAAGAAACAAGAAGAAGGTTTAAGCAATTTAGAACAATCAGAGTTAAAGCGTTTACGTTATGAAGCTGATCTATTTATGTTACGAAAAGCGCAGGCAAAAGTTTTACTCCATTGGCGGGGCGAAGGATTAGGATTAGGATTAGAATAAGCTTTCATGTCTATTTATCTTCCTGAAGCTTTACGTCTGCGAATAGAAATAGCGGAGCATCGGCAAGTACATCAGTGATCGTTTGCACGCAAGCGAATGGGGGCAAAAAACAATCGAACAACTTGCCGCGTTTATCCAAATCCAAGAACCTGGTCTTAAAGGATTTGAAAAGCGTAACCTCTACAGAATAGGCCAATTTTATGAAACCTATCCAAATCCAGAAATTGTGTCATCACTGCTGACACAATTAAGTTGGACTCATCACTCTATCCTCATTTCACGCTGTAAGACTGAATCCGAGCGACTTTTCTATCTTGAACTTGCGGCTACCGAACGTTACAGGACCCGCGAACTTGATCGTCAAATCAATAGCGGTATTTTCGAGCGCCCCCGTCTTGCCGATGCAAAACTTTTGCAAACTAATCACCATAAACCACTCGCTGGAATCTTTCGAGATAGTTACGTCCTCGATTTTCTCAACCTGGCATCTAATCACTCTGAGAATGAGCTAAAAGCATCCCTTGTCGCCTATCTCAAAGAGTTTATACTAGAACTTGGTCGAGACTTCACTTTCCTTGGAGAAGAATATCGACTACAAGTTGGCAATAGTGACTTTCCTCCCAACCCCTACTAAACCTTCGGGTACGGCAGGCGTTGCAGTGAGCCTGAGTGTAGTCGGAGGATGCCGAACTGCTCAGTAAGGCGCCTTAGATGGCGGGAGTTAACCGGAGTCTGTTTATGATTCACGTCGGGTTGCTATAAGTTATAGCTTAAGGAGTCGTATAAATCCTTCTTGTTCAAAGTGTCGGTCAGTTGTCAATGCTTTAGAAATACCGCGTTGGCGCATCAAAATGAAACTGACTGCATTGCAAAGCAATCCAGAAGTGTCGATGAGCATCCTTCTCACTCATGATTATTACAATGCTCTCTTGCTAAATCTATATCAATGCTTTCATTTTCAAGATTTGTAGAATCGCTTAATTCTAAAGTCCCAAAATGACGCGCAAAATTAGGTTTTTCAGTATTTATTTCGCCTTTGACTAAAGGCGATGGAAAGATTGGCGCAAATTTCTGCTCTAGCAGTATTGCGGCTAGTTGTGCGGGAGAAATTCCGATTGATATTGCCTGTCGCTGAATTAGCTCAAATATTTGTTCGCTAAGTTCAAGGGTTAGACTTTTATTCATAATAATCAGTAGTGACTTCAATATCATTCTAGCGGATCCCGTCTCTCCGAGCGCCGTCTTTTTCTCTGCCGGGCGGAGGACAAAATCGGGGGGAACCGGCGCTAGCGCCGCACAGGCGACTCGTTGGTTTCGGGGGATTCTTCCCTCTTCTACGGACTCCTTAATCCTGTCTTTATCCACTGAGGCCTGCTACGTAACTATATTTGGCTCTCCTTCCCTCGCTCTAGGAGAAGGGGCAGGGTGATACCCTGAGCGCAGTCGAAGGGGATGAAGGCACACAAAAATCGTTCTCAGAAGTTTGCACAGTTGAGATGGAGCAATCGCCAGTGTAAATTTTTTGTTTTATAATTAGGCAATCCTCGCTTTTGTCCTTTGCTTAGGGAGTTAATGATGACTGATCCTTTGACGACAACCATACTTGTCACCCTAGCAATTCAAGAGTTTTTTAAATCCGGCGCCGGCGATTTGGCTAAGCGGTTTACGGCGGAGGCGGCGGCGAAAATTCCGGTTTTGTGGGGTAAGATTAAGGCGCGGTTGACGGGAAAATCGTCTAAAGTTAATGAGGCTCTGGCGAAGTTGGAAGCGGGCGACAGCGCCGGGATAGAAACGGTGACGAAAAATTTAGAGGTGGTTTTGGACGAAGATCCTCTTTTTGCGGAAGAGTTACAAATTTTAGGACGACAAATCCAAGCAGGGCAAATCAGTCAAATTGGCTTAAATAATTTTGAATCAAATGAGCTAGAGACGGAAATCGAGCAACGGATCGGCGGTCAATCCCAGGCAACAACGGAACAAATCGGGTCAGGGATAGTAAAATTGCCGGAAAGGCTACAATTAAGTTAAATCAAACCATTCTTTAGGAGATAACTATGCTCGAAACTCAAACTCAAGATCTCAAGCCTCTCGTAAGGGAAGTATTACAAGAGTTATTGATTCAAGACCGAGAAACTTTACGGGACTTAATCTATGAAGTGATGGAAGATATTGCTCTAGCGAGAGCGATAGAAGAAGGTCTTGACGATGAAAATGTTAGTCGTGAAGAGGTATTTGCGTTATTAGCAGAGTAAATCATGCAGGTTGAATTTCGTCGTCTCTTTCTCCGAGATTTACACGCTGTTAAAGATCGTAAGTTACGCCAAAGAATCGAAGCTATTGTTATGGAGTTAGAGGGAGCTTCTAGCTTTTCTGAACTGAGAAATATCAAGGCGATTCAAGGCAACCCTAATTTTTATCGGCTCAAAGTAGGAGATTATCGTTTAGGCATTTATGTAAAAGACAATGTTGTTGCTTTGGTTCAAGTTTTACACCGCAAAGAAATTTATCGTTATTTTCCCTAGTCTATGAATGATAAACTTAAGCAAACTGGAATTGAAGGTTCTATTTTTGGCGATAATGCTCAAGTTTCGATGATGCTTTCTAACCTCTCCGGCGCCATAATAAAATTACTTCAGCAGACAGCACATGCCTAAAAAAATACGAGAACTCAAATCGGCTCTATTAAAAGCGGGATTTAGCTATCGTTCTGGCAAAGGTAGTCATACCGTTTGGAGTCATCCTCGACTTTCCTACAGCTTGACGCTATCTGGCAAAGACGGCGCTGACGCCGATCGCTATCAAGAACGAGATGTCAAAAGCGCCCTGCAAGATCTCCAAAATCTAGATGAGTAAACCCCCATGACCCATCACTACAGCATTACGATTCAATGGTCGGACGAAGACCGCAAATTTATCGCCCATCTCCCCGAATTTGGTCCCTACGCCCATACCCACGGCGAAACCTATCATGCCGCCCTGCAAAATGCCCTTGAAGTCCTAGATTTGCTGATCGAAGACTACATAGCGCGCGGTAAATCGCTACCCCTTCCCCAGGGTATTGCTAGATAAACCAAATAGCGCCTATTGCGCTCAAGGGAAATACGAAGAAGCGGAACCGCTTTATCTCTGCAAGATCTCCAAAATCTAGATAAGTAAATCCTTATGACCGATCACTACAGCATCGCGATTCAATGGTCAATAGCGCCGTCTTTTTCTCTGCCGGGCGGGGGACAAAATCGGGGGGAACCGGCGCTAGTATATTGTTTAATCTCTAGGGTTTGAATCATGCCAAGAATCAGGGGCACGGCGCTGGTGGTGCGGAACGGTCTTTTTTTGTTGGTTAAGGACAGGGGAGCGCCGTCTTTTTCTC
>WGLZ01000077.1 GCA_016471375.1 Cyanobacteria bacterium RI_101
ACTAAACCTATTTTATCGATGATGCCTGCCACGATTCCCAGATGATCTAGGTTTTCTACTTTTACGCTCACTGAGTCCCATGCCTCCCTAAATGCCTTCATATTTTATACGATTGAGCATCGACCTGCGGAATGTAGAATCGACTATTTAACCTTAGAAAATCAATTAAAGCAGGCGCTTAAACGTCAGGAATTTATTAATTATTATCAACCTATTATTGATCTTAATTCTCAAACTTTAGCAGGATTTGAATCGCTCGTCCGTTGGCGACATCCTCAACTCGGTATGGTCTCTCCCGGCTTATTTATTCCGGCTCTAGAAAGTTCTGGCTTAATCATGCCCGTAGGTATCTTAATTTTTCAAATGGCTTGCTTACAATTAAACCAGTGGCATAACCTTGGCTGGAATAATTTAACGATGAGCGTCAATTTTTCCGCTCGTCAATTTGCCTCCGCCACGCTCTTGGCGGATATTGATTGGGTTCTGACGGAAACTCGGGTCAATCCAACTTTGATTAAGCTAGAAATCACCGAAAGCGCCGTTATTGAAAATCCTGAACAGGCTGTTGAATTAACGGAAAAAGTCCGAGACCGGGGTTTACAAATCAGTCTTGACGACTTTGGAACAGGATACTCTTCCCTTGGTTATTTACACCGTTTCGCCATAGATAATCTTAAAATTGATCAATCTTTCGTTAAGAATATTGAAGTCAATCAACGCAAAAATTCTGTAATTAATAGTATTGTTTCTCTCGCTCAACAATTAGGTCTATCCGTCACGGCGGAAGGGATTGAAAATCAACGTCAACTTCAGTACCTTAAACAATTAGACTGTGAATATGGGCAGGGATATTTTTTCGCCAAACCCTTAAGCGCCGACGATATAGAAAAGCGGTGGTTGACTCCTCCGTAAAAAGTGTCTACAAAAGCTTTCCATTACGCCCCATCTTGTCCGTAGCCTGAATTCTTAAACAGCAAGCCATTGAAGGTTCGAGCAAAAGATACCGTAGCCAAGCTTGACCGATAAACTCGCGGTCGCCACCCAAGCAACGAATCCGCGCAGAGGGAAAAATTTTGAGCGTCTCCTCCATAGAAGGCCTTTTTTCATCTCTGCTAGAGTTTTCTTTTTTCTTATTCAACATCCACCAGAGAATGGAAATAGCGGCGCCTTCATGAACAAGGCTAATTGTGAGGATTTTATAGAAAAAACCGCCAAATGCCCAATTGGCGCCGTCAATGCTCAATATTTAATCTCTGGGGTTTAATAAAGGCTTGGGGATCTTGCCATCAGGAAGTGGGGTTTGTGCTCTAGGACGCAATTTAAGACAAAAAGAAAGAAGGCGCCAGTCTACTCTCTCCAAGGCTGTTGCGGGTGATTAGAGAAGTCCGCGCTTATCGCTCCAGCCGAGGCGCTCAGCCCTCTCCCACAGAGGGAGAGGGACTGAAAACCGAGACGCCGACAGGCTTGCGCTTCCCCGTCTCGGAAGACAAACTCCCTAAGCGACGCTAAAGACAATCACGAATCCCAAAACCGCCGCAAAGACGATGAGGGCGTAGAACTGGGCCCGGCCGTTTTCCAGGTATTTCAACCCTTCGCCGCTCACTAGGGTCACTAAACCGGTGAGGTTAACGGCGCCGTCGATGACTTTGTAGTCCACTTCCATGATCTGCCGGGCCAGACGGCGAGAACCCTGGACAAAGACCCGGTCGTAGAGGTCGTCGAAGTACCATTTATTGAGGGAAAAGCGGTACAGCGCCGGAAAACGGTTGGCAATGGTAGCGGGGTCGATTTTACCCTGACGGTACATGAGAATCGCGAGGCTAATACCAATCAGACCGACGCCGATGGAACTGCCGGCCATAACGTAAAACTCCGACCAGTCAAATTCCCCGAGGGGTTCCAGGACTTCCCCCGGCGCTGAAATAAAGGCTTCAAATTGGTTGGCCCAGGGGCGCCCCACCAGACCGATGAGAACGGAGGGAACCGCCAGCGCCATCAGGGGCAGGGTCATGGTCCAGGGGGATTCGTGGGGGTCGTGGCCGTGGTGACCGTGACTTTCCGAGGAGGGCAGGCCGTAGAAGGCCATCACCTCGTCTTTTTTGCCCTGGTCGTTGCCCCGGAAGCCGCCTTCAAAGGTCAGAAAATACATGCGGAACATATAGAAAGCCGTTAGGCCCGCGGTGCCCCAACCCACTAGCCACAGCGCCGGGTTGGCGCCGAAGGCGAGGCCAAGAATTTCGTCCTTAGACCAAAAACCGGCGAAGGGGGGGATGCCGCAGATGGCTAGGGTGCCGATGAGGAAGGTGGCGGAGGTGATGGGCATATATTTCCGCAAGCCCCCCATGACCCGCATATCCTGGGCCAACACCGGATCATGACCCACCACCCCTTCCATCCCGTGAATGACGGAGCCGGAGCAGAGGAAGAGCATGGCTTTAAAGTAGGCGTGGGTCATCAGGTGAAAGAGACCGGCGGAATAGGCGCCGATACCCATGGCCATGACCATGTAACCCAACTGGGAAATGGTGGAATAGGCTAAGCCCTTTTTAATATCGTTCTGGGTTAAGGCGATGGTGGCGCCGAGGAAGGCGGTAAAACAACCGGTCCAGGCGATGACATCCATGGCCGCGGGAATGGGTTCAAAGACCGGGTACATACGGGCGATTAAAAAGACGCCCGCGGCCACCATGGTGGCGGCGTGGATCAGCGCCGAAATGGGGGTGGGGCCTTCCATGGCGTCCGGCAACCAAACATGGAGAGGGAACTGGGCCGATTTGGCCACGGGGCCGAGGAAAATTAACACCGCTAGGAAGGCCGCCACGGCGCCGCTTAGAGCGCCGGTATTGACTAGATCCTGTAAACGGGCGCCGATTTCGCCAAAATCAAAACTCTGGGTGGCCCAGTAAAGTCCCAAAATCCCCAGCAGGAGACCAAAGTCCCCCACACGGTTGGTGACAAAGGCCTTTTGACAAGCGTCCGCCGCCGCCTTGCGGTCATACCAGAAGCCAATCAGCAGGTAGGAGCACATCCCCACCAGTTCCCAAAAAATATAGACCTGCACCAGGTTGGGACTAATCACCAGCCCCAGCATGGAGGAGGCGAAGAGGCTCAGGTAGGCGTAAAAGCGGACGTAGCCGGGGTCGTGGGCCATGTAGCCGTCGGTGTAGATCATCACCAAAAAGGCCACGGTGGTCACAATCACCAGCATCAAGGCGCTGAGATGATCCACCACATAGCCCATCTGGAGGCGGAACTCGCCGGCGCTGGCCCATTCAAAGCCGTAGGCGTAGCTGGCGTGGCCCTGGATCTGGCTCCAGAGCAAGGCCACCGAGAGGGTCAGGGAAGCGCCGAGACAGGCGATGATAAAGACGGCGTTAATCTGCCGCAGACGGTTAGTGATTTGATTAAAAGAAATCAGGCCGACGCCCACCAGCGCCGCTCCCAGGAGCGGGAAGACGGGAATCAACCAGGCGTAGTCATAGAGCAATTCCATATCCAAGACCGACGTTAAAGGTTTTATCGCTCCCCAGTATAGGGCGAAGCTCCCCTGGGGGCGGGGTTGGGCATTAACGGAAGAGTTTCCGCACTTGTTCTAATTTATTGCCGTAGGGAGGAAAGCGTAGGTTGAACTCGCCCCAGAAGGGTTTGTTGAGGACGCTTTTAGCGTGGCTGAAGGTGTCGAAACTGTGTTTACCGTGGTAAGCGCCGATGCCGCTGGGGCCGACGCCGCCGAAGGGCATTTCAATCACCCCGACCTGGAGGATGGTGTCATTTAAGCAGACTCCCCCGGCGCTGGTTTGGCTTAAAACCTGCTCTTGATCGGAACGGTCGCGGGAGAAGAGGTAAAGCGCCAGGGGTTTGGGGCGGGCGTTAACAAAGGCGATGGCTTCGTCTAACTTCCGGTAGGTCAGGATCGGTAAAATCGGGCCAAAGATTTCCTCCGTCATTAAGGGGCCCTCTAGATTCGGGTTCACCATTAAGGTCGGCGCCAGGTAACGGCTGTCTCGGTCATACTGCCCGCCGGTCAGGATCTCCCCTTCCCCCAACAGACTGACTAGGCGTTCAAACTGACGGTCATTGATCATGCGGCCGTAGTCGGGACTCTGGGCCGGGTCGGCGCCGTAAAATTCGGTTAAGGTCTGCTGAAGCGCCGGCAGGAGTCGGGGCAGAACGTCTTCTTGCACCAGCAGGTAATCCGGGGCGATGCAGGTCTGACCGGCGTTTAAAAATTTCCCCCAAATAATCCGTTTGGCGGTTTCCTTGAGGTCAATCTCCGGGGCGACAATGCAGGGGCTTTTACCGCCGAGTTCTAAGGTGACGGGCGTCAACTGCCGGGCCGCCGCCTCCATAACGATTTGCCCAATCCGCGTGCCGCCGGTAAAGAAAATATGGTCGAATTTTTCCCGCAAAAGCGCCTGGCTGATTTCCGCGTCCCCTTCCGCCACATAGAGATAGTCCGGGGGAAAGGCGTCGTTGAGGAGTTCCGCCAAAATCCGGGAGGTGGCGGCGCTGGCCTCTGAGGGTTTCAACACGGCGCAGTTCCCCGCCGCCAGGGCGCCGACTAGGGGCGCAATAGCCAGGGAAAAGGGATAGTTCCAGGGGCTAATCACTAAAACTACCCCCAGGGGATCGGCATAAATCTGGGCGGAACTGGGCCAAACTTCGGCGCCGACTTTGACCCGTTGGGGTTTGAGCCAGCGGGGCAGGTTTTTGATGGCGTAATCGATTTCTTTGAGGGAGCCGTAGATTTCTACCAAATAGCTTTCAAATTGCGGTTTCCCGAGATCCTGGCGGAGCGCCTGGATAATGTCCTCCTGACGGCGCTGGATCGCCTCCCGCAGTTTTCGCAGTTGAGCCTGGCGAAAGGCTAGGGGTTTGGTGGCGCCACTATTAAAGTAGGCGCGTTGGCTTTGGACAAGTTCGCGGTAGCTAACGGTGGCAAGCATAGGGAGGGCGAAGAATGGGTTGTAATGTTCTGTTTTACGGGCGCAAACCCTCTCTCCCTAGGGTAACCGGCGCTTTTGGCGCTGGCAAACTCCCGGCACTGGGGTCTAGTCTGACTGAATGACGGCGCTACTGGTTTGGGTAAAGATTTGTTAAAATCTTATGGCGATGCTGGGCAATCGGCGCTAGGATGTGCTAAAAATGGCTTGTCAACACTTAATATATTTTTTTGGTTGTCTCCGAGGACTTGAAAAATGGGACGATTCATGACCGACTTTCTTCCTACTCTTGGTGTTCGCCTTGATGATGAAGAAATGGCGACAATCTCAACTACATTTAGAATAGTCTGGGGAGTCCCAGTTGATGTGGATCGTGGAATTGACTTTCTTTCGCACCGAATTAGAATTGAAGTGTGGGGATATGATGGCGGTGGAGGGATTGTAAGAGGTGAGAGACGTGGTGATGATCTACTTTTTACTTTTTTTTCTTCCCCTTTTGAGTCTCCCACTCCTCTCATAGAAACATCCACAAGAGTGGCACGAGATGTTCTTGATGAGGATAAACCGCGTGGAGTTCGGAACAGGCGACAAGCACGAACAGACCGAGACGAGATATACGTGATAGGTGGCTTAGAAGTATTCGGACGTTTCCGAACCTCAAGTGGGATATTCGACCGTCCCCAACCACCCGATCGACCGGGAATACTGCCGCCTCGATGGGAAAGATACGCAGATTCCTCGCCTCGCTCGGAAATACTGTCAGCTCAATTTTAGTGCGATCGCCGATCTTGTTAGGGTGCGTCCCACGCACCTTTCGCCTTTTGAAACCCCTTAAATCTAAAGGTCATAGAGCGCTGTCGGGCGGCATAACGCCAAGGAGACAATCCCGGCGAGGTTTACGGTAACTTTAGTTTACTGGAATCGGGGAAGCATGTTATGCGGCGTTAATAAAACTTTACATTTTTCTAAACCCTTACCCAGTCAGACTTAGAGCGGATCGTCTAGCGGAGTTATACAGCGCCGATGCTAATCGGCGCTGGGCGGGGATTGACTCCCCCTAAAAACGGCGCTAAAGTATCTCTAATACTCGAAAAACTGTTACTTTGCAATAGCCAATACCCTAACATGTTGCACAGTCGCTTACCACACATCTTGAGCACAAGCATCATAAATATTTTTCTCAATCCATAAATATAGAATACTTAAGGCAAAAATATAATGAAAAACCGAATCTTTACAGTTATCTTATACAAGGAAGATGATATGTACGTTGCCGAATGTCCAGAAGTTGGCACAGTAGATCAGGGAGAAACAATTGAGCAAGCAATCGCAGGGTTAAAAGAAGCCACAAGGCTTTACCTAGAGGAATTTTCCTTGCCAGAAACATCTCCTAGATTCGTGACCAGTATTGAAGTTAGTTATGCCTAAATTGCCACGAATCTCAAGTAAGCAAGTAATTCGCTCTCTTGAACGTTTAGGCTTCGAGCAAATTCGTCAAACAGGTAGTCATGTTGTGATGAAGAAAGAAACCGAAAAAGGTACGATTGGTTGTATTGTTCCTGTTCATCGGGAATTAAAAGTTGGCACATTAAGTGGCATTTTGAAACAAGCCCAAGTCATGGTTGAAGAGTTCATTAATAATTTATAGCTTCTAACAAATCATTACCTTTTCTGAACTGCTTTAACGGCGCCGGTAGTTTTGGTAACGATTGGTTATTATCCTTGGTGGCGCTGGACAATCGGCGCTATCTTCTATAAAACGGCGCTGGTGTTGAATTGTGTTAACGGCGCTGACACAGATTATAAATATTTCTAGCCTTCGACTATAATAACTTTTCCTTTTGTTGAAATAGCTAGAGCAGTTAATATTTTAGGCGCTAGAGGCTTCAAATCCGCTAAACGATTAGATGCTGAATATAAAACAATTACTCCAATATCAAATTGTGGCAAATTTTGTTGAAATGATAGATTTCGATCAACTGTGATGAAAATGTCGAATTCCGCTTCCGCAAAGTTGAGAAGCTGACCGTTTTTGACTCCTGCCCATCCCATTTGTGGAACAGTTTTCACATCATAGCCGACAAGCTCTCTGGCTAGCCTGCGATCAATACACTCATCTAACAAGATTTTCATGTTATGCCGCCATGCTAATAAGCTGTTTTCCTGCCTCTTCCAAAAAGACAATGACCTGCTCTCTAGTCACAGTTGGAAATCCATCTAAAAAATCATCTATGGATTCACCCGCCTTAAGATAATCTAGAAGTGTCTGGATGGGAACTCGTGTTCCCCGAAATACTGGCGTGCCGCCCATGATTTCAGAAGAAACGCTAATAATTAGGGAGTCATTAAGCATAAGTTGTTGATTTCTAAGCTCTATCCTAGTATTTTAGCAATCCCCTGAACACAAATTTTATCCGATGCCGGTTTTGAGTCGTGTTAACGGCGCCGGTCGTATTGAGAAAGATTGGTTATAGCCCTATGGCGGCGTTGGTCGGCGCTATCTTCTATAAAACGGCGCTGGTCGGGGATTGACTCCCCCGAAAAACAGAGCTAAAATCTCCTAGGTGAGCAAGGAATCATTGTTTTTCCTATCCAGCGCCCTAGAGTATCAAGCGATCACCTATCATACTTCTTCACTATTTACAGTGAGCTATATAAGCTTAGACTCATTGCAGGCGCGCCCATGTACGATGACGATGAGATGGCATAATGGACAGTAAACGTTGAACTTGCCAAGTCGTCATGACCGTGAATTCTACAGATAATTCCCCAATGGATGATACGGAGTCGATGGTTGTAATATCCGTAACGGAGTTACAACGCCAGCTTAATGAGTCACTCAAGCAACTATCGCCAGAGCGATTACGGGTGCTTACTGATTTTGCCGCTTACTTAGCAAACGCTGAAAGCGAAACTGCGACCCAAGAACTTTTGGCAATTCCTGGATTGCTAGAGCGAGTTAAGCAAAATCAAGCAACCCCTAAAGCCCAGTACACTAGTTGGAGAAACCTTCGCTCTGATGTATGAAGTTCTTCTTCACCCCGATGCCCAAAAAGTTTATGTCAATGCCGATAAAGCTTTAGCAAAGAAAATTGCTCGATGTTTGCAACAGCTAGAGCAAACTCCCCGTTCACATCCTAATATCAAAGCCCTCAAGGGAGATTATGCGGGCTACTATCGCTACCGTATTGGGGACTACAGGGTGCTTTATTCCGTAGATAATAAATTGGTTCAGGTGTTGGTTGTGGCGATTGCCCATCGCAGTGAAGCTTATACACCATAAAAATGAGTGCGATTGCCGATCTTGTAGGGTGCGTTTCACGCCTCTTTCACCCTTGAAAACACTTAAATCTAAAGGTCATAGGGCGCTGTTGGGCGACATAACGCCAAGGAGACAATCCCGGCGACGCTTACGGCAACTGAGTTTACTGGAATCGGGAAAACGTGTTATACAGCGTTAATAAAACCTTACGTTTTCCTAAACCTTTACCCAGTCAGACTTAGAGCGGATCTGTTAGCGGAGTTATACGGTGCTGGGCGGGGCTTGACTTCCCCTAAATCCCTCTCCCTCCTTCGACAAGCTCAGGAACCGGGGAGAGGGACTTAAAACCTAGATATAAAGAGGGTTTTGGCTCCCCTTCTCCCAGAATTGGGAGAAGGGGCTGGGGGATGAGGGCAAACAAACATCGTTCTCACCCGTCTGCAAACCGCTATATAACAATCCCAAGAGGGCCATATGGCGTATGGCTTACTTTTCGCCTCTTCTTCTTGTTTTTCGTTATTTTGAGCATTGGATTAATTGCTCGACAAAGCGTTCGGCGTTACAGAGCCTAGCGCCGTTAGGGCCCGGTCTCGGTACTGACCGTGGCGCTCCCGTTTACCCCGGGCCGGTTGGGATAAGGGAGGCAAAATGCCGAAATTGGGGGGCATGGGTTGGAAATGTTTGGCGTCGGCGCCGCTAATGAAGGCAAAGAGAGCGCCCATTAAGGTCTCGGGGGGTAAAACCAGGGGATCTTGCCCCAACACCCGACGGGCGGCGTTGGTTCCCGCCAACCAGCCCCCCGCCACCGCGGCGGCGTAACCCTCGGTGCCGATGAGTTGTCCGCAAGCTAAGAGATTGGGACGGCGCCGGAAGGCCAAATCCGGGCTCAGCAGTTGGGGAGAATTAATAAAAGTATTGCGGTGCATGACCCCCATCCGCACAAACTCCGCTGTTTCCAAACCTGGAATCAGGGAAAAAATTCGCTTTTGCTCCCCCCATTTCAAATTGGTCTGGAAACCCACCAAGTTCCAAAGTTGCCCCGCTTTATCTTCCTGCCGCAGTTGGGCCACGGCGTAGGGGCGGCGCCGGCGATTTTCGGGATCGCGAAAGTCCCCCAGTCGGCTATCAAAGAGTCCCACGGGTTTCAGAGGCCCGTAGCGCATGGTGTCCTCCCCCCGCCGGGCTAATTCCTCAATGGGAAGACACCCTTCAAAAAACTGGGCCGTTTCCCGCTCAAAATCCTTTAATTCCGCCTGTTCTCCCTCGCAAAGCGCCTGCCAAAAGCGCCGGTATTGTTCCTGGGTAAAGGGGCAGTTTAGATAGGCCGCTTCTCCCCGGTCGTAGCGGGAGGCTAAAAAGGCGACGTCTCGGTTAATGGATTCTCCGACCACAATGGGGCTGGCGGCGTCGAAAAAACTCAAGTACTCCAACCCGGTAAAGCGCCGCAAATCCTCCGTCAGCGCCGGACTGGTGAGGGGGCCGGTGGCTAAAACCGCGACGCCGTCCTGGGGAATTTGGGTGATTTCTCCCCGCCGCAGGTCGACGAGGGGATGGCGCTCTAAAGTTTCCGTCAAGGTTTGGCTAAAAACGCCCCGGTCCACCGCCAGGGCGCCTCCCGCGGGCACGGCGTGCTCGTCCGCCGTTTGAATCACGAGGGAACCCAAGCGCCGTAATTCCTCCTGGAGCAGACCCGCGGCCCGGTCCGTCGCTAAAGCGCCGAAGGAATTACTGCAAACCAACTCCCCCAACTGGTCGCTATGGTGGGCTGGACTCCGGCGCTGGGGACGCATTTCCCAAAGGATTACCGGAACTCCGGCCTGGGCAATTTGCCAAGCCGCTTCGGCGCCGGCCAGACCGCCGCCGATCACCTGGACGGGCGCAAGGGACATAAGACTCTATGGCTTGAGGGAGAACAACTTTAAGGAGGATTGTTTTAGTACTGAGTGACGCTGGGATCGACTTCCTGACTCCAGGCGGCGATGCCGCCCTTGACGTTGATCCCTTCAATACCGGCCTCCCGAAGAATGCCCAGCGCCTTGGCGGAGCGCCCGCCCATCTTGCAGTGGGCGACGAGCTGGTGACCGTTGAGCAAAGAGCGGACTTTTTCCACGCCGGGGCCGGCTTCAATGTCCGGCAGGGGGATTAAAACGGCGCCGGGAATGCGGGCGATATCGTGCTCGTTGGGATTGCGGACGTCGATGAGTAGGGTATTGGGCAAGCCCTGATCCACCAGTGCCTTCAGTTCCAGCACCGTCATCTCCGCCAGCGCCGCTTTTTGAGCCTCTTCGGCGGCTTTGGCCTGGGGAATGCCGCAGAATTGGTCGTAGTCGATCAATTCCGTAATCACCGGCCGCTCGGGGTTGGGGCGTAGTTTCAACTCCCGGAATTTCATCTCCCAGGCGTTAAACAGCAAGAGGCGACCGCTGAGGGTATTCGGCGCTCCGAGGATAATTTTCAGGGCCTCCGTGGCTTGGATCGTGCCGACGATACCGGGAAGGACGCCCAAAACGCCCCCTTCCGCGCAGGAGGGCACCATCCCCGGCGGCGGCGGCTCGGGGTAGAGATCCCGGTAGTTGGGGCCGTCCTGGTAGTTGAAGACGGTGGCTTGTCCTTCAAAGCGAAAGATGGAGCCGTAAACGTTGGGTTTATTCAACAAGACGCAGGCGTCGTTGGTGAGGTAGCGGGTGGGGAAATTATCGGTGCCGTCGATGACAATATCGTAGGGCGCCAAGATGTCGAGGGCGTTGGCGGCGCTCAGTTGGGTTTCGTAGAGGTCCACCTGACAGTAGGGGTTGATTTCCAAAATCCGATTTTTAGCGGAGGCGATTTTGGGTTTGCCCACCCAGGAGGTGCCGTGGATAATCTGGCGTTGGAGGTTGGAGTGATCGACAATATCAAAATCCACAATGCCGATGCGGCCCACCCCGGCGGCGGCGAGATAGAGCAGGAGCGGCGAGCCGAGGCCCCCGGTGCCCACGCAGAGGACGCTGGCGGCTTTGATGCGTTTTTGGCCCTCTAGGCCCACTTCCGGCAGAATGATGTGGCGAGAATAACGTTGGTAGTCGTCGGCGGACAGTTCGATGGCCGCTAAATCTGGGTTGAGCATGGCGCTTTGGGAAAGACTCCGGCTAAGTCCGGGAACAATCAAGACCCCATTGTAAAACTTTCGACGGCGCTCGGCTTAAAATCCGAGGTTTCCGGTTCCCCAGAGTAGATTTTCACGCCCTGGGCATCGACACGCTCCTTGAGCTGAGCGTCCTCCAGCGCCTCGTAGTGAACGAGATCGATAAAGTAGGGCAAGAGGGTTTCTTCGTTGAGGTAGTCCGCCAGCGCCGCTAGGATCTCGGGGGCTAGCGCCGGCGCTTTGACGGCAAGGTCAATATCGGAGCGGGGTTTGTGGTCGCCCCTGGCGCGAGAGCCAAAGAGGTAAGCTTCCGCAATCTCTGGAAAACGGGCTAAAGCGGCCCGGAGGTCGGCTAACTCTTGGGGGGAAAGTCCGCCGGTCATGATGATGGAGAAGGTCATGATGATGCAGAAGGAATAAATATAGTTTCTCCCAGCCGGCGCCGGAACCGCGCAGTTTTTTCGCTAACCGCTTCCGCTAGGATAACGATTGGACTTTGCGGGAGTAACGAAGGTGACAGCGCCGACTGAGATAGCGGAATTGGGGTTTACCTACGATTCGACGACTGGAACACCCTGGGTGGATGTTTTAGTAGATATTCCCCTAGAGGAAAAGATCTTTACCTACAGCGCCCCGCCGGAATTAGCCCCGATGGAGGGGGATATTGTCTCTGTTCCTTTTAATTCTCAAGTTCTAGGGGGCATCGTCATCGGGCGCCGGGAGCGTTTGCCCGCGGGGTTAGAGCCGTCCCAAATTCGCCCCATTTTAGACGTGGTTTTTCGGGGCTTTTTCCCCTCCCGCTTTTGGCTCTTGCTCCATTGGGTGGCGGAATACTATTACAGCGATCTGGCGACGGTGGCTCGCTTGGCTTTTCCTCCCGGTTTATTGGCCAAATCTCAACGGCGCTTAAGATTAGTCAACCGGGAACAAATTCCCCAGGATTGGCGCTTATTTCTCAGTCAACCCGCCCAACGACCGGCTCGGGAAATTTTGGAGTTACTCCTAGCGTCTAAAACAGGAGATTTGAGTTACCGCCACCTAGGGCAAAAGGTGAAAAATATCCCTAAAGGAGCTCAGGATTTACTCAAACGGGGCTGGATCGAGAGTTACCTCGACTTCCCCTCGGCGCCGAAACCGAAAACCCAAAAGTTAGTCAGCCTCTTAACGGAAACCCAACCAGACGGATTATCTAAAAAACAGGAGGAACTGCTAGCGATCCTGAGAAAACATAACGGCGAATTACCCCTCGGCCGTCTGATTCAAGAGGCGAATTGCTCTTCCTCTGTGGCGGAAACCTTAGCCAAACGGGGTTATGTGAGCATTACCAGCGCCGAGCAATTACGGTTCCTCTCCCAACCTGAGATTCAAGCCGACGCGCCCCGGACTTTAACTCCCCACCAACAAACGGCGCTGGATCAGCTTTTAAACCAACGGGGGTATCAAATCTCCCTGCTCCACGGCGTCACTGGCTCGGGAAAAACAGAAGTTTATCTTCAGGTCATCGCCCCTTTGCTAAAACAAGGAAAATCCGTCCTCGTGCTCGCGCCGGAAATCGGTCTAACCCCCCAACTGATGGACCGGTTCCGGGCCCGTTTCGGCAATAGGGTTTCCGTCTATCACAGCGCCCTTAACAGCGGGGAACGCTACGACACTTGGCGAGCCATGTTGCTCAACCAAGCCCAGGTGGTGGTGGGCACCCGTTCCGCCGTTTTCGCCCCCCTACCCAATTTGGGATTAATCATCCTCGACGAAGAACACGACGGCAGTTTTAAACAAAGCCAACCGGCGCCGACCTACCATGCCCGAACTGTTGCCCAGCGCCGGGCCCAACTGGAAAATTGTCCCCTGATCCTCGGCTCCGCCACCCCTTCCCTAGAGGCTTGGCTTCAGTCCCAAAGCGCCGACCGGAGCCATTACCTAAGCCTGCCCCAACGGGTGGAAAATCGCCCCCTGCCTCCCATCGAAGTGGCGGATCTGCGACAGGAGTTGCGGGCGGGCAACCGCTCCATCTTTAGCCGCGCTCTACAGGAGGCGTTAGAAAATCTCGTTCCCGGTCAAGAGCAGGCCATTCTCTTTGTCAACCGCCGGGGCCATAGCACTTTTGTTTCTTGTCGCAGTTGCGGCGCCGTCCTGGAGTGTCCCCACTGCGACGTCTCCCTCTCCTACCACTACAGCCAAAGCGGCGCTTATCAACTTCTCCGTTGCCATTACTGCAACTTTAGCCAAGCCCAGCCCCAACGTTGCCCCGAGTGTCAGTCCCCCTACCTGAAATTTTTCGGCGCCGGCACCCAAAAAGTGACGGAGGCGCTGACGGAACAATTTCCCCATCTGCGCTGGCTCCGGTTTGATAGCGACACCACCCAAAAAAAGGGAGAGCACCGGCGCTTGTTGGACGCCTTTAAACGGGGAGAAGCGGATATTTTAGTGGGAACCCAGATGATCGCCAAGGGGTTGGACGTCGCCCAGGTGACCCTAGTGGGGATTGTGGCCGCCGATAGTTTATTGAACTTCGCCGATTACAGCGCCGGGGAGCGAGCTTTTCAAACTTTGACCCAGGTGGCGGGGCGGGCCGGACGGGGGGCGGAGCCGGGGCGGGTGATTCTGCAAACCTATACGCCCCACCATCCCGTCATTCAAGCGGTTAAAACCCACGATTACGGCGCTTTTATCCAGCGGGAACTGCCGGAGCGCCGGGGATTGGGCTATCCCCCCTACGGCCGCCTCTTGGTTCTGCGGTTAACGGGGCGCCGGGGGGAGCAAGTGGCGGAAAGCGCCGCAAAGCTCGCCGAGACCTTAACCGCGACGCTACCGCCAAGGGTAGAACTTTTGGGGCCGGCGCCGGCTAGTATTCTGCGGGTCGCGGATTGGTTCCGCTGGCATTTGCTGTTAAAGTATCCCGCCGATTTAACCTTTAACTTGGATTTATCCTCGCTACGGGCGCTCTGTGCCGAAGGGGTTTATCTCTCCGTCGACGTCGATCCCCTCCACATTGGTTAACCGAGGGTTTCGGCAACCATCACATTGGCGTCAGTATGCCGCGCTAGAGATAAGCGGGGATCAAGTATTTGGAGCATTCGTATAGGTAAAAATACTTGATCTTAAAAAAAGCTTAAGAAATCTTGGATCTTTCTCAAAAAACAATATGCTTGCGTTCAGAATAAATTTAAGGATTACGTCGTTATGAATAACCCCAACAAGCGCGATATTCCCGATAATTGCGCCCTACCGCCTAATCGAGTGCAAGCGGACGCTTCCGTCTGGGGCGAGAGTCAATTTTTACCCCGAGTGCCGTCCCTGGAAGAAATTATCTGCGCCGTCGAAGCTCGGGGCGTGGATTTAACTTACCCGGCGCCGGATAGTCCTGAAGGGCGGGCGGAAATTGACGAGTTGATCGAACTGTCCCAACTGCGGGACGACCCCTCGGCGCTGTACGCCCCCGGCAAGCGCCGGGCCATTAGCCGTTTTTTACAACTGCGACCCCAACCCTACGGCGCGGTTTATAACCGGTTGACCCCGGAGACGGAACCCGTCATTCGCACCGGTCGGGAATTGGCCCGCTGGTTTGAGTCGGAAACCCCCGGTTTAGCGGATCGCCAAGCTCTTAATTATCTCCTCCCCCAATCCGGCTGGAGTCCCCCCCGGCAGGCCCGGGTCTGGTGCGCCCTAGATTGCGCGATTTACGGCGCTTTTCTCGGCGCTTGGTATTACAAATGGCGCGACGCCCGAACCCAATGCCGTCCCCGTCCTTGGCAAGCTGATCCGCGGGTCAGCGTTCTTTATAACTTTAAAGCCAACGCCGCCGCGTCCGGGGATGGAGCCTTAGTTAAAGAACCGTCTCCTAGTCCCGGCACGCCCCGCCACCCCGCTTTCCCCGCGGGCCATAGCACAGTGGCCGGCGCCGGATTGGGCATTTTGTCTTACTTTTTCCCGGACTTGGTCTCCGATTTTGAAGATCTAGCGGACAACGCGGGCATGGCTCGCCTCTGGGCGGGGATTCACTACCGGAGCGATCACACCTTTGGACTGGAGCTAGGGAAAACCGTGGCGTCCTTAATTGTCGATCGTCTGAAACAGGACGGAACAGTGACGCCTTAACTGGGATTTTGACATCCCTCTCCTTTCTCATCAAAAGCGCTTTGTCGGAGGGGGACATCTCGCTTTTGCAACTAGTACGCCTCAAAGCTTGACCCTCACCTTAAATCCCTCTCCCTCCTTCGGCAAGCTCAGGAACCGGGGAGAGGGACTTTGACTCCCCTTCTCCCGCTCTGGGAAAAGGAGCTGGGGGATGAGGGCAAACAGAGCGATGGACAAATCTGAGATGCGCTCGGGTAGCTCTTGGGAGGGTGCGGGGGAGGGTGGGTTAGCTCTCCGGGTTAGAACCCACCCCTAGCCCCTTCCTTCGTCAAGCTCAGGACATCGCCAAGGAGGGAAACCGAAAACTAAGGTTTCGGCGCCTTGTTTTTGCCGAGGCGTTCTTTTTATACTTTAGATCTCGGGAGGACGCTTAATTCTCGTCCAAATTGTTTCTTAGTCTTTAAAACCCCAACCGCTATGACTCCCTCCGCCCCAACCGCCGAAATTGCCGACTTTCACCTCGCCATCGTGGGGGGAGGAATTGTCGGGCTGACCCTGGCCGCGGCGCTGAAGGATTCGGGGTTAAAGATCGCCATTATCGAAGCCCTTCCCCCGGAGCAGAGCCGGGAAAAGCCCCAGGCCTACGCTCTTTCTCTTCTTTCCGCCCACGTCTGGGAAGGCGTCGGCGTCTGGCCCGCGCTTTTCCCCCACTTGGGCAAATTTGAGCGCATTCAACTCTCGGACGGATTTTACCCCGGCGTCGTCCCCTTCCGGGCCGAGGAACTGACGGGGGACTATCTGGGTTATGTGGGGGAGCATCGGCAAATTTTAACGACCCTGCAAACGTTCCTAGACGGCGCCGAGAATCTGCGTTGGTTTTGTCCGGCCCGGGTGACGGGTTTTCAGACCGGAGGGGACTGGACGGAAATTACCCTTGAGCGGGGAGAAAGCGCCGAAGTGATTAAAGCTAAATTATTGGTCGGCGCCGACGGAGCCCAATCCCCAATTCGGAACCTAGCGGGAATTCAAACTCGGGGCTGGCGCTATCCCCAGGCCTGCGTGGCCGTCACGGTTCAACATCAGGCGGCCCAAAATATCACGGCCTTTGAGCGCTTCTGGCAAACGGGCCCCATGGGGGTTCTGCCCCTGCCGGGAAATCGGGTTCAGGTGGTCTGGACGCTTCCCTTGGCGGAAGCCCAGGCGATGGTTCAGGTTGATCCCGAGACTTTTATTGAAGCGCTACAAACCCATCTGGGGCCAAGCTTTGGCGCCTTAGAATTGGTCGGCCCCCGGCGCTTTTTTCCCGTCCGCTTAATGCAGGCCCGGCGCTACGTCCAGCCCCGCTTGGCGCTGGCGGGGGACGCCGCCCACGGTTGCCATCCTGTGGGGGGTCAGGGCTTAAATTTGGGCATTCGGGACAGCGCCGCCCTGGCGGAGGTGATTCTCGGCGCTCATCATCAGGGTTTAGACATTGGCCAACTTTCGGTTCTCAAACAGTACGAAGCCTGGCGCTACCCGGAGAATTTAGTCATTCTGGCCTTTACGGATTTCCTCAACCGCTTTTTCTCCAATAGCTTTTTACCCTTTCTGCTCCTGCGCCGTCTGGGCTTAGAACTCCTGCGCCGCATCGCTCCTCTGAAACTGCTGGCCTTACGTTTGATGACGGGTCTCCTGGGTCGGCGCCCGCAAATCGCTCAGTAATTACAGAGTCAACCTGGCGCTCAATCGTTGGTTACCGGCGCCGTCTTGATGGCGGAGGGGAAATTTAGCTAAACCCCGCCCGACTTGCAACCAGTAAACCGGACAGCGTATTTCCTTTCTCTCGGCCCCTTCTCCCTCTTTGGGAGGGAGATTTGGCGGCGCGAGTCGCAAAGGCGAGACGCCCCCCGTGGTAAGTTGGGGAATGTTTTGGCTTGTGGGGTTCATGACGGCTATGGAAATCAGCTTCCGGGAATTTAATCCCTTCGATATTTGGTTTTGGCTGGAATTTGAGACGGCGCCGTCCCCGGCGGAGCGGGAGTATGTGGAGGAGGTCTTTAACGCCTGGTTTTATCTGGGCAAATTGAGCGCCTTCAACGCCGAAAATCTACAAGTTCAAGAAACGGGGGTGGATCTTAATTACCTGGACTACGACGGCGACCGGCTCCGCTCGGCGCTGATGGCGCCGATGCACAACATGGGAGAATTTGAGTACAAGGAGTGCTGGGGGCGCTGTTGGTTCGACCTCGGCATGAGCGATCTCATCGCCGTGGACGCCTTGATCAACGCGCTCTACCGTCTGAGCGAAGAATACGTCCCTCTGCGGCGCTTGCTGGTGGGGGGCGTCAACGAAGATTGGCCCGTGGCAGACCGGAGCGCCGAGGGCTGGGGAGATTAGGCGCTGAGCCGACCCGGAAGGGGGATAATAGACAAGGATGAGATCTATGGCAAAAGGCTATGTTTAAAACAATTCTGTTCCCCATTGATCAAAGTCGAGAAGCCCGGGAGGCGGCCCAACTGGTGGCGGATTTGGTTAAAGCCCACGGCAGTCGGTTGATTTTGTTGTCGGTGGTGGAAAAACCGGCGCCGGAGGGGGAAAAACCCGCCACGGTGATGGCCTCCCCGGAAGGAGTGGCTAAGTTATTGGCGGCGGCCCAGAATTTCTTCGCCGAGCGGGCAATCGAAGCGGAAACGGTGGAAATTGAAGGAATGCCTTCTTTTACCATCTGCGACGTCGCGGACGAGCGGAGCGCCGATCTGATTGTCATGGGTTGTCGGGGTCTGGGGCTGACCCAGGAGGGCGCCGCGGAAAGCGTCACCAATCGGGTGATTAATCTCTCTCCCTGTCCCGTTCTCATCGTGCCCTAGGATTCTGTTAACCCCCGACAAAAGCGCCGACGGTGGAGGGGCGTTAACCCTAGAGTTTGAATGGCTTGGCGGTGTTGGGGAACGCCGTAACCTTTGTGGGAGGCTAAGCCGTAACCCGGAAAGCGCCGTTCTAGACGGATCAGCAACTCGTCCCGCCAGACCTTGGCCAAAATGCTGGCGGCGCCGACGGCGGGGGAGCGCCGGTCGCCCTGGATCAGCGCCGTTTGCGGGTAGGGTAAATCAGGAATCAAGTCCCGCCCGTCCACCAAACACCAGTCCGGAGGGAGGGTTAACCCCAGAACCGCCCGTTTCATGGCTAGGAGCGCCGCCCACCGGATATTCAGAACTTCGATTTCCTCCACCCCGGCGAAGCTGATATGCCAAGCGAGGGCTAGCTCCTTAATCGCTGGAACCAAGGCCCGGCGCCGTTGGGGAGAGAGTTTTTTGCTATCGGTAATCCCCAGACGCCGCCACTGGGGCAAGGTCCGAGGATCTGCGACCACCGCCGCCGCGACCACGGGGCCGAACAAACAGCCCCGTCCCACTTCGTCGACTCCGGCGAGGCGGTTAATCTTCACTGGCGGAGGAGCGCCGACGGCGCCGCCGCACCACCGGGCGCCCCGCGGGTTCCGGCTCTAACTCGGGTTCGGGAACCTCTTCCGGCTCCGGGGCGGGCGGGATCAGGGCCTCCGGCTCGAATTTGGGTTCCGGCTCCGTCGGAGCCGTTAGGGAGGGATTGGGCGCCGCCGGGTCGAAGTTTTCCCCCGGCGCTCGCACCGTCACCAGCACCGCTTTCGGGTCTTTGAATTCTTGATCTAAACGGATCAGAGGAGACGCGCCCATCCAGGCGTACACTTTTTGCTCCTGGGGCGTCATCTCCACCGTCACCTCCTGGGGCGGAACCTCCTCCCGGCGGGCGGGGCGCTCCCGTTTTTCTCGGCGCTCTTCCGGCTCGGGGACGACTTCCGGCGCTTTGCCCAGGAGGTTGGGCAGAGGTTTCGGCGCGCCGTCTTCTTTGCCCGCTTCGGGACGGCGACGGCGCCGACGGCGGTTGCTGGTATTGTTAGCCTGTTCTTGGTAGTTGGGGTGGAAGAGCAGATCCATGTCTCCATCGTTATCGGACTCTTCCAAAACCGGGGGCAAAACCGGCTCCGGGGGACTAATGACGGGTTTGCTGACGGGGCGGGAAATAACGGCGGGGAGGCTCAGGGCCGGGCTTTCCAGGGTCACCGGCGCTTTTTCTCCCGGCAATTCCGCCAAATGTCCCAGACCGCCGCAGTGGGGGCAGGGTTGTCCAAAGAGTTCGTAGATATTTTTCCCCTGACGCTTGCGGGTCAACTCCACCAGTCCTAATTCCGACAGTTGGGCGATTTGGGGGCGGGCTTTATCAGCCCGGAGACAGCGGTTAAAATGTTCGAGTAAATTCATCTGGTCGCGCCGCGAGTCCATATCGATGAAATCCACGATGATCACCCCGCCGATATTACGAAGGCGCAACTGCCGGGCGATTTCCGTCGCCGCTTCGCTGTTGGTCCAGAGCACCGTTTCTCGGGCCGTGGCGGAGCGGGTAAAGGAGCCGGAGTTGACGTCGATGACCGTCAGCGCCTCCGTAGGCTCAATGATGATATAACCGCCGGAGGGCAAATCCACCCGGGGTTTGAGCGCCTCCCGGATGGCGGCGTTAATGCGGAAATAATCCAGGATCGAGGTCGGCTCCCGATGCTGGTCGATGAGAACCCCCTCGGGAACCTTGCCGGCGCCCCAGCCCATCAGTTGTTGCTTGACCCGCTTCACGCCGCCCACGGTGTCGGTGACAATGCGGTTGACTTCGTTGGAGTAAATATCCCGCAGAACCCGTTGGATAAAGTCGTCGTCCCGACTAATCAGCGCCGGCGCCCGAGTGTTCAGCGCCTGTTGTTGAATGCTTTCCCACTGTTTTTGCAAGCTTTCTAAATCTTCGATAATCGCGTCTTCCGCCTTTCCCTCCGCCTCCGTGCGCACCAATAGCCCCATGCCGGCGGGTTTAGTGAGGATCGCCAGGGCCCGCAGACGACTGCGCTCGTCGTCGCTGGTAATTCTTCGGGAGAGGTTCACGCCGCGACCGTGGGGAATGAGAACCACGTAACGGCCCGGTAGGCTAATTTTGCCGGTGAGACGGGGGCCCTTACTGCCGGTGGGTTCCTTCATCACCTGCACCAGCACTTTTTGTTGCGGGGCCAACAGTTCGGTAATGGCGCCCGCGGTTTTGCGGAGGCGCAGAGGCCCCAAATCCGTAACGTGGATAAAGCCGTTTTTCTCGGCGTCGCCAATGTTGACAAAGGCGGCGTCAATCCCGGGAATCACATTTTCCACCACGCCGAGGTAAATATCCCCGACTTGCTGTTGACCCGTTGACACCACCAATTCCTGAATTTGATCTTCACTAAAAACGGCGGCCAGTTGGTGTTGCTCGGCGATAATAATTTGTTTGGGCATGAATATCCTCAAAAAGGTCTCTTGAGTAAGAAGCGTATGGTCTACTAATTCGTTTTTCTCAGGGTTGCTACGCCTTAGAAATTAAGCAAATCTAAGGCGTTAAAACCGCGGGTTAGTCAAAGCCGTCAAAAAGTCGATGGGAGGTTAAGTCGCCCCGCCCCGATTTCGGAAAGGACTCCGTATTTTTATCTGTGACAGAATACAAAAAGATCACAATCTAGGGAGAACTCCGGCTCTAAGGGAGGGCGCTTGTCCGCGCCCAGATAGACTTAAGGTTGACTCGGCGCTGGCAACCCCGGGAGACAAGCGACAAATAGACGATTCGCGTTTTCGGTCTCTGAACGGACGGCAGTCGAAAAACCGCGGGAACTGTTCCTGGCGTCGGGACAGGGATCTAGATTCGGAAAGCTGAAAACCTAGACAGCGCCGGAGTTGAGTCTGGGGCGAAGAAGCCCGGGCCGAGGAGCGGCGTTCCCGGTCGTTTTGCTGGAAAAACTGGCGTCACGCCTCGGTAATCGGGACTACAGAGGGTGATGGCTTTAACTTTTGACTATACCCTGAAGCGGATCGCGCTGACAAGCCGGCGGCTTGGTATTCAGGCGGGGATAAATGGCTTAAGCTATTGATTAGGCATTTTTCGGGTGTACCTATGGACTTTTCGAGTAACATCGCTTCCCAACTCAACGCGGGGGTTATTCTGCCGGAAGGGATTCTGATCCTGACCCTGATTCTAGTGTTGGTTACGGATCTGATCGCCGGACGGGGTTCCGCCCGTTGGCTCCCCTACCTCGCCATCGCCGGAACCCTGGCCGCCGTCGCGGCGCTGGTTTGGGTCTGGAACAGCGCCGATCCCGCCGGCTTTTTGGGCGCGTTTAACGGCGACAACCTGAGCGTCATTTTCCGGGCCATTGTGGCGCTGTCGACGGTGGCGACGATTCTGATGTCGGTGCGCTACGTGGAGCAGACCGGAACGTCCCTAGCGGAATTTTTGGCCATTCTCCTGACCGCGACCCTGGGGGGCATGTTTCTCTCGGCGGCTAACGAGTTGGTGATGGTCTTTGTCTCCCTGGAGATGCTGAGTATTTCCTCTTATCTGATGACGGGTTATATGAAGCGGGACCCCCGCTCCAACGAAGCGGCGCTGAAATATTTGCTCATCGGCGCCTCTAGCTCCGCTATCTTTCTCTATGGCCTATCCCTGCTCTACGGGCTATCCGGCGGGGAAACCAGTCTGGCGGCCATCGCGGCCCGACTCGCGACGGTGGAAACCGGGGGCCAATCCCTAGGGTTGGCGGTGGCGCTGGTTTTCGTGATCGCCGGTATCGCTTTTAAAATTTCCGCCGTGCCCTTCCACCAATGGACGCCGGACGTCTACGAAGGATCGCCCACGCCGGTGGTGGCTTTTTTGTCCGTCGGCTCTAAGGCCGCGGGTTTCGCCATCGCCATTCGTCTCCTGGTCACCGTCTTCGGCGGCGTCAGCGCCGAGTGGAAGTTAATTTTCACGGCGCTGGCGGTTCTCAGCATGATCCTCGGCAACGTGGTGGCGCTGGCCCAAACCAGCATGAAGCGGATGCTGGCCTACTCTTCCATCGGTCAAGCGGGCTTTGTCATGATCGGTCTGACCGCGGGCACCCCGGAGGGCTATTCCAGCATGGTCTTTTACCTGCTGATTTACCTGTTCATGAACCTCGGCGCTTTCACCTGCATTATTCTCTTTACCCTCCGCACCGGGAGCGACCAAATTAGCGATTACGCCGGACTCTACAACAAAGACCCGCTTTTAACCCTCGCGCTGAGCGTTTGCCTCCTCTCCCTGGGCGGGATTCCGCCCCTAGCGGGCTTTTTTGGCAAAATTTACCTTTTCTGGGCCGGTTGGCAGGCGGGTCTTTACGGTTTAGTGCTTCTCGGTTTGGTCACCAGCGTCGTTTCTATTTACTACTACATCCGGGTGGTGAAGATGATGGTGGTCAAGGAAACCCAGGAAATGTCCGAAGTCGTGGCCCACTATCCGCCCCTACGCTGGAATCTCTCGGGTCTGCGGCCGTTGCAAGTGGGGCTAGTGCTCACCCTAGTCGCCACCTCCCTGGCGGGCATTCTCTCCAACCCCCTCTTTACCCTCGCCAGCGACTCCGTCGCCAGCACCGCTATTCTGCAATAGGGTTCACAAAGAGAGGACGGGCGGTCTGAGTCTGTTGTAAAAACGCCTCCAGCGCCGCCCAGTCGGATTGCTCGATCCGGCTTTTTAACTGGGCTAACTGGTCTTGATAAATCCCAAGGCTTTTGAGCAACGCCGCCTGGTTATATTGGGCCATCATGACCCCTAATTCCGGGTTGCCGCCCCCCACCCGACTGGTATCCCGAAAACCGGAACTGGCTAGGGTCTGCGCGAGGCGGCCAATTTCGGGGTCCGGCTCCCCACCGCAGGCGCCGATGAGGGCGGCGCTAATCATCACCGGCAAATGGGAAATCCAAGCGACGGCTTGGTCGTGGGCCTCGGGGCTACAGCGATAGACCCGGACGTTTAGGTCGGCGATTAAGTCTTCTAATCGGGTCAAGGCTTTGGGGGCAGTCCGCTCCGTGGGGGTAAGGACGTAGGGCGCCTGGTCAAAGAGGTTCGGAACCGCCGCTTCAATGCCTTGCTCCGCCGTTCCCGCCATGGGGTGCCCGCCGACAAAGTTGGGCCAGAGTTTTTCCCCCTCTAGGGTAATGGCGGTTTTCACCGACCCCACATCCGTCACCACCGCGCCGGGCCGGAGATGGGGAATCAAACTTTTTAAGCTCGGGAGTAACTGGGCCAGGGGGGTACAGAGAAAAATAACCTCCGCTTCCCCTAACGACTCTAAATCGGCGCCGGCTCGATCCGCGGCGCCGCGGGCTAAAGCCGTTTCCAAGGTTTTTTGGCTCCTCGAAACCCCCATCACCCAATGACCCCGCTCCCGCAGGGCCAAACCGAGGGAGCCGCCGATTAGCCCCAGTCCAAGAATACCGATTTTCACCGCCTACTTCAGGCCCAACCAGGTCAAGACGCCCTGACCCGTCAAAAATTCAATGCCCAGCATCAGGAGAAAGCCAATCATAGCCGCTCTGCCGTTCAGGCGCTCGGCGTAGTCGTTGAAGCCAAATTTAGGATCTTCCAGTTGGGGGGTTTGTTGGGGAGTCAGGTCGGTCATGGTTTAAATAGGGGATAAGGCTCTCGCTTGTGTTTCAGAATAACAGACTGGCCCCAATGATGGGATGGAGTCGGCGCCGTTTCCAGCGAGCCGCTTCGGCGCTTTAGGGATAAAATAAGTAGCTTGAATGGCTATTTTCAATAGAAGTAACAATTAGTACTAAGGAGTTTCAGCATGGGCAGAGCGGTCGGGATTGATTTAGGAACCACCAATTCCGAAGTGGCCATCGTTGAAAACGGCCAGCCTAGGATTCTCCCCGACGAAAGCGGGGATTTGATCCTCCCCTCCTGCGTGGGTTTTGACGACCAGGGCAAACTGGTGGTGGGGCGGGAAGCCCTGCGGCAATACGCGGCGGCGCCGGAGCGGACGGTGCGCTCCATTAAACGTTGGATGGGGACGGATCATACGACGACCTTGCGGGTCGGGGGGCTGGCGTCGGAGGAAACCAAGGATTTTTCGCCCCAGGAAATCTCGGCCATTATTCTGCGCACCCTCAAACAGCGGGCGGAAACGGCGCTGGGAGAAGCGGTGACGGAGGCGGTGATCACGGTGCCGGCCTACTTTACCGACGCTCAACGTCAAGCCACCAAACAGGCCGGGGAAATCGCCGGCCTCAATGTTCTGCAAATTATCAACGAACCCACCGCGGCGGCGCTGACCTACGATATTCGCTCCGAGGAAACCGAGCGGGTACTCGTTTATGACCTAGGGGGCGGCACCTTCGACGTCTCCGTGGTGGAAATCACCGGCGCCGTGACGGAAGTGCTGGCCAGCCACGGCAATAACCGGCTGGGGGGGGACGACTTCGACCGGCGCTTAGAACTACATTTAGCGGATCGCTTCCGCCAACTCAACGACGCCGATCTGCCGGAGGACCCCCTGGTTCAAGCCCGCCTCCTGCAAGCGGCGGAGCAGGTGAAGATCGCCCTCAGCGCCAACGCTTTTACGCCGGTGCGGGAAGCTTATCTGGGAACGAAAGGCGCTACGGCGCTCCACCTAGAAACCGAAGTGGCCCGCAAGGATTTTGAAGATTTAATCCGTCCTCTGCTGACGGAAACCCTAGAGGCCATTGACCGGGCGCTGGCGGACGCCCAACTGAAACCCGAGGATCTCGACAGGGTCATTTTAGTGGGCGGCTCCACCCGCATTCCCCTAGTGCAGGAAATGGTGGCGGACCATCTGGGCCAACGCCCCGTGGACGGAGTCCAACCCGACCTCTGCGTGGCCCTCGGCGCCGCCCTGCAAGCCGGGGTTCTCGTCGGGGAAGAAGTGGAGTCGATCCTAGTGGACGTCGTTCCCCATTCCCTCGGTATTTCCGTGGTTCAAGACACGCCTTTTGGCCTCCTGCCAGGCTTTTTCAGCGTGATCATTCCCCGTAACAGCGTCATTCCGATTTCCCGCTCGGAGGTCTATTCCACCGCCGCCGATAATCAAGAGGCCGTGGAGATTGAAGTCTTTCAGGGAGAAAATCAAATCGCGGAGGAAAATGTGCCCCTCGGCGCTTACAAGGTGGAAAATCTGCCGCTCCGGCCCGCGGGGGGCGTGGCCATCGAGGTGCACTTCGATTTTGACATCAACGGTATTCTAACCGTCACCAGCACTGAAAAAGGCTCGAACCAATCCGCCAGTCTGGTGATCAACAACGCCGGGGTGCAAAAACTCAGCAGTCAGGAACTCAAACAGGCCCGAGAAGACCTAGACTCCTTGTTTGGGGAAGAGACAGAGGCGGAGGACGCTGAAAGCGCCGCCTTTGACGCCGAACTAGCGGCCGCCATGACCCAAGCTCAAGGGATTTTGGACAACCTAGAGGCGGAAAAAGCCGAAGAACTGCGGGAACTGATGAGCGCCCTAGAGGAGGCCGCCGGCGCCGGAGATGGGGAAAAACTCGGCCAATTGCAGGGAGAACTGACGGATTTCCTCTACTACTTGGATTCCGAAGAGGCCTAGAGAAGTCGATGCGCTGTCCTGTTTGTCGCGCGGAGTATCGTTCCGGCGCCGTCCTCTGTCGGCGCTGCGGCTTGGATTGGTCTCCCCTCTTGGCGGTCTTAGATCAGGCGCTAGCCTACCATCGGCGGGCGCTGGCGGCCTTTGAGGGGGGAGACTACGCCCTAGCGGCGGAAGCCAACGATCAAGCTCTAAACTTAACGCAAGATCAAGACTCTTTTCACCAACTGAGGGGACAATTGCTCTTTTTAGCCGGGGATTTCTCCGGCGCCGCCCAGGCTTGGCGCCGGGCGCTTCGTCTAGCGCCTGACGGGGAAGCCCAGAGGCTTTTGCAAGGTTTGCAAGAACTGCTCCTCGCCGTCGCCGGGGACGTTTCCCTTAACCCCACCATTGGGTCTCAAGCCCCGCTCTAAATAGTTTATCTGTTCTTTTGGCGGCTCGCCCCTAGAACTTCTTATAGCGGTATTCTCTCGACTGAGGGACATTCTTGGCCGGTCTGACCCTCACCCAAAATCCCTCTCCCTCCTTCGACAAGCTCAGGAACCGGGGAGAGGGACTTAAAACCTAGATATAAACAGGGTTTTGGCTCCCCTTCTCCCAGAATTGGGAGAAGGGGCTGGGGGATGAGGGCAAACCAACGTCGTTCTCGCCCGTTTGCAAACCGCTATAGCATTTACGGATGAGTCGCAAACGCAATCCCATGATGATCCCCCCCAACCCCCCTTGCCAAGGCTACGGTGTACACACAAGTCTTTGGTTTTGCCATTAACCTTATCTCGCCCCCTAAATCCCCCAATTCTGGGGGACTTTGAACTCAGAAAGGCTCCGAACTCCCCCCAAAATTGGGGGGCTGGGGGGGCAAAACGA
>WGLZ01000041.1 GCA_016471375.1 Cyanobacteria bacterium RI_101
CGCCGACCAGTTCCTCGTCAGCAATTTACCGACTCTGTTTACGCCCAATGCCGGTAAGGTCGCCTTCCTCAGCGAGAGCCGGATTCAAGCGATCCTCACCCCCAGCGTGCTGGCTAACCCCGGCGACGCGGCGGTGTTTACCAACGGCAGTAACGACCGGACTTTCCTGAGCCTTAACGGCGCTACTCCCGGTTTCCAAGCCAACGAAGACGCTCTCATCGAACTGCGCAACTTCGCCCTAGTGGGAACCCTCACCGCGGCTAACTTTACCCTTTCCTAGACGTTAAAGTTAGTCAAATAAAACCTCCAGTTGATGAGGCGGGCCTTTGGCTCGCCTTTTTTGTTTGCGCAATGGCGGCGCTTAAACCGACATTCCGTCGGTTCGGAACTCTGCTGAGCTATTTTCTCAATGAGCCTCAAATCCTGACCCCGTAAGCCCTAGCCTTATGGGAATTAGCAAGATAGGCGATCTAAAAGCCGGGACAAACCGCCAGCGCCGCTTCCAGTTCCTTTAGGGCCGGCGCCGGCCAGTAGCCCTCAAAACCCCGGCCTGTGGTTAAGATAAACCGTAGGTCGTAACTCGTAACGAAACCTTCCGCCTCCAGCCAGATCCCTTCCCCCTCCAGTTCGCAACAGAGGCGCTCTTCCGCCATCACATGCTCCGCTAGATCTTGGAAGGTCTGACGGATTTCTGCTAGTAGCCGGGCTAAAGTCTCAGCTTCTTCTTGCGTCAACTCTACCGCCCAACCTTCGCCTCCCACCAGCGCCGGGTATTGGGGCGCCAAGCTATTCCAGCCCAACCGCCAGCCCATGCCTTCTCGGCGCCAGACTTGAGCCATTTTTCCTAAGGAAGAAGCAGTTGAGCGTCCCCCGGCTGGGAAAGAGCGGGGCGATTGGGATCCGCCGGGGTCGCGGGTCGGGACGGAGTCGTCGGTTGGGGTTTCGGCTCCGCCTTGGGTTGGGGCGGATGGTAGTTAATCACCAGCAGATCCACCAGGGCCAGGCGCTGTTGGCGGCTTAAGGCCCGGATGACCGCCGTGTCCGTCGCCAGAGGATTGGTTTGCAGAGTGGAATTGCCGGGATAGCGCTCCGGCTCCATCGGTTCGTTCAGACCTAAATAGTCCGCCAGGGTTAATTTCCAATCGAAGCGGTAGCGGGTTTGGCGCTTTTGAATATCCCGGTGGTAGCGAATCAAACGGCTAAGTAGGGTATGGTCGGGGTCTGGCTCGCCGTTGTCCTGACGGCGGTAGTTATTTTCTTTGGGTAGCTCCGGCAGTTGTTCGTAGATTTGCAGAGCGATTTGCTCCACCGTTAAGGTTCCTACGGTTCCCGACGGCGCCTGGGCCCGGACGCCGCCCTGCAAGAAAAGGACGAGCGCTAAGGTTAAGACCCCAAAACCCCATCGGCGCCGCCAGCGGTTTCCCGTCATATCTCCCCTTCCTGGTTCTAAAATTCTAATCTCGGATAATGCCCGGCTGGGTAATCTCGTCGGACATTTCAATCACCGCCCGGATGACCGGTTTCATCAGGGGATCGTCGGAGAGGTCGTTGTCCGGCTCTTCCCGAATCCTTTTGGCCCGCTCCGCCACCCGGACGGTGATGCTGTAGCGGTTGGAGGCGGCCTGAAGAAGTTCTTCTGACCGATACATGACATGGGAGGAATCTAAGACTATTCTTTTGTGCATAGATCAGGCGGAAAACGCTAAAGCTCCAGTTTAGCTTAAGAGAACCTTGAGAAAGCCCCCGCCTCTCCTTTCCGGGGGAAAACCGATCCAATTCCCCCAAGGTTGGGGGCTTGTTCCACTGAGCGCCGCCGCAATCGTGCTAGATCCTTAGAAGCGAACTTTAGGGGGAAGCCCCAGCTTTAACCATGACCAAACTTCTCCTCCTCGGCGCCCAGGGACAAGTGGGGCAAGAACTTCAACAAACTTTAGCTCCGCTAGGGGAGGTGGTGGCCCTCGACCGGGCCCAACTGGATTTAACCCAGGAGGGGGATCTGCGGGAATTTCTACACAGTCAAGCGCCGGCCGTTGTGGTTAACGCCGCGGCCTACACCGCCGTGGATCGGGCGGAACAGGAGCCAGAATTAGCTGAGGCGGTAAACGCTCGGGTTCCCCAGATTTTGGCGGAGGAGAGCCAAACCCTCGGCGCTTATTTAATCCACATTTCCACGGACTACGTCTTTGACGGACAAAAAAACTCGCCCTATCTAGAAACCGACCCCACGGCGCCGTTGGGGGTTTACGGGGAAAGTAAACTAGCGGGGGAGCGGGCGATTCTAAAAACCGGCGCTGAAGCTTTGATTCTCCGCACCGCTTGGGTCTATGGGGTTTACGGCCAGGGCAATTTTGTCAAAACCATGCTCCGTTTGGGCAAGGAGCGCCGTCAGCTAAAGGTCGTCGTCGATCAAGTCGGCTCTCCTACTTGGGCCAAGGATATCGCCTCGGCGCTGGCCCGATTGATTCCCCAACGGGCGACGGGAATTTATCACTTTACCAACAGCGGCGCGGCCAGTTGGTATGACTTTGCGACGGCGATCTTTGCCGAAGCCCGGGCCCTCGGCGCCGTTCTGGAAGTGAAGGAGGTTCTCCCGATTCCCACCTCCGCCTATCCCACCCCCGCCCGCCGCCCGGCCTATTCCGTTCTCTCCTGGGAAAAAACCGCCGCCGCCCTCGGCGCTTATCCTCCCCATTGGCGAGAGTCTTTGAGGCAAATGTTAGTTGAGGCGAAAGCGGAGGGTCTATTTTAAGAAAGGCAGAGCGAGGCGTGACCGCGCCACTTTTTCAGACTCCGACAAACTGGTCGGAACTAACCGCTAAATGTCTGACAATATTGCAGTAGAATATCTTGTAGACACTTGCCACGGCATAAGTAGCATGAATATATTAACCAAAAAGGCTTTTTGGCGAGGTGTGACCCGCGTCTTAGATCTTGGCGCAGTCAGTCTAGCCGCTTCGCCCCTTCGCCAACGTTATATTTCCGCGGCGGGACGCCTGAGTAGTAGTCGCTCCTTAATTTCTTGTCCTGAGAGCGTCGACTCTCGCGCTTTACGCTCCGACTTCGCCGCGGTCGGGAATGATTTACGGAAGGCGATGGGGCCAAACGCCCTTCATCGGAGTTTTTTGTCTAACAAGGACTAGACCGCATCATGGCTAGCGATGATCTTCACGATCAAGCTCAAGAAGAGAAAACGTCAGAGCTAATCCCGGCCAAAGTTGTCGAAGACTTAACGGAGTTGGCAAGCGATGTCAGCCAGTTAAAGGATATTTTATCTCAGGAGGTTATAGGAATTAAAAAAGTCGAGAGATATTTGGAATATTCGAGTCCTATCCCTCCTCCAGAGATTTTTCAAGGTTATGAAGATGTTTTGTCCGGTAGCGCCGACCGAATTTTAAAGATGGCGGAGAAACAAATTGAGCATCGTCTAGCCGCTGAAATTAAACAGTTAGAGCACAGAATAAAAACAGAATCAAAGCTTGTTGACAGTGAGATAAAACTCAACTATTTAGGGTTATGTAGCGGTTTTATTATCGCTATTCTGGGGTTATCCGGCGCTGTTTACTTGGGAGCGAATGACAGACCGGTTTCCTCCGGCGTTCTTTCTGTGGGAACATTGGCGAGTTTGGTGAGCGTTTTTGTCAGTGGCAAGTCAGGCGTTAAGAAACAATCAACTTCTGAGAACGATTCCGACAGAAACGGTGATAATGGGGAAGAAACGGCGCCGTCCTCTAGTAATTTGTAAGGTTGCTTATAGAGAATAATCAGTTTAGCAATTAATCCAGAATAATAGAGCCTTCCACAGCGCCGTGTCGGCAGTGAAATTCAACCGGCGCCGGAACAATCCGCTATTTCTCCAGAAACGGCGCCATCCTCTACTCATTCATCAGGCGCTGTCTTCTTGGACAAAGCGCCGGACGCCTTGGACAAAAATATGAAAACTTTCTGAGCGATTGGCGTTCAGAGAGAGATAAGGCGCAATCGTCTGGGAGCCGCCAATTTTATAATACTCTTGCTTGTAGACTTGAGAAGTTTTTTAAGCTCTTGCGACGCTGAATTAAGTCTCACACGCCTTTCATCCCGACGCTGGGTAGAGAGCGGGACCTCCCGGCTTTAAGTTAAAACTCCTCTTCCTCTTCCCCGTACTGACTTTGGAGAGTCTGGTGACCCCGCCGTCGGGACAACCGTCGATACTTTTTCGTCGCCAGTTTAGGCTCGTACTGAAGCGCCCCTTCGGCGCCGCTTTTGACCTTGAGGGTCGCTTCCAAAGAACGGGACTTTTGGCTCTGGCGCTCTAGGGCCTCTTCCAAAAATTTGAGGTAATGGGGGTAGCGCTCCCAGTCCGCGGTTAACCGACATTGGGGTTCCCCCCGGTGCAGGCAGTCGTTGAAAAAACAGGCGCCCTGGGCTAATTGGCTTTTGACTTCGGGAAAATAGGCGATCAGCTCCGCCGGCGCCGCGTCTAGATCTGGCTGGTTAAACCCCGGCGTGTCCGCCAAGAGTCCCCCCTGAGGGAGTTCAAACAGTTCCACATGGCGGGTGGTGTGACGCCCCCGTTGCAATTTGCCGGAGACTTGACTGACCCGTTGAGCGCCGTCGGGAATCAGGGCGTTAATGAGGCTGGATTTGCCGACGCCGGAGGGGCCCGCTAAGATGGTAATTTTGTCCTGTAAATATTCTGCCAGAGTGTCTAGCCCGTCCCCGGTGACGGCGCTGACGGCTAAGCTTTCATAGCCCCAGTTCCTCAGACGGTTTTGCCAGTGTTTTAGGGTCTTCTCGTCGATTAAATCCCGTTTACTAAAACAGATCAAGACCTTCAGCGCCGCGGATTCCGCCTTAACCAAAAAACGACTCACCTGCCAGGGTTCCGGGCTGGGTTCCAGTAGAGAGAAAACCAAGAGAATTTGGTCGGCGTTGGCCACCGGGGGGCGGGAGAATTCGCTCCGGCGGGGCAACACTTCGGCGATGGCGGGAGCGTCGTCTTCGGAGTCTAATTTCACCCGATCCCCCACCAAAACGGTCTGCCCAATTTTTTTTAACCGCGAGCGCCGGGTGCAGAGGAGAGGGGGCGCGTCTCCGACTTTGACCCAGTAATAATTGGCTTGAATGGCGGTGACGACGCCGTATGGTCGGGAAGGGGTCATACTCCCCCTAGGGAACCTGAATGGTCAGACGATAACCGGAGCCGTCCGCTAGAGGCTCAAGGGTCTGGGCGGTAAACCCCTCCAGAGTCAGGCTATGGGGCACCTGCTCCGTCGGCTCCCCCCCGTCTAAATCCACCGCTAGAGTTTGACCCGATTGCAGTTGGGAGAGTTTAAGCTTCGCGCGCACAAAGTTGATGGGGCAGGGGGTGCCCCGTAGGTCAAGGTAAACCGGCTCTAGGGCGCTCATTTGTGGAATAAACTCCCTAAAAAGCCTTCCAATCCTCCCTTGCCGTGGCTTTCTCCCTTGATGGTGGCTAGGCGCTCCAGCAATTCCCGCTCTTCGTTATTGACTCGGGTAGGAATATTAACGCGCACAGTGATTAAATGATCTCCCCGGAGAGTGGCGTTGCCCAACTTAGGCACGCCCTTATCCTCTAGGGTTAAAACCGTGTTGGGCTGAGTGCCCGGAGGAATGGTTAGCTCCGCCTCGCCGTCCACGGTTTCCACCTTGAGGCGACAACCGAGAATGGCTTGCAGGTAACTGATTTCTAGATCGGAGCGGATGTTAATCCCTTCCCGGACAAACTGTTTATCCGCCTCCACCATGAGGTAAACGTAAAGATCCCCCGGAGGGCCGCCCCGGAGACCGGCGTCCCCTTCCTTAGAAACCCGCAGGCGGGTGCCGTCGTCCACCCCCGCGGGAATGGTGATTTTTAGTTTTTTTGTTTCCTGCTTACGCCCGGCGCCGTTACAACTTTCGCACTTTTCTTCAATGACTTCCCCGGCGCCGTTACAGGTCGGACAGGCGGAGACCTGGGCGAAACTGCCGAAGGGGGTGCGGGTGGCTCGACGCACTTGACCGGCGCCGTTGCAGGTGCCGCAGGTTTTAGCGCCGGTTCCCGGCTTGGCGCCCGCGCCGTTACAGGCGACGCAGGTTTCGAGGTGGGGGATCCGAATTTCCTTTTCGCCCCCAAAAATCGCTTCCCGGAAACTGAGGCGCAGATCCAATCTCAGGTCGTCTCCCCGGGCCGGCCCCGACCGTCGGCGCCCCGTTTGACCCGTTCCCATGCCCCCAAAACCGCCGAAAATCGTCTCGAAAATATCGGCGATGCCGCCCATATCCACGTCGCCAAAGCCCTGGGCCCCGGCGCCGCCGACCCCGGCCTCTCCAAAGCGGTCGTAACGGGCCCGCACTTCGTCCTCGGAGAGCACTTCGTAGGCGCGGTTAATTTCCTTAAATTTCTCCTCGGCGCCGGGTTCCCGGTTAACATCGGGGTGATACTTGCGCGCAAGGCGCCGGTAAGCCCGCTTGATGTCTTCTTTATTGGCGTCCCTCGCGACTCCGAGGATGTCGTAATAGTCCCCTGGCATAAGGCTGTCGTTAACTCGCTATAGTCGGTGGATAGGCTCTGTAGGATTTTACTGTAGCAAACTCTCGCCCGAAACTCCAGGGCGCTGAAGGAGGACGCTCTCGCTTTTGCCCGCCCCGCGCTTTCTCTGCTCTGAATCTAATGCTTTTGGGTCGGGGAAAACCGGCCAGTCGATTATTGATCTCGCAAGGGCAAAGCCCGTTAGCGCCGGGCGGCGCCGGTTAAAACATGAAACTATGGAGCAAGCTGAAGATAAAAGTGAGTTGAGCCACCAGCACGAGTAGATAGACGATGACTCGGCTTCGAAAAATGGAGAGCATCAAGCCCATGCTTTTAATATCGATCATAGGCCCCAATACTAAAAAGGCTAATAGGGAACTGGTGGTGAAAGTGGAGGCGAAGGAGAGGGCGAAAAAGGAATCCACAGTAGAGCAGACGGAGACCAGCGCCGCTAGGAGCATCATGGCCAGAATGGAAGTGAGAGTGCCCTGTCCCAGGGTTAAGATAATCTCCCTCGGCACAAAAACCTGAATGGCCGCCGCGACGGCGCTACCGAGAATCAGCATCCCCCCCAATTCCCGCAACTCCTGGGTAACGTTGTCGAGAAATAACTGCCAGCGGTTGGGCAAGAGCGCCGCCGGCGGAGTTTCCTGTAAAAAGGCGTCTTCGAGGCGCCGGGGTTGGTCTTGACCGAGAAAATAAGTGCCTGCCCGCAGGAGCGCCGGTTTTTCCGGTTCCGCGGGGGCCCGGAGTCTCTCGATTTTTTGGGCTAAGCGGGGTTGGAGGATGGGCGCGAGATCTTTTTGGAAGCTAAAGAGATAACTAATGATCAGGGTAATGAGTAGGGAAAAGACTAGACGGGCCAGCACAATTTCCGGTTGTCGGAAGGCGACCCAGGTAGACCAAATGACGACTGGATTTAAAGTCGGCGCCGCCAGGAGGAAGGCCACCGCCACGGAGGTGGGCAGTCCTTGGAGCAAAAAGCGCCGAGCTACGGGCACATTGCCGCATTCGCAGACGGGGAATAAAAAGCCGAGGCAACTCCCCGCGAGGGCGCCGAGGAAGGGATGGCGGGGCATGAGGGCGATCAGCTTTTTTTCATTGCTAAAAATTAACAAGGCGCTGGAGAGGAGCACCCCGATGGCGAGGAAGGGCAGGGCTTCCACCAAAAGACTCAGGAAAATGGTGAAGGCCTGATGGAGTTGGGTCATAGAGCGTCAGGAGTAAGAGAGGGGGTTGGGGGGTGGGTTCTGATCTTGGGACTAACCCACCCCTAACCCCTCCAAGGAGGGGAATTGGAAACTAAGAACCAACAGCGCCTAAAGGGCGACAACGACGGGGGCGTGGTCGCTGGGTTTTTCCCAACCCCTGGGTTCGCGGTCAATGCGACAGGCGACGGCTTGGTCGTACAGCGCCGAGTCGAGGTAAATATGGTCGATGCGCCAGCCCCGATTGCGGGCGAAGCCCCCGCTTCGGTAGTCCCACCAGCTAAAGTGACCGCTGTCCGGGGCGAATTTACGAAAACCGTCTTGCCAACCCAAGGAAAGGATATCCGCTAAAGCCGCCCGTTCCGGGGGCGAAGCCATGATATGTCCCTCTTTCCCTTCTGGGTTGTAAATATCCCGGTCTTCCGGGGCGATATTAAAGTCGCCGCAGAGACAAATCGGCTCGTCTCTAGCGGTCAAGAGTTCTTGTAAATACTGTTTCAGTTGAGCTAACCAATTTAACTTGTAGGCGTATTTCTCATCCCCCACCCCGGCGCCGTTGGGGACGTAGAGGTTAACGACGCGAACGCCTTGGTAAACGCCGGTTATGACTCGCTTTTGCTGGTCCCAATCTTCCGCCTCCGCGCCCAAAAGCGGAGCGAAACCGCGCATCGCGTTTTCCGGGGGTTTCCGACTGAGGATAGCCACGCCGTTATAAGCCTTTTGTCCGAAAAATTGGCAATGGTAGCCCAATTCCTGAAAGGGAGCCGCCGGAAAGGCGCCGTCTATCACCTTGGTTTCCTGAAGACAGAGGACGTCCACGGGGTTAGCCTGGAGCCAGGCGATAACCTGCTCTTGGCGGGAGCGAATTGAGTTGACGTTCCAGGTGGCGATTTCCATAGGCGAGGAAGCGGGGGAGAAGTCCGATCTACCTTAGCGCCGCGAGGGAAGGCTTTGGAGGGACAGGAGAACTAAGTCCAAACCCTTAACCCCAATTTGCGTCCTTTTATATTAATTTGATAGTCATGATTGACTTTCCCCTCGTATGACCGACTCTCCAGCGCCGCTTCTCAGAACCCTGCCCGACCTCGAAAACTTTCTCGCCCGTCGCGCCCCTGGCCAAACCCTTGGTTTCGTCCCGACCCTCGGCGCTCTTCACGACGGCCACGGGCGCCTGATCGAACGAGCGAGGGCGGAGACGGATTGGGTTCTAGTCTCCATTTTTGTCAATCCCCTCCAGTTTGGCCCCCAGGAGGACTTTAACCAATATCCCCGGACGTTAGCGGCGGATTGTCAACTAGCGGAGCGTCGGGGAGCCAGCGCCGTCTTTGCCCCGACCCCGGAAATTTTGGGGTTAACCGGAGGGGAAACCGCGCTGATCCAGCCGCCCCAATCCTTAACGACGGGCCTTTGCGGCGCTCACCGTCCCGGACATTTCGCCGGGGTGGCGACTATTGTGGCCAAGTTATTGAACCTGATCCAACCCCAGTTCGCCTACTTTGGCCAAAAGGACGCCCAACAACTGGCCATTATTCGGCGCTTAGTGGCGGATTTAAATTTTCCTGTTACGATCCGGGCCTGTCCCACGGTTCGAGAGAACTCCGGCTTGGCGCTTAGTTCCCGCAATCAATATTTAAGTCCCCAGGAAAAGGAGCAAGCGTTAGGGCTGTGGCGGAGTTTACAGCAAGCCCGGCAGTTATTTGACCAAGGAGAACAGCGCCGGGAACCCTTGCTAGAAGCGGTCAAAAGCGTGTTAAGCGCCTATCCTGACCTGAAACCTCAATATATCGATCTCGTCGATCCCCAGACCCTCCAACCTCTGGAAGTCATTAAACAGGGGGGATTATTGGCGCTGGCGGCTTATGTGGGAACCACCCGTTTAATTGATAACTGTTTATTAACCCGGCGCTGGCCCTTAATTGTCTTGGACGGCCCCGCCGGAGCGGGAAAATCCACCGTCACCCGGAGAGTGGCAGATCGGCTTAATTTTGCCTTTCTCGACACCGGCGCTCTTTATCGGGCTTTAGCCTACAGCGTTTTACAGGCTCAAATTGATCCCCAGGACGAAAGCGCCGTGGCGCGCCAAATCGAAGCCAGCGAAGTGGAACTCATTTTCCGACCGGCGCCCCAACTGGCCGGCGCTAAACTCAACGGTCAAGAGATTAGCGAGGCGATCCGAGCGCCGGAAGTGACCCAAATCGTTTCCATCCTCGCCGCCCAAAGCGCCGTCCGCCAAAAACTGCTGGGACTCCAGCGCCGTTACGGGGAACAGGGAGGATTGGTAGCGGAAGGCCGGGATCTGGGGACTCAGGTTTTTCCCGACGCCGAGTTGAAAATTTTCCTCACCGCCTCCCCGGAGGAGCGGGCCCGCCGGCGCTATCAGGATTTTCTGGCCCAGGGCAAAACGGATATCTCCTTAGCGGCGCTGGCGGAGGAGATCCGGCAACGGGACGAGCGGGACAGTTCCCGGGCCTTATCGCCGCTGAAAAAAGCCAAAGACGCCATTGAAATCAACACCGACGGTCTTAGTATTGAGGCGGTGGTGGAGCGGGTCTTAACTCTGGCGAGTTTTCTGGATTAGCGCCGATTAACTGGGCAACTTGCCGCTTCCTTGCACCACCTGTTTGAGAGTGGTAAAGGTTTCCAGACCGATTAAGCCCCGGCGGTGGCCCTTTTGGTTGGAAATGCCTAAAAAGAGGGATTCCCCCTGTTTGGGATTACGGGAAAAGCGGGGCGAAGCGTTGATATAGACCAGGGCGCTGTCCACTCCGGCGGCGAACTGACGGCTTTCCAGGTAGGACTCCGTGGCGATGCAATCGGCGTGACCGCTACTGTGGCGATTGATCCAGCCCACGGCGGCGCCGAGGTCGGGGACGGCCCGGAAGGCGATGATTTTTTCTAGGTAGGGTTTGCTCCATTCCGAGTCTTTAGCTAGGCTCAAGTAATTGGGAAAGACCTCGCACAACTCGGCGTCGCCCCGCAATTGAAAACCCTTTTCCTGCAAGTTATTGAACAAACGAATTAAAAGGGGATCGTTCAGCGCCGGACTGAGGAGGACTTTTTCAACGGCGTTAACCGGATCTGGCTCGCTGGCGTGGCTATCGAGGATCATCCAACGGACGAGTTCTAAATCTCCCTTGGCGGACCAGTAGAGGTAACAGTTTCCCAGCGCCGCCTTGAGAACGGGTAAGGTCGCCTGTTGAGCCACCTGCTCCACCAAACTGGGGCGGCCATAGGGGAGAATCAGATTTAAATAGCGGGTTTGGGAGACTAAATCTTGAATCACCGGCGCTTCGTCGCTGGGAAGATGACTAATACAGCCGGAGGGAAAGTTGAGTTGGCGTAAACTCTCTTGCAGGAGTTGGACAATGGCGGCGGTGGAGTGGCTAGAGGCGCCGCACCCCCGCAGAACCAGACTGTTCCCCGTTTTCAGACAAAAGCCCGCCGTAATGGCGCCCAGCTCTGGGAACGCCTCGTAAATCAGCGCCACCACCCCTAGGGGCATCAACTGACAGTAGGTTTGGGAGGGGTTGAGTTGGTAGGGGGCGTTAATGACCCGTTGGAGGGGGTCCGGCAGATCCGCCAACTGCTCTAAAAGCTCCACCGCCTTCAGCAACCGATCCGGCGTCAGTTTTAGGCGCCCCACCAGACCGGCGGGCACCGCCATATCCCGGCTGGTTTCCAAGTCTAGGGTGTTGGCCTCTAGAACTAGATCTAGACCCTCCTCAAGTCCTTTCGCCATGGCCCGCAGTCCCCGATCCCGGTCGGCGCCGCTAAACTGAGACAGAGCAAAAAAGGCTTGCCGGGCGGACTCCAGCGCGGTCGTCAGAATATTCGGAACAGGAGTTTCAGTCATAACGACCCTCTAGGAGCGCTAGGCGAGCCAATAGAAAGAGACAAGGGCCGCCGCTAAAGCGATCCCCATTATCCCCAAGATCCAGCTCAAGGGAAAGACGCCGGAGAGCCAAAGGAGACCCAAGAAACTCGCCAGCGCCGGTAGAAAGACGGAAAAGACCGGTCTCCGGGGGCGCCAAGTCGGCGCTAAACGCCAACGATAACCGGTCCAACGCCAACGGCGCTTTTGGGGATAGAGGGAGGAAATCGCCTCGATTTCTTGGCTCGCTTCGCTCAGAACAAAAATTTGCTGGCAGAGGTCGCACCCGTAGGCCTCCGTCAGGACAATGGGAACCAGACGCCCCCGGCGCCGGCAGGGACAAGGATAATCGCGATGGAGATCGAGGGGTAGCGGTTTACGCAGACGCACGGGGAAGTCAGAAAAGCGGTTAAACCTAGGGAGTAAGCGCCGAAAATTTGTCAGGATTGGCGGACAATTTCAGAATGGGGATGGCGGGGAGTTTCTCTATAGTTTAATCTCCAATTTGGGGCGCGATCCTGTTTCCCTCTTCGCCTCGCCTTCTCCTAAGATCCTTGAGTCCTATGACCACCCCCAACGCCTGGAGCGACCGCTTCGACGAAACTCTCCACCCGGCCATCGCCCGCTTCAACGCCAGTATCGGTTTTGATATTGAACTGATTGAGTATGATTTAACCGGCTCCGTCGCCCACGCCCGCATGTTGGCCCGGACGGGAATTATCAGCGCCGAGGAAGGGGAGCGGTTGGTTCAAGGTCTGGAGCAAATTCGCCAGGAATACCGAGCCGGAAACTTTAACCCCGGCATTGATCAGGAAGACGTCCACTTCGCCGTCGAGCGCCGATTAACGGAATTGGCGGGGGACGCGGGTAAAAAACTGCACACGGCCCGTTCCCGCAATGACCAAGTGGGAACTGATATTCGCCTCTATCTGCGGGCCCAAATCGACCAGATCCGCGAGGCGCTGAGGGTTTATCAAGAGGCGTTATTAAGTCTCGCTCAAGAAAATGTGGAAACCCTGATTCCCGGCTACACCCATCTGCAAAGGGCCCAGCCCATTAGCCTCGCCCATCACCTTTTGGCCTATTTTCAGATGGCGCGACGGGACTGGCAACGCCTCGGGGAAATCCGGGCCCGGGTTAATATTTCTCCCCTGGGGTCGGGGGCGCTAGCGGGGACGACTTTTCCCATCGACCGCCATTTCAGCGCCGAATTGTTAGGGTTTGAAGGGGTTTATAACAACAGCCTCGACGGGGTCAGCGACCGGGACTTCGCCATTGAATTTCTCGGCGCCGCCAGTTTAATCATGGTGCACCTGAGCCGTTTAAGCGAGGAAATGATCCTCTGGGCCTCCCAGGAATTTAGCTTCATTACCCTGACGGATCGTTGCGCCACGGGATCGAGCATTATGCCCCAGAAGAAAAACCCCGACGTGCCGGAGTTGATCCGGGGTAAATCCGGGCGAGTGATCGGCCATTTGCAGAGCTTATTGGTGTTAATGAAGGGTCTGCCCCTGGCCTATAACAAGGATCTTCAGGAAGATAAGGAGGCGCTGTTTGACGCGGTGAAAACCGTGTTAGCCTCCCTAGAAGCCATGACTATTTTACTGACCGAGGGAATTCGTTTCCGCCCCGAGCGCCTTGCGTCCGCGGTGGCGGAGGACTTTTCCAACGCCACGGACGTGGCGGATTACCTCGCCGGTAAGGGGGTGCCTTTCCGAGAGGCCTACAACCTGGTGGGGAAAGCGGTGAAAACCAGCCTCGGCGCCGGCAAGTTGCTCAAGGACTTAACCCTAGAGGAATGGCGGACGCTCCATCCGGCCTTTGAGGCCGATATTTACGAAGCCATTACCCCCCGCCAGGTGGTCGCGGCCCGCAATAGCTACGGCGGCACGGGATTTGACCAGGTGCGTCAGGCGCTGACCGCGGCGGAAGCGGAACTCGGTCAGGGACAATAAGTTCCGCGATTACGTTGAAGAGACTGAATTTAAGGCGAGTTGGCGCCGTCTCGGGGCGCCCGAACCTCCAGGGCTTCTAACTCCGTAAAAACCTCGCTGGCGGAAACCCGATGCCACCGGCTTTTAACGCCCGCCAATTTTTCTTGAACTAAAGCCAATTTAAGGCGGGACAGGTACCAATTTTTACGCCCCCGCGCTTGGGCGTATTGTCTCTCCAGACGGCTCAGAGACTGACGAATTCGCTCAATCAACTCCTCTTGCTCCCGGAGAGGCCGGTCTAAGCTTCCCTTTAGGTCGAGATCAAACTGTGGGTCGCGGCGGGACTGTCGGCGCTCGGCGCTTTTCAAGAGGGCGATACTCTCCGCTAGAACCCGCCGCAGTTCAATCAGTTCCAACTCCAAACGAGCCGTCATTTCCTCTAGCCACTCTTCGGGGGACGGCTGGGGCGGTTTGCCAATTTCCCAGATCCAGGGAAACAGTCTTTGCAAAGGACTCAACCCAGACATCAATTCCGTTGTCCTAGGGCGCCTGGTTTAAACTTTCCAACTCTTGAATCAACTGCTGGGTGCGATCCATCTCGGTAATGTCCGCCGGGGCGGGGGACGGCGCCGCATTGGGCAGGGCCGGATTTTGCATTTTCAGCAAGCGCTGTCGCGTCTGGGCGTTAAAACTCAGCGCCGGCGACGGCTCTAGTTGGGGTTGGAGTTGTTGTCGAACTTGCTCCAAGGAAGGCGGCGCCGCGGGAGGAATCTCCTGGGTGACGGGGCCCTGAAGCAAATTAAGGGGCGGATTACCTTCAATGGGATTGGGGGGCGGGGGCGGCGGGGTTAGGTTAGCGGGACGCACCGCGAGAGTCGGTAGGGGCGGGGGCGGCGCGGGGGCCTGAACCGGCGCCGGGGGAGCCAGCAGTCGGGCCGCTAGGGGTTGAGACCAAGACTGGGGCGGCGGCGGCGGCGCGGTTAATCTGGGCGCGACGGCGACGGGGGGAGAGGGTTTGGGCTTGGCCGGTAAGGGCGGGGGGACGGCGCTGAGGGTGTCCAAACCGAGGGAGGTCTCCGGGGCTAAATTCGCCTGAGAGAGTAAGGACGCCTCTTGCCAAGGGGGGAGGGAGGAAAGTTGCTCTAGAGGCGTGGCCGGCGCCGGAGAAAAAAACTGGCGGGCCAGAAGAGCGCCGTTGCCCAGTAGGAATAGGAGGAGTCCGCCAAAGGTCCAAGCCGTTAACTGACTGGCTATCGGGTCTGGGGGCGGGGGCGGCGCGGTCAGGGGAGGACGGACGACAAAATTAAACTCGATGGTGTCCGTTACCCGTAATTCGTTCTCCGCTCCGGCGGACTGTTGAGAAAAGTCCCCGCCGACGGTTAACGCGAGGGACTCGGCTTCCGGCGCCCACTCCGCCATTACGGACGCGGCGCCGTCTTCGGGAGAACCGGGGGTAGAGGAGGGGGTCGCCATGGGGTTAAGGGAGTGGTCTAGGGTTTAGACTCGGATTTAGGTTGTCATTCTAGCCCGATTTTCTTCGATTCACCAGCGCCGCTCCGCCGAACTCAGTTATCAGTTATCAGTGAATCAGTTATCCCGCCCGCTGAATTTAATCTCTTCACTGTTCCCTAATGGCCGATCACTACCAAGGGGTTCGACAAATTCCGCCGGCCCCGCGAGGGAAAGGTAAGGACGGCGCAGATAACGCTGGGCGGCGCTCTGGATCTCCGCCGTCGTCAGCGCCCGGATCCGCTCGGGAAAGGTCTCGTCAAAGGCGACGCCCAACCCCAGGGTTTCGTACCAGCCAAAGAGGTGGGCGATTTCGCCGTTGGTCTGTTTGCCTAGGGCGTACTGTCCCAATAATTTATTTTTGGCGGCGTCCAATTCCCCCGCTCCTAGGGGTTCCTCCGTCAGACGCTCCGCCTCCCGCAGGAGTTCCCCCAGGGCCAGCGCCGTTTTTTCCGGGGCGGTTCCCAGGTACATGACCAACTGGGAGGATTGCAAGCGGGTGGGGTAAAAGGCGGAGACGTCGTAGGCCAGTCCTTGTTTTTCCCGCAACCGCACAAAGAGACGGCTGGAGAGTCCGGCGCCGAGATAGGTGTTGATCAACTTTAGGGGCGCGTAGTCGGCGCTTTTGACCCCGGCGCCGAGGTAGCCCACCATGACGACGCTCTGTTGGCTATTGTGGGCCGTCACAGAGGTTTGGGGCGCGGAGACCGGAACGGGCCATTGAGGACAGATCAAGGATTGGGCGGGAACGGGCCAGTCTTGAAAGGTTTTCTCCACCAGCGCCGCCATCCTATCGCTGTCAAAGTTCCCCGAGAGGCTAATGACAAAATTATCGGGGCGAAAATAGGCCTGGTGGTAGTCCAACAAATCCTGACGGGTAATCTGGGGCAAACTCGTTTCTGTGCCCAGTAGAGATAAGCCGTAGGGATGGTCGGGGTACATGGCCTGACGCAACTGTTGAAAGGCCACATTAAAGGGTTGGCTCCGTTGGGACTGGAGGGTTTGGAGGGTTTGATGTTTTGCTAATCGTAATTCGTCTTCCGGGAAAGCCGGCTCCCGGAGCAGTCGGGCAGCCAGCGCCAAAATCGGGGGAAAATCCGCCGTAATCGTTTTCAGGTTAATCACCCAATAATCGCTGGCGGCTTCGCTCCCCAGGTGAGCGCCGAGGGATTCCACGGTTTCCGCCACTGTCTGGGCCGAGAGGGTCGGGGTTCCTTTCATGATCAGGGCGGCCAATAACTGGGAGAGGCCCGCCTTGGGCAAGGAATCCCAACAGGCGCCGGCTTGGCGCAGAAAAATACGCCCGGCCACCAGATCCGCCGCCGGGTTTTCCGTCAGGACAACGACAATGCCATTGGGGAGAAGGCGGCGCTGGAGGGAATGGTGGCAACGCATAGAACCAGAGGGACAAAAACCTGCAATGTCCCCATTGTGCCGGACTTTCCCCTAGACTGAAAGATTGGGCCAAAATCGTTTGTTTTCAGGAGTTAGCCCCGCCCCTTTATGCCCTATTGCTCCCTTCCCGCCCTGACCAGTCTGCGCCGACAACTCCCCTTCGATCTGGATTTACTGCCTAGGTCGGCCTGTCTGGTGGGCGGCGCTGTGCGGGACGCCCTGCTGGAGCGCCGTCGGGAATATTTGGACTGGGATTTTGTCCTCCCCGGCGACGCGGTGGCCGCGGCCAAAACCATCGCCAGCCGCTACGGCGCCGGGTTTGTGGTCTTGGATCAAGCCCGGCAGATCGCCAGGGTGGTCTTTCCCTTGGGCACAGTGGATTTCGCCCGTCAGGAGGGCGAGAGTCTAGAACAAGATTTGGGGCGCCGGGACTTTACGGTCAACGCCATCGCCTACAACTTCCACCGGGAGGAAATTATCGATCCCCAACAGGGGCGCCGGGATTTGGGGGACGCTGTTTTGAAAATGATCTCCCCCGCTAATCTGCGGGACGATCCCCTGCGACTCCTCCGGGCCTACCGTCAGGCGGCCCAGTTGCAATTTCAGCTCGATCCCGAAACCCATTTCGTTTTGCGACAATTGGCGCCGCTCATCGCCACGGTGGCGGCGGAGCGGGTACAGGCGGAGTTTAACTACCTGTTGGGGAGTCCCAGGGGCAGCGCCTGGCTCTGGGCCGCCTTTCAGGACGGCCTGCTGGCGTCTTGGTTTCCCCAGGCGACCCTAGAGTCCCTAAATACCCTCTGTTGCATCGACTTGGCGCTGGCCCGCTTGAAAACCCAACTGGATCTGCCCCAACGGCAGGCGCTGTTTGAAGCTCTGGGGAAAAAAGGCATCGCCCTGGCGAAATTAGCGAGCTTGACCAGCGCCGACCCAGAGGGGGCGGAGAAAGAACTGGAGCGGTTAAAGTACTCCCGTCAGGAAATTCGGGCCGTGGGCGCCGTTTTACGAGCCTACCCAGCCTCCCAGCGGGCGGAATTGCCCCAGAGTCCCAGACTTCAGTACTTCTTCTTTTTGGAAGCCGGGAAATATTTGCCCCTCTTTGTCCTCTACGCCCTGGCCCGCGCCCCGGCGCCGGATCATCAACTGATTCTCAAGCTCCTGGCCCATTTTCTCGACCCCGAGGACGCCCTGGCCCATCCCCAGAACCCCGTCTCCGGCGTCGATTTAATCCAAGGGCTGGGACTGAAACCCGGCCCCCTAATCGGCAAACTGCTCACGGAAGTACAAGTAGCCCAAATCGAGGGTAAGGTACAATCCAAGGAAGACGCCCTCGCCTACGCCCGCCTCCTGATTGATTGTTATGGCTCTCTCCCCTAGCGCCCCGCCGGTCTTGCCGCCCTTGGGTCGCAAATTTCTGCAACTCCTGGCGGATCTCCGCCTGGCCATCGCCCTCTTGCTCCTGATCGCCGTCTTTAGCGTCAGCGGCACCGTAATTGAACAGGGGGAAACCCTAGACTTTTACCAGAGCAACTACCCGGAAGCGCCGGCGCTGTTTGGTTTTGTGACCTGGCGGTTGATCTTAAATCTGGGCTTAAATCATGTTTACCAAACCCCTTGGTTCCTGGCCCTCCTCGTCCTCCTCGGCGCCAGTTTGACGGCCTGCACCTTCCGGCGCCAACTGCCGGCGCTGAAGGCGGTGGACCGCTGGCAGTTTTACCGGCGACCCCGACAGTTGCAAAAGTTGGCTTGGCGGCAGTCTTTAACCGGGGTTGAGTTAACGGCGCTGGCTCCCCTACTGGAAAAAAGAGGTTATCGGGTCTTTGCCGACCCCGACTCTCCCGCGGCGCTTTACGCCCGCAAGGGTCGTCTGGGCAAAGTGGGGCCCATTATTGTCCATATCGCCCTGTTAATTATTCTGGGCGGCGCGATTTGGGGCGCTTTGGGAGGGTTTCTGGCCCAGGAAATGGCGCCCAGCGGCAGTTCTTTTCAGGTAAAAAATATTATTGAAGCGGGGCCCCTGGCTGGCGCTCGTATTCCCCAGGATTGGGGCATTCGGGTTAATCGCTTTTGGATTGACTACACCCCCGATGGAATTATCGATCAATTTTACTCTGATCTATCGGTCATCGATAACCAGGGTCAGGAGCAAGACCGAAAAACCATTTCCGTTAACCATCCCCTGCGTTACCAGGGCGTCACCTTCTACCAAACCAACTGGGGTATCGCCGGAGTGAAGGCGCAAATTAACAACAGCCCTATTTTTCAACTACCCATGGCGCCCTTGGCCACGGAAAACGGCGGCAAACTCTGGGGCGCTTGGATTCCCACCAAAACGGATTTGAGCGAGGGAGTGGCGCTTTTAACCAAGGATTTGCAGGGAACCTTGATTCTCTACGACCAAAAAGGCAATTTAACCAGCGCTGTCCGTCCCGGTATGGCGGTAGAAGTGAACGGCGTCACCCTAAAAATTTTGGAACTGGTGGGAAGCACAGGCTTGCAGATCAAAGCCGACCCCGGTATTCCCTTTGTCTATCTCGGGTTCGCCCTGCTCATGGCCGGGGTGGTCATGAGCTATATTTCCCACGCTCAGGTTTGGGCGCTGGTGGACGACGAGGGACAACTCCACTGGGGCGGCCGGGCGAACCGGGCCCAGGTGGCGCTGGAGCGGGAACTGACGGCGCTGGCCGCCGAGTTGGGGGCTACGCCGGCGCCGCAAAGCGAATTTTGAGGTAAATTGGGAGTAAGGCCCATTTCCATTCCGCCCGCTCCTCTGGTTTGCCGGCGGTATTCTTGGTTTTGAGATGCGCCATGACGAGGACGGCGAAGGGATTGGCGCTGGACTCCAATTCCGACCCTCTTGGGGGTTATTAAAACCGGCGAATACGGATTTTTTCTTGCGTAGCAATGACTACGGCTCTTTCCTCTAAGACTAAGCGACGTTCACTAAGAACCTTAGCAAGCAATATTAATCTTTCGGAGCGAGGGAGATTTTCTAATCTTAACAGGCCACAATGGGAAATGTTATTTTGCCAAACGAGTTGTTCAAAATCTAAGTCTGTTGTGATGTAGAAATTTCATGGCTATTGGTTAAGTTATCGGAGAGACGGGGTGAACGCGATGTTCAAGAGCGACAAGATGATAGGCGTAAAATAAAGCGGCTTGGATGTCCGCAATGCACATCACCTAGCCACCTTTCTCTATACAGCTTTAAATTCAGGGAACTGCCACTCTTGTAGCAGGGTCATAACAAAGCGCCTTCTCTCAGTTAAGGGAAAAGGCGCGGAGGCAATAAAAATTAACCAAACCTAGAGGAAGAAGTTCCCGACTGGAATGGTTCCTAAAGACGGGAAGGATCCGGTAATGCCAGTGAGGTTAATCACCAAATCATTGGCGGTGTGAAGAGATCTGCTTGAGATCTTCGGCGCTTAATCCAGTTATGCTGATTACTTCTGAAATAGGCAATCCTCTCTCAAGTAGTCTTTGAGCGACTTCTAGCTTGCCTTGAAGGAGACCCCGTTGTTCTCCTTTGAGAAGACCCCGTTGTTCGCCTTCCTGCAAGATTTCCTGATAAATGGCGGATTCTTTCATGATGTCGCTCCGTAGAATGGTTCTAATTAATTCTGACTTAACCAACAGTCCCCCAAAGACGGCGGTTGCGGTGGTTAAGTTGGCTTTCGCGCTTCTGTCCTCTATTGTATCCAGAGCCAGCGCGACTTCCCGCAATCGCGCCGTCGGATTCTGGCTTTGAGTCAAGACGGCTAGGGGTAAAAGTCCCGGACTGTTCAAAAACGGCGCCGCAGATTCTTCCCACAGGCGAATGACGCGATAGCGGTGGCTGGTTTCCCCTAGTTGAAAGGTATCTTGGTAAACCAAGGGAGAACTTGTTTTTTTCAGGTAAACGACGACTTGGCGCATGTCCTTATGGGGAAAGCGCCGATGAACCCGGACTCGGTAATCCAACATCCGAAAACCCATGATTTCATCGGGTTCGGTCTGAAATTCGAGGTGGAGGACGAGATCGTCGGATTGTTCCAAAATGAGGGAGTCGGCCCGAATGGGTTCTAAGGAGAGTTCTTTAGGACTCAGAGTAGTCAGGGCGACGGGTTTGCCGAGGAGCCAAGCGGCATAGTCTTCGGAAAAGGTCTCCGCGAGATATTTGCAGACGTTGTCAAACATCCCAAGACCTTATCATTAATGGACGGCGCTTCTCGTAGACTTTGCGGCAAGAAAAGGGGGAGAATCATTCTCTTCTCTTAGTTTAAATCAACTTAGACGAAGAAGTTACTGACTGGGATGGTTCCGGTGATGCCGGTGAGGTTAATCACCAAATCATTGGCGGTTTGAAGAGATATGCTTGAGATCTTCGGCTAATGAGAAGATATGGAATAAGTCGGTTGATTAGGGGTTTTATTAAGGGTTTGGCAATCTGTTAAGTATTGTTCAATGACAGTTTTAAAAGCTTGTTCTAGTTCGTCAACGGAAAGACCGTCAAAAACAATAATATCTTCTGTGTTGATGACGCGACCAAAAAATAAGCGATCGCTTTCATCATATTCAATGACAGCTTCATAGCCTTTGTATTGCATTAATTGACTCCTGCTTTAATTAAAAATTCACGAAGAGCTTTGATTTGGTATCTTTTTAATTCTTTTTGGGGATGAGGGGAATGAATGTTAAGGGAAATGTTGTTAAAGTCAAATCGTACTCTTGAGCCATCGCCTTGGGTAATGAGACCTCCTAACGATTGAATTAAGGTGAGGACATCATCCCAAACGATGTTACGGCGAATGGGATCAACAAAAATAGCATCGTAGGTTTTTCGCTGTTTTTTGTTCATTAGTCAATTATAGCTTTATCGCTAACCCAACGCCTTAATGGCATAAGTGTTCGGCTCAATTGCGGGAGCTAAAACCGTAATCGCCTTTAACCCTTTTCCTATTTTGGGGAATTGGTTACAAAAAAAGGGGAGAAGGACTCTCCCCTATACGTTTAAATCAACTTAGACGAAGAAGTTACCGACTGGGATGGTTCCGAAAGCCGGAAGGGTTCCGGTAATACCGGTGAGGTTAATCACCAAGTCGTTGGCGCTTTGGAAGCCCGCCGTGCCGTCGTTAACGATCAGGTAAGTAGAAGTACCCGCTTTAACCAGCGCCGCTCGGTTAAGTCCAAGGGCTTGATTCCCTGCTTGAGCGCCATTAGAGTCGGCGAAAACGTTGGCAACGATGGTGTTGATATTGGTGGTGGCGCTATCCGCGGCGCGGGTAAAACCTGCGGGTTTATTCAGCGCCGCCCCCCCTTGGGTTAGCAGGTCAATTTTATCCGAGCCAATAGCAAAGTCCGTAATCCGGTCTAGGGCGGTAATAGTGGATTGGCCGAATTGGAAGACAAAGGTGTCGTTCCCGGCTTTGCCTGCGAGGATGTCGGCGCCGACACCACCGTTAAGGATGTTATTGCCGGCATTGCCAGTGATTCGGTTTTTCAAGCCGTTGCCGGTACCATTAAGGTTAGCAGTACCGTTTAAAGTGAGGTTTTCAACATTAGCGCCGAGGGCGTAGCTGATAGTGGATTTAACAGTGTCGGTGCCTTCGTTGGGATTTTCGACTACCACATCCCCGGTATTGTTCACTGTGTAGGTGTCGTTTCCGGCTAAACCAATGAGAGTGTCAGCGCCGGTTGTGCCGTTGAGGGTGTCGTTCCCGGTGGTGCCGGTGAAGGTACTACCAGAGGGGGTGTCATCGTTTTGAATGGTTCCCGTTGCCGCTGAAGCTGTCAGGGTTGCGCCGTTGGTGGGATTAGATAGGGTGACAGTAAAGGTTTCGTTGGGTTCAACGGTGGTATCTCCCTGAACATTGACGGTAATTACCTTACTGGTTTGCCCAGCACCGAAACTGACCACTCCGCTGGGTAGAACTCCGCCGACAAAATCGGTCGCGTTGGCGGGATTGGTTCCCGTGCCGGTTACCGCCCAGTTGACGTTATTAGTTCCGGTGGTGGCGCCAGAGCGGGTGACAGTGAAAGTAAAGGCTTTACTGCCGGAATTGCCTTCGGTTTGATCCGCGCTGGTGGAGCTAATAGCAAGGGAAGTGGGCGCAGGAGCACTATCTGTGTTTAATGCCCACAGTTCAAGGCCGTTAATGCCATCATTGGCGTGGAAGTACAGAGTATTTCCCACTGCTGTTAGGTATCGGGGGGAGGAGCTAGAAGAGCCGGGGTTGATATCCTTAACCAAAACAGTGCCGCTGGCTGTGCCATCGCTCTGCCACAGTTCAATGCCGTTAATGCCATCATCGACATCGAAGTACAGAGTATTTCCCACCGCCGTTACACTGTTAAAGGGGTAGGAGCTAGAAGAGCTGGGGTTGATATCCTTAACCAGAACGGTGCCGCTGGTAGTGCCGTCGCTTTTCCACAGTTCGCGACCGTTAACGCCGTTATTGGCAGTGAAGTACAGCGTATTCCCCACTGCTGTCAGCCTCTCGGGGGCGGAGCTAGAAGAGCCGGGGTTGATATCCTTAACCAGAACGGTGCCGCTGGTAGTGCCGTCGCTTTTCCACAGTTCGCGACCGTTAACGCCGTTATCGGCAGTGAAGTACAGCATATTTCCTACCGCTGTTAGATACTGTATATCATAGGGGGTGGGGTAGATATAAGTAGAAGAGCCGGGGCGAATATCTTTAACTAAAACAGTGCCGCTGGCTGTGCCATCGCTCTTCCAGAGTTCACGACCGTTAACACCGTTAATCGGCAGTGAAGTACAACGTATTCCCCACCGCTGTTAGAAATTGGGGGGTTGGGCTAGGGGTAGAAGAGCTGGGGAAAATATTCTTAACCAAAACAGTTCCGCTGGCTGTGCCATCGCTCCGCCACAGTTCATCTCCGTTAACGCCATCATTGGCAGTGAAGTACAGCGTATTCCCTACTGCCGTTAGCCAATTAGGGGAGGAGTCAGCAGAACCGGGGCGAATATCCTTAACCAGAACGGTGCCTGCCGCTGTTCCGTCGCTCCGCCAGACTTCGTAGCCATTAACGCCGTTATTGGCAGTGAAGAACAGAGTATTTCCCATTGCTGTTAGCTGACGGGGGACGGTGTTGGAGGTAGAAAAACCGGGGTTGATATCCTTAACCAAAACAGTACCGCTGGCAGTGCCGTCGCTCCGCCAGACTTCGTAGCCATTAACGCCGTCATTGACACTGAAGTACAGAGTATTTCCCACCGCCGTTAGACTAAAGGGGATAAGGAAGGGAGAAAAACCGGGGTTGATATCCTTAACCAAAACAGTGCCGCTGGCAGTGCCGTCGCTCCGCCAGACTTCGTAGCCATTAACGCCGTTATTGGCAGTGAAGTACAGAGTATTTCCCACCGCCGTTAGAGGGTTGATGAGGGAGTCAGAAGAACCGGGGCCGATATTCTTAACTAAAAAGGGGGTTGACATGGAAATTTCCTCGAAAAATTAAAGGAAAAAAAACTTAAGAAGCCAAGGCGGGCACCATCCAGACTGAGGGGGAATTATCTAACTCCGCATCGGGGCTAACCAGCACCGATTTATAAGCAGCATAAAATATACCCATGTGGCTATAATGGCATATTCTTTCCGAAGGCGAGCGTTAAGATTTGCGAACTTAATGTGTAGCTCCGAGCACACTGGACATCGTTCTTAACCCGGTGCCTGCCACCCCTCCACGGGAGGGGAATCCCAGCAGTGACTTCTCCCACAATAAATTCCCCTCCTTTGGAGGGGGGCCCCGAAGGGGCGGGGTGGCGATCATCTCCGATACAACCAGACCGGCGCCGGCGCTTCCAAGATTTTCTGGAGAAAAATTAGTCGCTCTGCCCTAGGGTTAACTCGATTAGCCGTTGCATTTCTAGACGTAATCCCCGAAATTCAGAGGTTACCGTTTCCCTATCCTGGATAGACTGTTCCACAAATTGATTTACTTTCTCCTCTAAGCGGGCAATGGCGGCGGCGTTGCGTCTCGTCATCTGGTCAGTCTGTATTAAATCTTGACGGAACTGTTGAGCGAGGGTAAGGGTCGCTTCCAGAATTCCCTCAATTCGGTCAAGGCGGTCGTTCTCGGTAGTCATGGGTTTAACCTTCTTTATTTAGGCTCGCCATACTTCTCTCGCCTCAAACGTCCTTTAAGCCTGAATTCCGGCTTCTGCCAACAACGCTCTCAAACGATCAAGTTCCCTCTCCGCCTGCTCGGCCCGTCGCGCTTCCTGTTCAGCTCGTTGAGCCTCTTGTTCAGCTCGTTGCGCCTCCTGTTCAGCCCTTTGCGCCTCCTGGTCAGCTCGTAATGTTTCCTGCCGGGATAATTCCGCCAGTTCCACTGTTGTCAAAAAGCGCCGTCCATCAGGATAATAGACCAACAAAGTTTCCGCTGTTAATTCAAAGCGAATACCTAAACGGGGACTAACCCAATTTTCTATTTCCTCAATGATGATTAACTCCCCGTGTTGCCGTTCAAAACCAGCCCAATCATTAGTGTATGGGTTGTAAATATAATATTCATCTACCCCATAGTCGTCATAAAATTTTAGCTTTTTAGCCATTTCCTTAAGGGTATTTCCCGGCGACAGAATTTCAAAAACCACCTGGGGCGGTTGATTATTTTCCTGCCATTGACGATAGGAACCCCGTCTTCCCTTGGGTCGCCCTAGGGCCACCATCACGTCCGGCGCTACCCGAATTTCAGGATGACCCTCCACCGCGTACCACAACAAATCGCCGCCGACAAAGACATCAGCGTTGTTAGCAAAAAGACACTCTAAATTTTCCTTGAGCAATACAATCCACTGAAACTGTTCGGTATTGTCCGCCATGGGCTGTCCATCGCTGTCGGGGTAGATAATTTGGCGATCGAGGGCTAGGGTCATTGATCAAATCCTCGCAACTTTCCTTGTATTTTAAGGGGAACGGGCTTAAATCCCATTTTGACCTGGGTGGGTTAGACTGCCGCAAAGCGAATTTTGAGGTAATCGTCCTCCATCTTGGCGCCGCTGGGGGACAGCGCCGCTAGAGCTTGGGGTAGAACTAAGTTACGGCGGTGGTTGCCGATGCGGACATTGAGTTCGTCGCCGGTTTTATTGAGTTGGATCTGCTCCTTGGGAATACCGGGGAGGTAGAGTTCCAGACTATAGGCTTTTTCCTCCTGAATAATGCGGATGGTGTTCTCTTTGTAATAGACCTGAACCGGGTCTTCCTCGCCGTAGAGGGTTTCCTTCAGGCGCTCCAGCGCCGCCAGCCCGCACATTTCCTCAGAAAAGAGGGGGACTTCCTTCACCGGCAGGGGGTGAAAGTTGTCGTAAATTTCCTGTTTATAGACCTGCTGACTGCTCTTCCAGCGTTGGAAGAAGGGGTCTTGGATGTCTTCCGGCAGGACGCGATTGGCGATGACCAAATCCGTGGAGACATTATACAAGCTCAGGTAGGCGTGGGCCCGCAGGGATTCCTTGAGCACCATTTTTTCCGGGTTGGTCACCAAGCGGACGGTGGTTTGGGTGTTGTCGGTTAAGACCTTCTCCAGCGCCTCGATTTGCTCGTAGAACTCGTAGGGCGCGTCCATCACTTCCTTGTCCGGCAGGGAAAAACCAGCGATGGGTCGAAACAGCGGTTCCACCAAGGGCCGCAGGGCCATGGACATCCCCTGCAAGGGTTTATAAAAGCGCCGCATATACCAGCCCCCCACCTCCGGCAGACTCAGTAAGCGGAGCGCCGTCCCCGTGGGCGCCGAGTCAATGATCAAGACGTCGTACTCCGCCTCGTCGTAGTGGCGCTTCATCCGCACCAGCCCAAAAATCTCGTCCATCCCCGGCAGAATGGCCAGTTCCTCCGCCTGCACCCCGTCTAGGCCCCGAGCCTGAAGGACTTGGGTGATGTAGCGTTTAACGGCGCCCCAGTTGCCCTCTAATTCCATCAGGGCGTCCAGTTCGGCGCCCCAAAGGTTGGGACGAATGGAGCGGGGGTCGTGACCCAGTTCAAGATCAAAGCTATCGGCCAAGGAATGGGCCGGGTCGGTGCTGAGGACAAGGGTTTTATAGCCCAACTCCGCGCAGCGCAAGCCAGTGGCGGCGGCGACGGAGGTTTTGCCCACGCCCCCTTTCCCGGTCATTAAAATTACGCGCATAGTTTTCCTGGGCGATAACAAAGAGTGTTGATTTCGTGGCGGTTTAACTTTGATTATAAGCGCCCCGGCTGGTCAGACGTCAGATACCAGATATCAGGCGTAGGGCGCCCGTCAGTCGGTAATCTGTAATCTGTAATCTGTAATCTGTAATCTGTCGTGAAACCCCGCTCTTTCTTTACCCTCCTCCTGATTGTTGTCGTCCTCTGCCTGAGTCTGACCGGCGCCGGTCTCTATTGGGCGCTCTCCCAGAGTTCCCTGGATTTGCTCAAGGGCGGCGCGACCTATACCCCTAGGGGCGCGGCCTTTGTCCCTAAACAGGCGCCGGCGCTGGCGTCTCTGTTGGTGAACCCGGAGCGCCTAGAATCCTTCGCTCAGTTGGCGGTCAATCCCGGCCGCCGTCGGCGCTCCCAGGCGGAAATTGAGGATTTTATCCAGAGTTTGCTGGCGAAAACAGGTCTGGACTACGGCGAGGAAATTCGCCCCTGGCTGGGGGAAGAGGTGACCTGGGCCATCACCAGTCTGGATTACGACCGGGACGCGGGAAACGGCGCTCAACCGGGCTATTTACTGACGGTTCACAGTCGAGACCCCCAACGGAGTCGGGAATTTTTGCAACTCCACAGCGCCGAGGCGTCCCTGGCGGGGGAGGCGGATTTAGTGTTTGAGCAATACCAGGGCGTTAATTTGACCTATCAAAAACCCCGGAGCGCCGCGGCCAATAGCGCCTTGCTGGCCAGCGCCGTGGTTGGGGATTACGTGCTGTTCGCCAACCATCCCCAGGTGTTGCGTTCGGCGTTAACGGCTTTGCAAGCGCCGAGTCTGAGCCTAGAGGAGAATCCCAGTTATCAACAGGCCTTGGCCCAACTGGAGCAACCGCGGGTGGGTTTTCTTTACGCCAATTTCCCGGCGCTCTCGGCCTGGCTCGGCAACCGGGGGCAGTCCCTCAATCCAGGTTTAGACCAGACCTTAACCTTGGAAATTTCCCTCCGCTCCGAGGGTCTTTTGATTAACGGCGCCCTCAGCGGTCTGACGCCCTTAGCGGCGCTTTCAACGGCGACGGCCCCAACCCCGGCGCCGGTTCCTCCCCAGGCGGCGCTGGTTCTCAGTAGCCGGGATTTAAACGGTTTTTGGAACCGGGTTCAGGACGAACTGCCCCCCGCCAGTCCTTTGCAACAGACCCTCGCTCAACTCCTAGACCGGCTGGATGTTTCCCTTGGATTGGATATTGCGGAGACGATTTTTCCGGCCTTGCAAGGGGACTATCAATTAATCCTGCTTCCCGGCCCGGCTTGGGTGTTAACCGCGGAGCGGACGGGCGGCGCCGATTGGGAACAGGTTTGGAATAAACTGGACGGGCTGGCCCAGTCCCAGGGCTATACCCTTTCTTCATTACCGGTTTTGGGACAAACCGTGAGCGCCTGGACGACCTTGACGCCGACCCAACAGGGCGCGGTAACTACCTTAGAGGCCCAGGTTAAAGGCGCCCATCTGACCCTAGGGGAGCGGGAAATTTTCGCCACCTCCCTGGAGGCGCTGTCCCAGGTTCTCAATCCCCAGGGCGAAACGCCCCCGGCGCTGTCCCAGACCCTCGGCGCTCTCCCAGAGGAAAATTTAGGGTACTTATACGTAGATTGGCCCGCTAGTCGAGAGTATTTAAGCCAACAAATTCCCGTTTTACGCGTCTTGGAACTCTCTCTCCGCCCCCTCTTTCAAAACCTGCGCTCCGTGGCTTTTGGCGCTCCGGCTGACGGGGAAACGGCGCTAGGGCGGGGAACAGTGTATTTAAAACTGGGGGTTAACCCTGCGAGCTAGGAACCCAGCATTATCCCCCCCGGCACCCCTTGGAAGGGATACCGTGCGTACACAAATGTCAGAATTTCCCTCGCCATAGTCTTTCATCCTTTATCAAACAATTTTTACTGTAGTAAATCAAAAGTTAAATCGCATTGACTGGCAGAACTTGCGTCTTAACCCAGCGCCGGAAAAAAACCAAAGCGCCGAAAGGAAAGATCCCCCCGGCGCCGAGTGAGTTTAAAGGTCGTTAAGTTTGCGGCGGAGGTCGTCCAGTTCCGCGTCAATGACGCTGTCCTGAACCTTCGGGGCGTCCGCGGGGCTGGCTTGCAGTTGGGGAACCTCCGGCGCCGGGGGTAAAGTCCCGCCGCTCATTTGGGCTTTGAGCAGAGCCAACTCGTCTTCAACCCCGGAACTGGACTCCAGTTGGGCGAACTGTTGATCGATGCCAAAGCCGCCCAATTCGCCCACGGCTTGGGAAGTGGCTTCCATTTCGAGAACCTTGTTTTCCATGCGCTCAAAAGCGCCCATGGCGCCGCTGGTGTCGATGCCCCCCAGGGTTTTTTGCAGTTCTTCGTTGGCTTTGGCGGCCTTGGCCCGAGCCTGGAGCATATTTTTCTTGGTCTTGGCCTCGGAGATTTTTCCTTCCAGCGCCACCAAGTTACGGCGTAAATTCTCCACGGTGCCCTTTTGTTGATCCAGTTGGGTCTGGTAAACCGCGGCGCTCTCGCTAAAGGATTTCTTACGGGTCAGCGCCTCCCGCGCCAAATTTTCATCTCCCTTGCTCAGCGCCAACTTGGCCCGCTCTTCCCATTTTTTGGCTTCGGCGGCGTCCTGGGCGAGGCGCTGTTCCGTGCGTTTCTGCTCGGCGATGGTGCGGGCCACGGCTTGGCGCAGTTGCACCAAATCTTCCTGCATATCGATGACGGCCTGTTCGAGCACCTTCTCTGGATCTTCGGCTTTACTGACCAAATCGTTGAGGTTAGCCCGGACAACTCGGCCAATGCGATCAAAAAGTCCCATAATTTTGTCTATCCTCTTGGGGTATCTGGGGGTAAGGGGGCGGGCGCCCGATGGTCAACGGATCGGGTCTTTAAATCAGTATAAGACGGGACTTTGCCGCTGAAGACTAGAGGAGGTTTGGATAATCCCTAGCCCTCTGTGTGAATCCCCCTAAATCCCCCTTTGCAAGGGGGACTTTGAGAAGTTTCCCCCCTTTTCAAGGGGAGATCAAACCGGGGCGGCTCGACCCTTATCAAAGTGAGCGGTTTTTCACAAATCCCCCAGGAGCCAAACGCCGCTGTAGGTCACCCCGGCGTCGTCCGGCTGAACGATTAAAAAATGGAGACCCTTGGCTATTTCCCGGCGCCGTTGAAACTGAGCGCCGCTGGCGGCCATTTCCAAATCGCTAAAGGTGGCCAGAATCCAGCGTTGCGCCTGAGCGTCTGTCAGGATTACGCCCCCCTGACTCTGGGCTAAATCGGCGCTTCGATAGCCCATCTGGCGGGGTTGAATCTCCGCTAACCACTGCGCTAAGGCCAGAGCGCGGCGCCCGCCGTCGATGATAACGCCGGGTAGGGGCAGATCCGAGGCTAGCCCCAAGTTAAGGGGATGGAGCGCCGGAGGCAGGCTTAAAAAAGGAATGGGGCGCCCCTCAAAACAGTCAAAAAAATCCCCGGCGCCGAGGGCGGCAAAACGCCAGCGCTCGCCCCAGAGGCGCTCCGGCAGGGGTTGGGGCGGGGAGGGACTGGTCATTCTTTTGAGGAAACCTAGCGTTGAATGCTCACGATCCAGGTGCCCGCGTAGAGACGGACGGGAATATCCCCGGAGGCCATGACATCGCAGACCAGGTAATAAGTGCCGAAATCCGGGTTCGTCACATTAGACAAAACAATATCCACCTTGGTGTTGGGGGGAATGTCCTGGGCGAGGCTAATTTCGAGAAAACGACTTTCTTTATCCCAAACGGCGTCCGCCACCGGCACGACTCCGTTTTTGGTCTGCACTCGAATGGCGGTGGGGTCAAATTCGCCGTCAAAGTTGGCGGGGTAGGAGATATAAAACTTGCGGGCGCCCTGACTAAGTTTTTTAGCCGGAACGTAGAGTTGATAGCGGTCCCACTGACCGGGACGGCCGCCGTATTGTAAGTAATAATCGAGAATGTCCTTCCGCTCCACGCCGCTAAAAATGGTGAAGCCGGAGTTGCCCTGCGCGTAGGTCAAAACCGGCCAAGCGCCGATAAATGAACCGCTCAGCGCCAGTATGGCTAAAAATTTGGGGGAGAGCAAGCGCGTCAACATAACAATTCCTCCTCTGGGTCTCAAGGGAATAAGAGCGTGGATAAACGGACAAAATATCGGCCGACAGGGCGCTTAGCGCCTGTTTACATAGGTTAACACAGCGCCCAAACCTCCCCGGCCCGGCGCTTTCCACCTTCCAAATTGTCTGGGGCCCGGAGAAAACGTTAAAAAAAGGACTCAAAATCCGGGGATCGGTCTAAGATCCAGGCACAGTCTCCCAGGAAACCTGTATTTCGCTCTTTATGACCACAACCCTGCCCAGTCCCCAACTTGAAGCGCCCCCAGCGCCGACCCGTCCCCTCCGTCTGGGGGTGCCCAGAGAAACCTATCCCCAGGAGCGCCGAGTGGCGGCCACCCCCGACACCGCCCAAAAGTTACAAAAACTGGGCTTTGAGGTTTTGATTGAGCGGGGCGCCGGCGAAGGGGCCAATTTCCCGGACGCGCTCTACGAGGCGGCGGGCTGTCGTCTGGCGGAGAGTCGTCAGGAGGTGTTCAACGACGCCGATTTAATTTTGAAAGTGCGGGCGCCGTCCGCCCGGGAAGTGGAGGAACTGCCCCAGGGAAAAACCCTGATTAGCTTTATTTGGCCGGGCCAAAACCCGGAACTGTTGGAACAGTTAGCCGCCAAACAAGCCACGGTGCTGGGTATGGACGCGGTGCCCCGCATCAGCCGGGCCCAGAAGTTAGACGCCCTTAGCTCCATGGCCAACATCGCCGGTTATCGGGCCGTGATTGAAGCCGCCCACCATTTTGACCGCTTTTTTACCGGGCAGATCACCGCCGCTGGGAAAGTGCCCCCGGCTAAAGTCCTGATCATCGGCGCCGGGGTGGCGGGGCTAGCGGCCATCGGCGCGGCCAAAAGTCTCGGCGCCGTGGTGCGGGCCTTCGACACCCGACCGGTGGTTAAGGAACAGGTGGAAAGTTTAGGAGGGGAATTTCTCCTGCTGGACTTTAAAGAGGACGGCTCCGGCGCCGGGGGCTACGCCAAGGTGATGAGTCCCGAATTTATCGAGGCGGAAATGGCGCTCTTCGCGGCCCAAGCCAAGGAAGTGGATATTATCATCACCACGGCTTTAATTCCGGGGAAACCGGCGCCGAAATTGATCACCGAAGCCATGGTGGCCAGCATGAAGGAAGGCTCCGTGATTGTGGATCTGGCCGCGGAGCAGGGAGGGAACTGCGAAGTCACCAAACCCGGCGAAGTCTATCGTTACGGCGGCGTCACCGTCATCGGCTACACCGACCTCCCCAGCCGCATGGCCAGCCAAGCCAGCCAACTCTACGGCACCAACCTCTGGCATCTGCTCAAGGATATGGGCGGCGCCGAACATTACCAAGTGAACCTGGAAGACGAAGTGGTGCGGGGCGCCCTCATTCTTCAGGACGGGCAAATCACCTGGCCCGCCCCCGCGGTGAATCCCAGCCCCGTCGCGGCCAAAACCCCGGCCCCTACCGCGACGCCGGCGCCGGTCAACCCCCCGGCCAAAAGCAAAGGCTTCCTCTGGATCCTCCTCGCGGCGCTGGCGCTGTTGGGGATCGGTCTCGGCGCGCCGTCTTCTTTCCTCTCCCACCTCACCGTTTTTGTCCTGGCCTGCATTGTCGGCTGGCAACTGATCTGGAACGTCACCCCGGCGCTGCACACTCCCCTGATGAGCGTCACCAACGCCATTAGCGGCATCATCATCATCGGCGGCATGTTGCAAATCTCCGGCCCCCTCAATTCCCCCACCACCATCCTCGGCGCTATTGCCATTTTGGTCGGTAGCATCAACATCGCCGGGGGCTTTTTGGTCACCCAACGGATGCTGAATATGTTCCGCAAGTAACAGGTATCAGTTACCAGTTATCAGTTACCAGTTGTGGCGAGGGGGTAACTGGGGGCTGAGCGGATCAGGAACTTATTGCCGACAAATTCCCCTCCTTGGGAGGGGTGGCAGGCGCTAGCCTGACGGGGTGGGTGAGCTCTCAAGGTTAAACCCACCCCCTCCCAAGAGCTACCGTGTATACACAAGTGTCAAAACCCCCTCTAACTCCCCCTTGGTAAGGGGGAGAACCAGAAACCTTTGTTCCCTCTCCTTGGCAAGGGGAGGGCTAGGGAGGGGTTCTTGATAGAATTTCAGAAATTAACCGGCCTGAGGATTTATCTTCTGCAAGGAGGGCAATACCAAATTTCCGCGGTTAGCTTAACGTTTCCCCGTTTCCCGATTTTAGAATGGGTGGCCCAAGTCTTAGCCGACAGTCAGACCCTAGGCAGAAGTCCCGCCCTACGGAGCTTTCGTCAAAAAATACGGGCTTCGGCTACGCTCAGCCCTCGATCCGCTGATATCTGATATCTGAATCCCTGATATCTGATATCTGATAACTGCTCACTGATAACTGAAAAACCATGTCCAACAGTCTCCAAACCGTGGCCTACATCGCGGCCAGCATTCTCTTTATCTTTAGTCTCGGCGGTCTCGCCAACCCGGAAACCGCCCGCCGGGGCAATTTCTTCGGCATCGGCGGTATGGCTCTAGCCTTTCTGGCCACGGCGCTGGGGGGGCAATTCTCCGGCTACGGGGTTCTTTTAACCGCCATCGCGCCGGCGGTGTTAATCGGCTCCTTGTTAGCCAGTCGGGTCGCCATGACTTCCATGCCGGAATTGGTGGCGATTCTCCACAGTTTTGTCGGCTTGGCCGCGGTTTTAGTGGGGGTGGCTAATTACCTTGCGCCGGACTCCAATTTAACCGGCAGTGAATCGGTCATTCACCAACTGGAAATCTATGTCGGGGTCTTTATCGGCGCCGTCACCTTTACCGGCTCCCTCATCGCCTTTGGCAAGTTGCGGGCTTTGATTAGCAGTAAGCCTCTGTTGTTACCGGCTCGCCATGTTTTGAATATTTCCATCCTGGTGGCCACAGTCGTCTTCGGCGCCCAATTTATGACCCTCGGCTTTCCCGCCGGTTTAACCCCTCTGCTGATCATGACGGCGCTGGCGGGGGTCTTGGGTCTGCACCTAGTGGCCGCCATCGGCGGCGCCGATATGCCCGTGGTGATCTCCATGCTCAACAGCTATTCCGGTTGGGCGGCGGCGGCAGCGGGCTTTATGCTCTCCAACGACCTGCTGATTATCACCGGCGCCCTGGTGGGCAGTAGCGGCGCCATTTTGAGCTACATCATGTGTAAAGCCATGAACCGCTCCTTTATCAGCGTCATCCTCGGCGGCTTTGGGGAAGGCGCCGGCAAACCCCAGGCTAAAAGCGACAGCGCCGAACCCCAGGGAACCGCGACCCCGACCACGGTGGAAGAAACCGCGGATCTGCTCCTCGGCGCTCGGAGCGTCATTATTACCCCCGGCTACGGTATGGCGGTGGCCCAGGCCCAACACCCCGTGGCGGAAATCACCAAACTGCTTCAAGCTCAGGGCATTAACGTCCGCTTTGGCATTCACCCCGTGGCGGGGCGCCTGCCCGGTCATATGAACGTCCTGCTAGCGGAGGCCAATGTGCCCTACGACATTGTCCTGGAGATGGAGGAAATTAACGAGGACTTTCCCCAGACCGACGTCGTTCTCGTCATCGGCGCTAACGATACCGTTAACCCCAGCGCCCTCGAAGACCCCAACAGTCCCATCGCCGGGATGCCGGTGCTGGAAGTCTGGCAATCTCAGACGGTGGTGGTGATGAAACGCAGTCTGGCCTCCGGTTACGCTGGGGTGGAAAATCCCCTCTTCTTCAAAGAGAATACCCAAATGCTTTTTGGGGACGCCAAGAAAAACGTGGACGCCATTTTGGGCAAACTGCGGGAGCGCCTAGAAGCCAAGGTTCTGGTCGGCGCCGGTTAAAGGTCTGCGCCCAAAACCGTCTTGGAGGGGAGAACGCGGCCCTCTGGCTCTGTTCTCCCTTGCCCGACTCCTCAAAATTCTTCCCCGGCGGTATGTTCAAGTCACGAAAAAAGTTGGTGACTTTTCCGGGGGAGCTTGTCAGGCCAGCCCAGCGTCTGGAAACCTAGCCAACAGTTTTGTGAACGGAGTTCCAGCGCCTTTATGTCTATCCATCCTTTGGCCCTTCTGCCCTTAACCCTCGCGCCTTTGGCGCTAACCCCGGCGCCGACCCTAGCCATCGCGCCGGGGTTTAACCAACTGAAACTCTGCCGGGAATACACCGCCGATAAGTTCCGGGTGACCCTAGAACAGGTTTCGATGCAAAGTCCTCAAAAAGTCGGCTCTAGCTTCAAAATCGCCTGGACGATTCCCGACTTTCGGGGCCGGGGCTATTGTTTGGTTTCTAAAGACAATAAGATGCTTCGTTATCAGGTGGAGCGGGAGCCGGACTATGAAGCGGGCAATAATCAACTGGGGCCCAACGAACGGCGCTTTGAGAATCTACCGGGTTACGGCGACGTCATTGTGAATCGGGGTCAGGGCGCAACGGGAGACCGCCAGTACTTTTTGCTCAAAACTGAATCTCCCAACCGTACCTATCGATGGTACGCCCGTTGCGTTCGCAACTCGGATCAGGTTTACGACCATCGGGGTCGCTACGTGGGCTATGATCCCCGTCTGACGGTCATGTTTCCCTACGTCTGCGAAGTCAGTCCCCTGAAACCGGGAGGCAAACCCCAACCCCGTTAAGCCCCTCCCTCGGTCAACACCACCTTGGGGTGGAGAACGGCGCCGTCTTCTTGGTTTTTTGTTTCCCCGACGCCTAAAAATTCCCCCCCGGCGCTTTGGATTAAAGCGGGTCCCGGTTCCAACCCGCAGGGTAAGCGTTGCCCCTGGCGCCAGCGCCGGACTTCCGGTTCCTCTAGGGTCAACCGCGGTAAATGGGCCAAGGCGACCTGGGGCGAAATGAGCCAATTCGGCAATGCTTCCGGGTTTTCCAGTAAAACGGCTAGCGGGACGCTTTCCTCTAACGCCATCCCCCCGGAAAGACGGCGCTCTAGTCGAGCTAGGGTGGCGCCGGTTCCCATTTTTTCCCCCCAATCCCGAGCAATGGAACGAATATAGACGCCTTCGCCGCAGGTAATTTCAACCTCTAATTCCGCCGGAGCGCCGGGACGCCACTCAATTAGCTCAATGGCAAACACTTCCACTTCCCTGGGGGGAACGTCCACGGTAATCCCCGCCCGCGCCAGATCGTAGAGCCGCCGACCGTCTTGATGAACGGCGCTGAATTGGGGCGGAATTTGTTGAATAGCGCCTAAAAAATCCCCTTGGTAGCGCCAAAGGGCTTCTAGAGTTAAAGGCCCCGTCTCGGTTTCCCGGAGAATTTCTCCCCCCAGGTCGTCGGTGGCGGTAACGACGCCAAAACGAATCGTTCCTCGATATTGTTTTCGCTTCGGTAAATAGGGGAGGAGGCGGGTGGCGGCGCCTAGCGCTAGAGGTAGAACCCCCGTCGCCAAGGGATCGAGGGTGCCGCCGTGGCCCACCCGGCGAGTCTGGGCCAAGCGCCGAATTTTGGCGACGCAGTCGTGGGAGGTCCAGCCCTCGGGTTTATGGAGATTGAGAAAACCCAGCATGGCGGTTAGGGAAAAAGCTCCGCCCGGCTCAACGGAGCGCCGTCTTGATCCTTGGCCGAGAGGATCGGCGCTAGGGGCAGGCGGGACAGTTGCCAATCAATGGCCAACTCCGGGTCGTTCCAAAGGAGGGTTCTTTCGTGTTGGGGGGCGTAGAAATCCGTGGTTTTATAGAGAAATTCAGCCACGGGAGAAAAGACCAGAAAGCCGTGGGCAAAGCCCGGAGGAATCCAAAACTGCCGCTTATTCTCGGCGCTGAGCCAGCAGCCAACCCATTGGCCAAAGGTGGGGGAAGAGCGCCGCAGATCCACCGCCACGTCTAACACTTCTCCCGTCGTCACCCGCACTAATTTCCCCTGGGGATTTTGGATTTGGTAATGGAGTCCCCGCAGGACGCCCTGGACGGAGCGGGAATGATTGTCCTGCACAAAGGTCGCCTCGCTGTTGACCTTTTCGGCGAAGACCCGGGCGTTAAAACTTTCGAGGAAAAATCCCCGCTCGTCGCCGTAAACTTTCGGCTCAAGGATGCGCAGATCGGGGATAGCGGTGGCGATGACGTCCATAGATTAGCGCCGGGCCGGCGGAAGACTCTCCCGGTTGTTATAGCACGGGGGAGGACTTTGGCCTAGGGACCCGAGGCGCAGAGGGACGGCAGAGCCTGAAAGTATTGTCGGTATATCTCTCCGCTAAAGGCGAGGCGCTCTTGGCAACGAACTAATAAACCGCTATTGACCAATTCAAGCGCTAGGGGATGCTCCCAATGCTTGCCGCTGGGTCGCTCGATCACTCCGCGAATTAACGCCATGGCTTCGGGGCAGTTGCGAATGGGGCGAAAATAACTCTGGAAATAGGACTGAAAATAGTCTAAACAGGCGGCGCCGACCTCTGAGAAATCCTCCCAGAGAAGAACCCCGCGACACAAGGCGTCCAAGGCCAGACTGGTAAAGTAGGGATGACCGCCGAACAAATAATGAAGAGTTTTGCTTTGAATGGCGCTAATTCCCTGGCGCTGTTCCGTCAGGTGGTCATAGCGGCGCCCAAGATCCTGAACCTGGGCCAAGCTAAAGGGCGGGATCTCCAGCATTAAGCCGATGTTGAAGGGAGAGGCGTTGGGATCAAGAGGAAGATTATCCTTTGTCGCCGTCACGATCACCAGGCGAAAATCCTCCCAGAGGGGCATTTGCTTAGACTGTTCGTGCCAAAACCGGAGGAGGGAGGCGACATCTTGCAGGATCGGCGCCGAGTATATACGATTGAGTTCATTGATCACCAGCGCTAGGGGCCCGTTTAGTCGCCCCAGAATACGATCTTCAAAATATAAAGTGCAGTTAACTTTACTCCCCAACCCATCGTCCCAGAAGGCCTCGATATCCTCCTCTAAATTTAACTGACGGCTAACGTTTCGACAGAGCCACTTTAAAAAAGGCGCTAGGCGTTGGAGCAGAGCGTCGTCGGCGCTTTTCAGATCTAGGCTGACAATCTGAGCCTCGGGCAACTGTTGGGGCAGTCGGTCAAGCACCTGAAGCAATAGAGAACTTTTGCCCATTTTCCGGGGGCCGTGGAGGGTGGTGACGCTTCCCGGTAATCGCAGTTGCTCAAGGATTAGGGATTCTAGGGGAGGGCGCTCGATGTAAAACGGGGAATTAGCCGGTAGAGGAGCGCCGGGAAAGTTTTGGGCGGCAGGCGGAACGTTCAATTGGTTAATACGTTCTAGGCGACTTCTCAGATTCCCCTTCGCGATCGGTTCACCCCAGATCATGGAGAGTTCTTGCCAGAGTTGGGCGGCGATATTTTTAATGTAGGCTTCCTGATAATGGGACTCCTTAGCAATCTCGCTGTAGGTGAGTCCGTCCCAAGCTCGCCGTAATATTTTTTCCTGAAGGCAAGAAAGGGGTTTCGCCTGACGGTCGTTAAGGAGTTGAATGACTTGGTCGATGGTCATGGTTGAAGCCGAGGTTGAGAAAAACGCGGGCGCCCATGGCACAAAACAGATGTCTGGCGGGACAATCTGGACTGGACTACCAAAATTTCAGTGTAGGTAACATTCCTCGGTTTTTATCTCGGCGGAGGGGGGACTGTGACTCAAGTCACGCCAACTGGATAAAATTAGATGACTTTCGCCTCAATTATGGTGACTTTTGGCGCTTGACATAAAACCCGTCTTAGCAGTCATAAAAGTTTTCGGAAAACATATATTTTAATTTACTCGCTAGTTTTGGCGATATCCGCTCGATGGAAGCGCGGATCGAGGGCTGAGCGTAGCGCCGTCCTGAGCTTGTCGAAGGGCCGAAGTCCTCGATTGAGTCTGGGTAAAGTTGGGAGTTAAGCCCGGAGGCGAAACACTAGGATTTGAATGACTTGGTCTGGGCGAAAATTATTGTCGCTGATCAGCCAGAGACTTTCGGCGCCGTCCGGGAAGCGGGGGCCGAGGGTCATGCCTTCGAGATTGTCCAACTCTAGATCTAAGGTATTTAAATCTAATAGCAAACGCTTTTGTAGGGGAATCAAATCGGCGCTATTGCCCTGGAAACTAGCAACCGTTCGGGTGTCCGTGGCGTTGGCGTTGACCACCTGGAAGAGCTTAGCGCCGAAGCCGGTTAAATCTAAGGTTCGCTCTAGAGCTAAAAAGGTTCCTTCCCTGGACAGCGCCGCCATTTCGCTCAAGCCTTGGAGTAGGGTTCCCGGCGGCGGCGGGTCGAGGTAATAGAGATGTTCCGCCAGCAGAACCGCCGGGCCGCCGGAGTTGACCAAGTAATGGAGCCAGCGCAGGGGTAGTCGCTCCGGGGGCGCGTCGGGATCTAGGTCTTGGGCCAGGGCGCTTTCCGGCGCCGTAAAGAGTCGGTAGGGATCGCTGGGGAGGGCGGCGCCGGGCGCCAGAGCCAGGGCTTCAAAGCCGAGATTATTCCGTAGGCCTCGGCGCGGATCGGCGCCGGGGATAAAGGCGGCGGGAATGGTTAGGGTTTCCAAAAGGCGGCCGCTCTGGCGGTCAAATTTAGCCAAAAACGGCGTCTGGGTTCCATCTCTGGCGCCTTCGCTACTGACCCAGAGGGCGCCCTCGGGACTGAGGGCGAGACCTTCTAGATCCCATTGGTTGGGCTTGAGGGGATTGCCCTGGGCGTCCTTCAGGAGGGTGACGTTTTCGACCCGGATCTCTTTGAGTTGGGGAGAACGCTCTTGCTTTTCCCACTCCGCCTTGAGGGTATAAAAGCGGGGCTTTTGTTTATCGTCGCTAATGGCGTAAAAAAGATCCTGTTGACGGTCGTAGGCCCAACCGGAAAGGCCCCCCAGGGGCAGATTCTCCGGCCCTGTCGCTGGCAGAATATAGGCGTCCGCTAGTTCTAGAGATATGTCCGCAAAGAGCCGGTCTTCCGCCTGAACCTGGGACAGAGGACTACAGGCGCCGAGACCCAGCAGACAGAGCGCGACCAACAAGAAAGACCAAAAGCGTCCCATAAGGGTTAAGGCGTAGGGCTAATATCTGCCCATTCTGCCATGTTCAGGCTGAGAGGTTGTCGAAAAAACGGTTTGATCTCCCCTCACCCCCCTTGGAAAGCCAAGGCGTACATAGGTCTGCTCACCAGTCCCCCAATTTTTCTCAAGGGATCCGTCCCGCTTCTGGCCTCCCCCGGCGCCGTCAACGGAGGGGGAGGATTTTCGTTACACTAGAACCCGTTTCCGAACTCCGTTTTTACGCCCTTCCCATGCAAACTCTTCCCCATCCCCACCTTGGAACAACGGCGTCGCCGGGGAACCTGATTCGTCTGGAGTCGATTTCTAAAATCTACGGCGCCGGGGAAGCGACGGTGCAGGCTTTGAATAATGTCCATCTGACCATTGCCCGGGGAAGCTATTGCGCCATTATGGGCGCCTCCGGCTCCGGGAAATCCACTTTGATGAATATTATCGGCTGTTTGGATCAACCCACCCTGGGCCATTACTTTCTAGACGGTATCGACGTCTCTAGTTTGGAAGAAGGCGCGCTAGCCCAGATTCGCAACCAAAAAATCGGCTTTGTTTTTCAGCAGTTTTACCTTCTTCCCCAAATGAGCGCCCTGGAAAACGTCATGCTCCCCATGATCTATGGCGGCGCGCCTCCCCAGGAACGGCGCCGTCGAGCGGAGGAAGCCCTAGAGCGGGTCGGGTTAGCCCATCGCCTCCAGAATCGACCCAACCAACTCTCCGGGGGACAACAGCAACGGGTGGCCATCGCCCGGGCCATCGTTAACCGTCCCCTGCTTCTGTTGGCGGACGAACCCACCGGCGCCCTCGATTCCCGCACCACCGAAGAAGTTTTGGACATTTTCCAATCCCTCCACCAAACCGGCATCACCATCGTCGTCGTCACCCACGAAGCGGACGTGGCCCAGCATACCGAGCGGGTGATCACCTTCCAGGACGGCAAGATTAAACAGGACGCCCAGGTTCGGCGCTCGTCCTGACGTTCCGGGGGAGCAAAATTTGCTACGCTTAAGCCTAAAAACCTTGGGATAGTAGCGGTCATGATTGAGGCAGACTCGGAAATTCGGCGCTTGACGGAGTTGATGCCCGCCTCGGGGCGGATGTTGACCAAGATTGTCAGCCGACCCAAGCAAAGCCGGGTGATTACGAGCCAGTTTCCCCAACCTTGGCGCCGGGGCGACCGTCTGGTGGAGATTAATTTCGACCTCTGGTCGGCGCTGTCCCAGGGGCAACGGGATCTTTTGCTCCTGAGCGAGGTGGGGCGCCTGGTCAATATTCGTTGGTTTAAGCCGGATCTCTATCAGGGCTTAACTCTAGCGGGAAGCGCCGGAGTCCTCCTGCAACTCTGGCAAAAAGATCTCGTCGGCGCCGCGGTGGCCGGCGGTTTAACGGCGCTGGCCGCCCGGCAAATTTGGCAATCCTACCACAGCCAGGAACGGGAGATCGACGCCGATAACGGGGCCCTGAAGGTGGCGGGGCGTCGGGGTTACGAGCAAGGGGAAGCGGCCCGATATTTGTTATCCGCCATCGAAGCGACGGCCCGATTGGAAAATCGCTCTAGCTTGAGCTTTAACGATTTGATGCGGTGTCAAAATTTGCGGCTCATTCTCCAAACTTCAGTCGATAAAGATTTTATCGGCGCTTGAAAGCGCCGGTTGGTCGTTAAAACCGTAAAATCCAGCCCATTTCTTCGATGACCGCCCGTAGGGAATCTCCGTTGCTCGGTCGAGTCAGAGCTTGCCAACTTTCTTTAAACTCGCCTTTTTTGGCGGCGCTGTAGGCGTCCTGAAGAGAAACGGCGATATTTTGCATCAAGCTGGAGTCTCGGTAACAGTTGATCATACATTTCGTGCAACCGTCCCGAATGAGCTTAGAACTATCAAACTCATAGATTGAGCACATGGGTTCGGGCCAATTGTGACAGCGCCAGAGTTGGAGATCCCAATCCAAAAAGAAATAGCGATAGCCCGCCAAGCAGGGATATTTTTGCGCCTCGCCCCGCGCAAAGCGTTGCATTTCTTCTAGGGAGAGGGAAGGGTTAACCACCGTAAAGCGTTTTTTCAATTGCTTGACCTTTTCGTAAGCCTGCCAAAGTTCTTCGGCGCTGTGGGTGACCAGACCGTCGTCTGAGAAAGCCTTAAAGGTGGAGTCCAATTTTGTCAAAGGATAGGAAAAGACCGCGGACTTAAAGCCCAGTTCCGTCAGGAAATCCGGCAGAGCCTCGTAATCGACTAAATGGCTCATGGTGACGGAGGCGGTGGCGTAGAGTCCCAGTTCCGCCAAAAGTTGATTGGCCTCCTTAATCCGCTCGCAGACCCCCGGCAGACCCCGATTTTTTTCATGGGTTTGGCGGTCCGCCGCGTCCACGGAAATAATAAAACTGGAGAGACCCGCCTGAGCTAATTCTTCAATTTTCTCCCGGTTCAAAAGTCCGCCATTGGTCACCACCATACACTTCATCCCCAGCGCCGAAGCGTGGGTCACAAAAGCGCCGAGGTGGGGATTGAGGGTCGGCTCGCCGCCGGTAAAGACCAGATACCGGACGCCTTCCCGAAAAAGAATATTTATACTATCAATTCCGGGCTGGTAATCCACAAAGCGCCAGTCTTCCCGGGGAAACCGGTCCCGGGCGAAATTACAAAAACCGCAGTTGGCGTTGCAGGCGCTGTTGATGGCGAATTGGCAAAAGCCGGGCCCCCCCGCCGTAAAGACCAGTTCTAAAATATCAAGAGCGCCGCCGGGTTTAAACCGAGGCGCGGCGGGAGGGGCGACTTGCGACATAGACTTGACCTACACACCGGAAAGAGATTGACAATAGTTTAATCGATCAGTTTGATCAAGCAATCATTAACCCAAAGGAGCGCCGAGACGATAACCCTTGCCATAGACGGTGTGGATCAGGGGGCCGGAAGCGCCGGATTCCAGCTTACGCCGCAGAAGTCTGACCAGGGCGGCGATAACGTTGCTACTGGGCGCCGGACTCTCTCCCCAGATGGCGCCGTAAATTTCTTCGTGGGAGAGGACTTGACCGGGACGCTCCAGCAAACAAGCCAGAAGCTTAACCTCCTTTTCCGAAAGGGGAATGGTTTGGTCGCCCCGGTAAACCACCTGATTCGCCGCGTCTAAAATTAGCTCCACCCCGCCGACTTGAGCCTGGGGTAAGCCGATATGTTTTCCCTCTCCCCCAGAGCGCCGGAGCAGGGCCCGCACCCGAGCTAAAAGTTCCCGCAACTCGAAGGGTTTGACCAAATAATCGTCGGCGCCGGCGTCGAGACCCAGAACCCGGTCGTCGAGGGTGTCCTTGGCGGTGAGAAATAACACGGGAGTCTGAATCTTTTCCGCCCGCAGTCGTTGACAGAGGACGACGCCGGATTGACGGGGAAGCATCCAGTCCAAAATCAGCAAATCGTAGGGGTTCGCCAAAGCTAGGGCTAACCCTTCGGCGCCGTCCCCCGCCACATCCACCTGGTAGCCGTTTTGAGCCAGAAGCCGACTCAGGGGCGCCGTCAGCGCCGGCTCGTCGTCCACCAACAGCAGTTTACTCATGGGGAATCTCGTTGCGTACAATCTAAACGATTAACTAACGTCTCTTTCTATTTTTCTATGGAACTTGGAAGCCCGGCCCACAAAGAACGGTTTTGCCGTCAGTTTTTAGAGAGCCACCTAGACTACGAGCCGGAAAACCTACCTTGGCCCGATCTGCAAGGAGAAGACCTGGCCCGTTTGCGGGGCATTCCCTTCTGGCGGGAAGCCTTATTGACGGAACAGGAAGCGGGGGTGATGGTGACGGCCTTCGCCGAAACCCTGGACGATCCCCTGATTCGCCAAGCTGTCGCCCTCCAGGGTCAGGAAGAAAGCCGCCACGCCCGGCTGGTGGACTTTCTCATCCGGCGCTATGGGGTGGAAATTAGCGAATATCCCTATCCCGAAGTTCCCGCCAATATCCGAGACGCCTTTATTGATTTTGGCTTCGCGGAATGTTTAGATTCTTTTTTCGCCTTTGGCATGTTTGGCATCGCCCGTCAGGCTCAGTATTTGCCCGAATCCATGTTCCAAATTTTTGACCCCATTTTGGACGAAGAGGCCCGCCACATCGTTTTCTTTATCAACTGGATTACCTATTGCCAATGCCAGAGCGGTTACGCGACCCCCTGGCGGGGAACTTTGGCGCTCTGGCGCTACGGCCGGGCGCTCCGCAAGCTTCTAGACGCCTTTGGGAACCCCGAAAACCAAGCGGGTCAACCCTTTACCGCCTCCCAAGCCGGTCACTTTATGGACGACCTGACCCCGGAGTTGTTCTTTGACCTGACCCTACAGGAAAACGAGAAACGCATGGCCCGTTTTGACCCGGAACTGCTCCAACCCCTGCTGTTGCCTCGCCTTTCCCGTCTGGCGCTGGGCGCTCTCCGACTCCGGCCCCGCCGTCTCTCCCCGGCGGCCAGTTAAATCCGGCACTCCAGCAAGCGGGTAAAGAAAAAGGTCACCATCTTTAAGCCGTAGGGGGACTTCCACCAAATGGCTGGAAACATCCCCCGCGGCGCCGCTAGGGAAAAGTCCCACTGGTCGTAGCGGTCGAACTGCACTTCCCCGTCCACAAACCAACCCACCTGTTCCGCGAAGGCCCGCATGGTCGCCCGGTCTTGACTACGGAGGGTGTCGATAGTGCCGCCGCTGGCTTGATAAATTTGTAGTTGTTGGCTAAAGCCAAAGCGGTCCTGACTGGCCGCTCGCCAAAGACGGTCAATCACCGTTAAGACCGTACAAGGAAATTTAAGCATCGCCTCCGGGCTGAGGTCGTCCCGTTTCATCCCTACCGTATCGAGAATAATTTGGGTGGTCTCGGCGTCGGCCTCTTTAAACTGACCCGCCAACAACAAGGTCTGCAAGCGCCCGTAGCGGTCGATATCCGGCAGGAGCAGAAGTTTATTTTCCAGTTGGGCGACCCGCTCTTTCAGTTGGGTCATCTCCTGGGTCAAGGTTTCAACGGCGCTCTGCAAGTCGGGAGCGGGGATCTGGGGATCGGTCATGACGGGTCTGGGGGCGAAAATCCCCTTTTACTATACCGGAATCTGAAATCCGTCCTCTGAAATCTGTCCTTGGAACTTGGCGTTGGCCCGGCGGGTCTGTTAAGATATCCGCACTTTCTTCCTGATAGTCTCTGGGGGGGTTAACCAATCAGCCCCAGCTTTTTTTGGAAGAATGACCCGGCTGAACCGCTCAGCTTAATTTTTATATCGCGCCCCCGCGGTCTCCCTGGCCCGGAGCGAAAACCGGGGGCTGAGGAGTCTCCCTTAATCTATGGTTCAACCCAACCGTCAAGCTATCGCTCTGATTTCCGACCACGCCGATCCCGCCGGGGAAATTGGCATGGAGGAGGCGGGAGGACAAAACGTCTATGTCCGACGCATCGGCGAAAGTTTAGCGGAACTGGGTTGGCAGGTGGATATTTTTACCCGGCGCTCGGCCCCGGACGATCCCGCCATTGTCGAGCACGCGCCTCACTGCCGCACCATTCGCCTGAAGGCGGGGCCGGAGGCATTTGTGCCCCGTAACGAACTCTTCGCCTATATGCCGGAGTTTTTGGCGGCGTTCCAGAAGTTTCAGACCAAACAAGCCATCCGCTACCCCCTGATCCACTCCAACTACTGGCTCTCCGGCTGGGTGGGCCTCCAGCTTAAGCAAGAGCAAAACTCTCAACTTATTCATACCTACCATTCCCTCGGCGCCGTTAAATACGACGCGCTTCAAAGTCGTCCCGCCATTGCGCCGACCCGTTTGGGCATAGAAACGGAGTTGTTGGAGCGCTCTGATTGCGTCGTCGCCACCAGTCCCCAAGAAAAAGAAGTTCTGAACCGATACTACGCCGACCAGGGACGGGTGGAGGTGATCCCCTGCGGCACAACGCCCAACTTTCACAACATTCCCAAAGCGCAAGCCCGTCAGAACCTCGGTTGGGGGCGAGAAAAAAAGATTGTTCTTTACGTCGGGCGCTTCGACCCCCGCAAGGGAATTGAAACCTTGGTTCGGGCCTGCGCTCAGTTAAAAAATCAAGGCTATCAGCATCTCCAGTTAGTCCTAGCGGGAGGCAGTTCCCTCGAATCCCTAGACGGCGCCGAGCGCCGACGGATTGAAGCCTTAGTGCGGGAGCTAGACCTCTCCGCGGAAACCCTCTTCGCCGGACGAATCCCCCACGACTCCCTGCCTTGGCACTACAGCGCCGCCGACGTCTGCGTTATTCCCAGCTATTACGAACCCTTTGGGCTGGTCTCCATTGAAGCCATCGCCTGCGGCACGCCGGTCATCGCCTCCCGGGTGGGGGGCTTGAAGTTTAGCGTCATTCCCGAGGAAACGGGGCTACTGGTGCAACCCCGCAACGTTGAGGAACTGGCCCAGGCCATTGAGCGGGTGCTAGAGGACGAGCTTTGGGCCAAGAAACTGAAAAAACAAGCCAATAGCGACAGTAACCCCCGCTTCAGTTGGAAAAGCTCCGCCATGCAGTTAAGCAATTTGTATCGCTATAGCCTTGCTCGCTCCATCATGCACGACCAGCCCTGGAACCCGGAGGTCTCCCGTCTGACCGCCTTAGACGCGCCGGCGCCGGCGGACTTAGTGGTTTAAACCTTGATCTTTCTAAACTTGATCTTTCTAAACGGCGCTTTAAGGGGTTTTGCCCCCGCCGAGCCAGACTAGGGCCCGCAGAACGTCTCGAATCGATTTACTCGGACATTCAGCGGCGCCGGCGGCGACGGTTACCGGTTTGAGGGCGATGTCCCGACTGCCGAAGACAATTTCCCCCACCCAGTAGGCCCGGTTCATGTGGGATTGGGAGGTGACGAGATAGACGCTCCGAATCCCTTGGGCCCGAAACCGATCCGCTAAGGTCGTAAAATTGCTGACCGTGTCCTTGGCTTGGTAATTGAGGTGGAGGCGCTCTAGGGAAACCCCTGATTTTTGGAAAATTCGTTTCACATAGCCTTCGGGACTGCCGGAGGAAACCCAAACGGGCAAATCGGGATGTTGCGCCGCCAATTTAGCCGCCTCCCGCTCCCGATTCTCATGGCCCCCGAGGACAAAAATCGCGTCCGCCGGTCGCCGCTGACGCTCGATTTCTTTGCCGACCCAAACAGCGGCGGTTAAACCCAACACAACGGCGCCGACCCAGAGCGCCGGGGCAACTTTACGGCGCCGGGAAACCGCAAACTCCGCGCTCAACGCGCTTGAGAAAAAATGCCGATTCACTGACTCACACCCGCCAGAAGACGTTTTCCATTATGACTAAAGGGGTTCCGGGAATGCTCCAACCCTAGGGGCAAATGTTAAACAAACTTAATGTTGAGCGAACTGAAAGTTGGCGCCGTCTAGGGAAACCCCATGTTAAAGTCAAGAGGGAACCCTGTCTTTGACGATTAACAGTCTTTGGCGACTCATTCATTATGCGCAATCTCTCCCGCGTCGCGATTTCTCTACTTTGCTCGGGTATTTGTGTCGTCCTCGGCGCTCCCCTCGGGGCCCAGGTGGCGCCGGGAGACCGGGTTCCCACTCCCCAACAGGCGGTGGAAGAAGGATTAGGGTTAGACTCCGTCCCCTCCGCGCCGTCGGTTCCCGGCGAAACCCCCCAGGGAACGATCCAACCCAGCGACCAAATTCCCGCTCCCGGCGACGTTCTTTCCCAACCCGGACTGGACGATGTGGACAATGATCCCAGTCAAGTTTTAACTTGGGTCTGTCGCCAACAGGATAAGCTCATCGCCGTTGAGTCCAAAGATATTAAGAATTGGCAAGCCGTGGCGGACGCCAAGGGCGCTTGGCAATGCCGGCAAAATATTCCCCAAATTCCCGACCAAAGCCTCAGCTTCTCCTGCGAGCCGGCGGAAAAAATTGGTCTGCTGTCCGTCTATTGGCTCCAGGGCGCCGGGGGCAAGGAGCAAATGACGAAATGGATGTCCGCCCTAGCCAATCAGCGGGGCATGATCTGCACGGCGGATAAAACCAATCCCTATTGGCAGTAACCGGCGCCTTGGCTAAAATCTCAAATCGCTAGGCTCCCCCGGCGCCGCGACTAAGCGATAACAGCCGGACTCCGGCCAGGCCCGAGGAAAGGCGGCTTCTAGGGGGTCGCCCCAGCAGAGTCGTAAAAAAAGTTCTGTTTGAGTCGCCTCTAGCTCCGCCCATTCTCCCTCCCGGATAACGGTCGCCCAGGTCGCGGCGCTGAGGGGGCGGGGACGGTGGGCGAGGAACCATCGCTTTAAACCGGCGCTGTTGGCTTGCCAGAAGTTAACCAATTCTTCCTTGGCGCCGATTAAAATCTCTTTATCCCCCGAAATCGGGGTCAATTGGTTATGGACTTCGGGAACCTGGACGGTTTGCCCCCGGAAATGACAGGAGCGCCAGACGACGCCGGAAACCCCCTGTTCAATTTGATAGTCGTGAATTTGGCGCCGAAAATCTTGATAGGCGAACACCTTCCCCACCTGGTCTAAATTCAGGGCCTTGGCGATGACGGGATTACCCAGGCGCTCGGCGCTGGAGAGCGTAATCCGTTCCCCCCGCCAGACGGCGCTCAGTTCCCGGTCAAGAATGGCGATTAACTCTTGGGCCGTATAAGTCATGGCTCCCGCCCCAATTCCGAACGCCTCTAACGGGTCGGAATCCTTCAGAAACAACATTCTTAGGATATATTTTCGGCCCGCGCTTCCGTCGCGAGGAGACGGCTCCGGCGATGAGTGGCAATAAAAAACGGCGCCGTTTTTTGCTCAACGGCGCCGTCGGCAAAAATGGGTCGGCTATTCTTCCATGGGAACCGTCTGTTGTCCGCGCCAAATCCCGATCAGAATACCTTGAATTTCCACGTCGGAGATTTTCAGCTCCATCGGTTCGCCTTTGCCTTTGAGGGGTTTAAGGATCACTTTATCCCCCACTTCGGTGTAGCTCTTGAGGGTGACGCCCTCGCCGTCCACTCGGATGGCCACCAGTTCGCCGTCGGGAATAATTTCGTCGCCGGAGACGGGCCGGAGCACGAGGATATCGCCCCCGGCGATGAGGTTATCCGTCAAATTGTCCCCCATGACCCGCAGAGCGAAGGCGTTGGGTTGTTTGATGATTTGGCCGAGATCCAATTTGGCGACTTCGGTTTCGAGGATTTCCTCCACTTCCCCCGCCACCAATTCCCCAAGAACGGGCACGCCTTTGGGTTTGTGGTGCAGAATCCGCAGAGTGCGGGCTTTACCGTCGGTCCAATCGATGTAGCCCTTGTTGCGCAGGCGCTCCAAACGGCTTTGGATAGGAGCGGGCGACCGTAAGTTCATAGCCCGCATCATCTGGCGGATCGAGGGAGCGTGTTGGGTCGTTTCGATATACTCTACTAACCAATCGTAGAGTTCCTGTTGAGCGCGGGTGAGAGATTCCATAGGGTAAGCTCCTACAACTATACTTTGAGCACTTGCGACCTATTTTAACCCTAAAGGTCACTTTCAGAACGCAGGTATGGTAACTTTAACATTTCTTAACATTTTTCCGCAACGGTAATGGAGACGCTAATGAAAAGAGCGCGTCTTCAATCAGGCTTTCTGAGGTTGCCGGCGCCTAGGACAGGTACGCCCGGAGCGTTCCCGGCCCTTGGCTTATCTTTCAGTCTCGGTTAGAAGGGAGTTTCGGCGCTCCCAGCGCCGTTCTCAGAAAAGGAGACGGATATAATGAATGCCACCTCTACCCTAGGCCCCTATGGATAGTTCCTTTAACCTGACCCTAGAAATCATAATAGCCGTCGGCGCCGGCATCGCGGCCCAAGTGGTGGCGGCTTTTCTGCGCTTGCCCAGTATCGTTTTTCTTCTGCTTTTTGGCATTAGCTTGGGCGTCAGCGGTTTACATTGGCTCCATCCCCAACGGCTAGGGCAAGGTTTGGAGGTGATTGTGGCGCTCTCCGTCGCCATTATCCTCTTTGAAGGGGGATTGAATCTGGGGTTGAAGGAACTGCGGACGGTTTCTGGCAGTTTACGGAATTTGGTCACCTTCGGCGCTTTGCTGACGCTAGTCGGCGGCGGCGTCGCGGCCCATTTCCTGGCGGAGTTTCCCTGGCCCATCGCTTTTTTATACGGCTCCCTAGTGGTGGTGACGGGCCCCACGGTGGTCGGCTCGGTGATTAAACAGGTCGGGGTGGAGCGCTCCGTGGCGGCGCTATTGGAAGGGGAAGGGGTCTTCATCGATCCCATCGGCGCCATTTTGGCCGTGGTGGTTTTGGAGACGATTCTTAACACCCACAGCGCCGCGCCGGCGGAAGTGTGGGACATCGCCGCGGGTTTGGCCCTGCGCCTGGGAGTGGGCGTCGGCATTGGGGTCTTGGCGGGTTGGGGGCTGAGCGCCTTTTTAAAACGGGCGGATTTTTTGGGGGAAGAGATTAGCAATTTAGTTGTTCTGGCTTCGGTTTGGGGGGTTTTTGGAGTTTCCCAGGCCCTGGTGAGCGAATCGGGCTTAATGGCCACTGTGGCGCTGGGCATTGTCCTCAATTCCTCCGATTTACCGGACGGGCGCCTGCTGAAGCGCTTTAAGGGCAAGTTAACGCTCCTCTGCGTGTCGGTTCTCTTTATTCTCCTCGCCGCGGATCTCTCCCTCGGGAGCGTGCTGGCGCTGGGCTGGGGCAGTCTGGGAACAGTATTAATTTTAATGTTCGCAGTGCGACCCCTCAGCGTCTATCTCTGCACCTTCAGCAGTAGCCTCAGTTGGCAACAAAAGGTTTTTCTGGCTTGGATCGCGCCTCGGGGCATTGTGGCGGCGTCGGTGGCCTCTTTGTTTGGCATCGTCTTAACGGAGCGGGGCGTCAACGGGGGGGAAGCGATTAAGGCCCTCGTTTTTTTAACGATTATGATGACGGTCTTCGCCCAGGGACTCACCGCCAAGGCCTTGGCCCGGATACTGCGGTTAACCTCGGATCAGGCCACCGGCGCCGTCATTATTGGTTGCACGCCCTTGGGACGTTTGCTCGCTCGTTTATTTCAGTCCCAGGGAGAATCGGTGGTGTTGATCGACACCGATCCCGAAGCCTGTCGTTTGGCCCAGGCGGAGGATTTACCGGTGTTTCAGAGCAGCGCCCTCGACCCGGACGTCTTGGATAAAGCGGGCATTAATTCCCTGGGGACGCTACTGGCGCTCACCCCCAACGGCGAGGTGAACTGGGTCTTGGCGGACCGTGCTCTAGAAGAATTTAAACCCCCCAAGGTCTGGATTGTGGGGCCGGAGCGCCCGGAAGAAGGGGGCAACGGAAAATCCCCGGCCCTGCAAACCCTAATGGATCAGGCCTGTCTCAAGCGCTGGAATCTTTATTTAACTCAGGATCAGGTGAAAATCGGGCGTTTACGAGCGCCGGAGGACGACAAGGGCGAACAAATCCGTCAAATCCAAACCCTGATTGACGCCGGGGAACTTCTGCCCCTCTTTGTCAAACGTCAGGGGACTTTGCAAATTATCGCCAAGGCGACGAGCTTGCGGCCGGAGGACGACTTCTTCTACCTACTCCACGATCCCCGACCGGCTCTGCTTAAACGTCTGGCCGGCGGCGCTTCCGGCGTCCGCTTACCCCTGGCTCTTCTGCCGGAGGCGGAGGAATTGTCCCTGTTGAAATAGGGTCGGCGTCCGGGGGTAAATCTTAAAAAAAGTTAAAGATCCCTCACCCCTGCAAGGAAGAATACCCACCGCCAAGGAAGAATGGCATTACCCTATTAGGGATATCGGCCATCATAACTCCCATTACTTTTACTTTTCCAGAGTCTCCGTCGTGAAAATTCCCAGTAATATTCTCACCCTGCTGATCGGCGTCGTCATCACCCTCGCCAGCCTCTGGTACGGGCAAAACCACGGCCTGATGCCGGTGGCGGCCTCCAAGGACGCCGAAGCGGTGGACGGCATTTTTAACTTTATGATGACCATCGCCACGGGTCTCTTCCTGTTGGTGGAAGGCGTCCTGGTCTATTGCGTCATCCGATTCCGGCGCCGGCCCGGCGACCAAAGCGACGGCCCCCCAGTGGAGGGGAACGTGCCCCTAGAAATTCTCTGGACCGCCATTCCCACGGTGGTGGTCTTCATTCTGGCGGTCTATAGCTTCGAGGTCTATAACAACCTCGGCGGTCTTGACCCGGTGATTTCCGCCGATAGCAAATCGGAGCAGGTGGCCCAGCGCCACGACCACAGCGCCATGGGCCACATGATGGCTATGGGGGGGCAATCCCGGGTCGCCCTCGGCATCGGCGCCAGTCCCGAGGGGGGAAGCGTTCAACCCCTGGTGGTGGACGTCAAAGGCATTCAATACGCCTGGATTTTTTCCTATCCCGAAAGCGGCATTATTTCCGGGGAACTCCACGCCCCCATCGACCGCCCCGTCCAACTCAACATCAGCGCCGGGGACGTGATCCACGCCGTTTGGATTCCCCAACTGCGTCTGAAGCAAGACGCCATTCCCGGCCGGGATTCGACTCTCGTGTTTAAAGCCGACGTCGCCGGGGAATATCCCGTCATCTGCGCCGAACTCTGCGGCTCCTACCACGGCGGTATGAAAGCCATGTTCTACGCTCAGACCCCGGAGGACTTTGAAGCTTGGGTGGCCGCCAACGCCCCCGCCAAAACCGAAGAAGTGGCCCTACTGCCCCCCTCCACCCAAGACCTCAGCGCCGGGGAATACCTCGCGCCCTACGCCGCGGAAATGGGCGTTGCGCCCCAGATTCTCGCCAAGGTTCAATCCTTTCAGGGAAGTTAGGAATTAGGGATTAGGGATTAGTAAACAACCCAGACACCTCCCATTCCTCCCCCTCCTCCCCCCTCGCCGTTAATTTTAAAAAAAACCCAATTTATGACCACCGCTATCCCGACCCTAAACCTCCAGCCGCCCCGCCGGAAATGGACGGACTACTTCAGCTTTTGCACCGACCACAAGGTAATCGGCATTCAATACCTCGTCACCTCCTTCGTCTTCTTCTTTATCGGCGGCTCCTTTGCCGAAGTGATGCGGACGGAGTTGGCTACCCCCGACCCGGATTTCGTCTCCCCGGAACTCTATAACCAACTGATGACGCTCCACGGCACCATCATGATCTTTTTGTGGATCGTGCCGGCCGGCGCCGCCTTTGCCAACTATTTAATTCCCCTGATGATCGGCGCCGAGGATATGGCCTTTCCCCGTCTCAACGCCGTGGCCTTTTGGCTGACGCCGCCAGGGGGCGTTTTATTGATCTCTAGCTTCTTTGTCGGCGCTCCCCAGGCCGGTTGGACATCCTACCCGCCCCTCAGTTTGCTCAGCGGCAAGTGGGGTGAAGAAATCTGGATTTTAAGCGTTCTGCTGGTGGGAACCTCCTCGATTTTGGGGGCCATTAATTTCGTCACCACTATTCTCAAGATGCGGATCAAGGACATGGATCTCCACAGTATGCCCCTCTTTTGTTGGGCGATGCTGGCGACGTCTTCCTTAATCCTGCTCTCTACCCCCGTTCTGGCCGCGGCGCTGATCCTGCTGTCCTTTGACCTCATCGCCGGCACCAGTTTCTTTAACCCCACCGGCGGCGGCGACCCGGTGGTTTACCAGCATTTGTTCTGGTTCTATTCCCACCCGGCGGTCTATATTATGATCCTCCCCTTCTTTGGGGTGATCTCCGAAGTGATTCCCGTCCACGCCCGCAAACCCATCTTCGGCTACCGGGCCATCGCCTACTCCAGCCTCGCCATTAGCTTTTTGGGGCTGATCGTCTGGGCCCACCACATGTTCACCAGCGGCACCCCCGGTTGGCTACGGATGTTCTTTATGGCCACCACCATGCTCATCGCCGTGCCCACGGGGATCAAGATTTTTAGCTGGTGCGGCACCCTTTGGGGCGGCAAAATTAGCCTCAACACCGCCATGCTCTTCGCCATTGGTTTCCTGGCCTCCTTTTTAATGGGGGGGTTAACGGGGATCATGGTGGCTTCCGTGCCCTTCGATATCCACGTCCACGACACCTACTTTGTGGTGGGACACTTCCACTACGTCCTCTTTGGCGGCAGCGCCTTGGCGCTTTTTTCGGCGGTTTACCACTGGTTCCCGAAAATGACGGGCCGCATGGTCAATGAAAACCTCGGACGCCTCCATTTCGCCTTAATGTTTGTGGGTTTAAACCTGACCTTTATGCCCATGCACGAACTGGGGCTACTGGGCATGAACCGCCGTATCGCCCTCTACGATCCTCAGTTTCAATCCCTGAACCAACTCAGCACCCTCGGCGCCTATCTCTTGGGCGTCTCCAGCATCCCCTTTGTGATCAACGTCTTTTGGAGCATTTTCAAAGGCGAAAAAGCGGGGCGGAACCCCTGGCGAGCACTGACCCTGGAATGGCAAACCGCCTCTCCCCCCATTATCGAAAACTTTGAGGAGGAACCCGTGCTCTGGTCCGGCCCCTACGATTTTGGCATTGACTCCGAGAGCGTGGACGGGGAGGAATCCGTGGCGGAGATGTTGGCGGAAGTGGGCGCCGAGCGTTAGGTTGCCAGATGGAGCGCCGAGAAGTCCTGGCCCAACTCCAAAAAATTTGGGGTTACGGGGAGTTTCGCTACCCCCAAGGGGAGGTGGTGGACTGCCTGCTCCAGGGCCGGGACGCCTTGGCCATTCTTCCTACCGGCGCCGGCAAATCCCTCTGTTTCCAACTGCCGGCGCTGTTGCGGTCGGGGTTAACCCTCGTGGTCTCGCCCCTGATTGCCCTGATGGAAAATCAGGTTCAGGAACTCCGAGAGAAGGGCCTAGGGGCGGCCTGTCTCCATAGCGAACTGCCCCGGCCCAAGCGCCGGGAATTACTTAAACAAATTGAGAATCAAGCCTTTCGACTCCTTTACCTAGCGCCGGAAACCCTCCTCAGCCTGCCGGTCTGGGAAATTTTACGGAAACCGTCCCTGCAATTGCGGGGTTTGATGCTAGACGAAGCCCACTGTCTCGTTCAATGGGGAGACAGTTTTCGCCCGGCCTACCGCCGTTTGGGAATTTTACGCTCGGCGCTGGCCCAAACGAACCCTTCCGCCCAGACCATGGCGCTGGCGGCCTTCACCGGCACCGCCGACGCCGCCACCGAAGCGGAAATTAGCCAGGCGCTCCAGTTAAGAGATCCCCAAATCTTTCGCCTCAGCGCCTACCGTCCCCACTTAGCTTTAACGGTGAAAACCGTCTGGAGCGAGCGCTGTCGTTGGCATTTACTCCGAGAACAGGTTCGGCGCTATAGCGGGCAAGGCGGATTAATCTATGTCCGCACTCGGGGCGATAGTCTGAAATTAGCCCAGCGCTTAGAAAAAGAGAAGATTAAAACCGCGGCCTACCACGGCGGACTGGGCGCCCAGGAACGGCGCCGGTTGGAAAATCTCTGGTTAAAGGGACAACTGCCCTTTGTGGTTTGCACCAATGCCTTTGGGCTGGGGATTAATAAACCGGATGTTAGATGGATTTTGCACTACCATCCCCCCCTTTTACTGGCGGAATACCTACAGGAAGTGGGCCGGGCCGGGCGGGATCTGAAACCGGCGGACTGTTTAACCTTGATCAGCGAACCCACAGGCTGGCTCGACCCCGGCGACCGCCAGCGCCGGCGCTATTTTCAAGACCAGCAGAAAGAACAACGACGACAGGCCCAGGCGCTGTTGAGTCAAATTCCCCCGCGGGGAAATCTTTTAGAATTAAAACCAAACTTACCGGACCTGGAGTTCAGCCTGGCGCTCCTCCACCGTCAGGGGCGCCTAGATTGGCTCGATCCCTTTAACTATCGCCTGCGCCCCCAGGTCGCTGTTTCGCAAAATCCAACCCCGTTGGCCGAATTAACTCCCTATCTGAAAACTCGGCGCTGTCGTTGGTTATTCCTCCTAGCGGCGCTGGGGGAGAATATAGAAAAATTAACGCCCTGCGGGCGCTGCGACAACTGTTTACCCGAGTTTACTGATCCGCGCTATGGAACCGCACTTAACCCTCGACGTTAGTCTGACAGTACAGGCGGCGGCCGCGATTCTCCATCAAAATCAGCGCCAATGGGCCGCTGTGACGGATGGCTCAAGCATTCTAGGACGGTTCGGCGCCGAGGATTTATTACGCTTGTGCGCCCAGGGGCGAGATTTAACTCAGATTACCCTGGGGGAAGCGGCGGCGCCGTTGAATAAAACCCCGGAGGAGTTGGACGACGGCGCCTTAATTGGCCAACTGCGTCAGACCGAGCGCCAACTACGGGAAGCCCAGCGGCTGGCCCAAATCGGCAGTTGGGAATTGGATCTAAGGACTCAGACCCTAACTTGGTCGGAAGGGATTTATCAAATTTTTGAACTTGATTCTAAAACTATTGAACCTTCCTACGCATTATTTTTAAGCCTTTTGCCGCCGGAGGACGCCGAGGAACTCAACCGGGTTTATCGCCAACATCTAGAAGACGGCGTTCCCTACGAGTTCATTCATCGTTTTATTACCTCAGACGGGCAGGTGAAGTATATCCGGGAGCGTTGCGAAACTGAATTTTCCGAGACCGGAACGCCGTTATTGTCCAGGGGCACGGCCCAGGACGTGACAGCCACTCACCGGGCCCAGTTAATGCTCAAAAATTTGGTGGAAGCCACCGCCACTGTCACGGGGGAGAATTTTTTTAAGGAACTGGCCCGCTGTTTAGCGGAGACCCTCGACGCGGACTACGCCCTTGTGGAAGAACTGGGGGAAAAGACTCTGCACAGCCTCGGCTTTTGGGCCAACGGCGCTCAACAGGAAAATATCTGCTACGCTTTTGCTAAAACCCCTTGCCAAGTGGTATTAGAGCGGGGCGAATATTATTGCCAGCGCCGGGTTCAGGCGGAATTTCCCGAGGACTTAGCGCTGGCGGAAATGGAGGCGGAGAGTTATCTCGGAGTGAGCGTGCGGAACTCTAGCCAAGAAACCCTAGGACATCTCTGCATCCTCGACAAGAAGCCTTGGCCCGCCGAGCGCCGGGAAGAAGTGTTTAACATCATGCGAGTTTTCGCCGCCCGGGCCGGCGCCGAACTGGAGCGCCAGAGGATGAACCGACAATTGCAGGCGGTTAATCAGGAGTTAGAGCGAAAAGTCGCGGAAAGAACCCAATCCCTGACCCAGTTACAGGCGCGTTTAGAGTTTATTCTCTCCAGCAACCCAGCGGTTATTTTTACTTGTCGGCCCGATGGCAATTACGACGCCACTTTTGTCAGCGAGAATATCCAAACTATTACCGGCTACAGCGTTAAGGATTTTTTAACCATTCCTAATTTTTGGGCCGACCGGATTCACCCCGAGGATCAGTCCAGGGTCTTCGCCGGAGTGCCCCAACTTTTTGAGCGGAATTACCACAGCCACGACTATCGTTTTCGCAAAGCCAATGGCGACTATATCTGGATTCGCAACCAACTGCGTCTGGTGCGAGACGCCCAGGGCGCTCCTCTGGAAATTGCGGGCTATTTCGCTGATATTTCTGCCCAAAAACAAAGCGAGCTAGAGCGTCAAGGTCTTTTGCAGGAATTAAGCGCCTTTAAGCAAGCTTTGGATCAATCCGCCATTGTGGCGCTGACGGACGCTCGGGGCATTGTCACCTACGTCAACGACCGCTTTAGCGAAATTTCCGGCTACGGCGCCGAGGAAATCCTGGGAAAAACCCATCGCCTGCTTAAATCTGGGGTTCACGACGACGATTTTTACCGCAATCTTTGGGAAATTATCAGTCAGGGCGAAATCTGGCGGGGAGAAATCTGCAACCGCGCCAAGGACGGACATTTTTATTGGTTAGAATGCACTATTATTCCCTTCCTCGACCGGGAGGGAAAGCCCTTCCAATATCTAGCGGTGCGTTTCGACCTCACCCAACGTAAGCGGGCGGAATTAGCCCAAGCCCAGAGCAATCATCTGTTACAGGCTATTAGCAAAGCCCAATCCCAATTTATTACCGCGGCCAATCGTTTAACTATCTTTGAAGATCTGTTGGAGAACTTATTAGAACTCACCGACAGCGAGTACGGCTTCATCGGTGAAGTCCTCTTTCGGGAAGACGGCGCCGCGGAGATCGAAGAAGGCTTTATGAAAATTCGGGGCGTTCCTTATTTAAAAACCCATAGCGTCACCAATATCGCCTGGGACGAAGCGACTCGACAATTCTACGAAGAGAATTACGAAAAGGGGATGGAATTTACCAACCTGAACACCCTCTTTGGGGCGGTAGTGTTGACGGGTCAGCCGGTGATCGCCAACAATCCCCAAACCGATCCCCGCCGGGGGGGGCTTCCCGACGGTCATCCGCCCCTGAACGCCTTTTTGGGCCTGCCCTTTTTCCAAGGCGACACTCTGTTAGGCATGGTGGGTATCGCTAACCGTCCGGGGGGCTACGATCAGGAGATTCTGGATTATCTCCAGCCTTTTCTCGTCACCTGTAGCAATTTAATCGAAGGCTACCGCATCGAGCGCCGCCGTAAGGAGACCCAAGCGCGATTAGTCGAAAAAACTGAAGAGTTAGACCGTTTTTTCTCCGTTTCCCTCGATCTCCTTTGTATCGCCAGCGCCGAAGGGGTCTTTATTCGCCTCAATCAGGAATGGGAGCAAACCCTGGGTTATCCCTTAGCAGAATTAGAGGGACGGAACTTTTCGGACTTCCTACACCCCGACGACAAGGAAAGGACGATGACGGCCTTAAGGGAGTTGGCGGATGGTCAGATTTTAGACAACCTCACCAATCGTTACCGTTGTCGGGACGGCTCCTATCGTTGGCTGGAATGGCGAGCGGCGCCGGTGGACGGCTTGATCTACGCCGCGGCCCGGGATGTGACGGAACGCAAGAAATACGAGGCGCAACTGGAAGCTAGCAACGGGCAATTAGTCAAGGCCACTCGCCTCAAGGACGAATTTTTGGCCAACATGAGCCACGAGTTACGCACCCCCCTCAACGCCATTCTGGTCAATATCCAAACCCTAAACGAGGGGGTTTACGGCGCCCTCAACGAGCGCCAACTGCGCTCGCTCCAGACCGTTGAGCAGAGCGGTCAACATCTTCTGAGTTTGATCAACGAAATTTTGGATCTGGCCAAAATCGAAGCCGGGCAGATGACCCTAGAGATTAACCCCGCCGCCGTCGGGCCCTTGTGCCAATCCAGTTTAGTCTTTGTCAAACAACAGGCCCTGCGCAAACGGGTGCGACTCCTCACCGACCTGTCTCCGGGGCTACCCTGCCTACTGGTGGACGAGCGCCGGATTCGCCAAGCCTTGATCAATTTGCTCAATAACGCCGTTAAATTCACCCCGGAGGGGGGACAGGTGACTCTCTCCGCCGACTTCGCCGAAGACCCCCGTTTTTTACGACTCACCGTGACCGATACGGGCATCGGCATCGCCCCGACGGATCAAAAACGACTCTTCCAACCCTTCTATCAAGTGGACGGCGCTCTAAATCGCAAGTACGAAGGCACAGGTCTAGGATTGGCGCTGGTAAAACGGATTATCGACCTCCACGACGGCGAGGTGACCCTGGCAAGCGAAGTCGGCGTCGGCAGTTCCTTTAGTTTGCTATTGCCCTGGGGAGAGGGTCAGGCCGTCGAAGAAGCGGGAAAAACTCTTTTTTCTCCGAGTTTCTGGCCGGCGCCGACCCGAGCCAGTGTTCTGATTGCGGAGCATCATTCGGCCAGCTTAGAATCCCTGGGAAATTACTTAGAGGAAAAGGGCTATCGGATCTTTAGAGCTAAGGACGGGGAAGCCGCCCTCGCCACTGTTCGACGAGAACGGCCCGGTCTGATTATCCTCGGGGTTTCGGCGCTGGCGAAGGAGGGTTTGGGGATTATCGAGGGTTTACGAAGACTAGAGGGATTGGAGACGCTCCCCATCATCGTCTTAGGCGGGACGAACTTAGATTGGGATGAAGAGCGGATCTTAGCCGCCGGCGCTACGGACTATCTCGCTAAACCGTTTAAATTAATCGACGTGTCTTTTTTGGTTCAAAAGTATTTAAGGATTGTTTAGACCGGGCGACTCCACCCGCGTATTCAGCAGTTAAACCTGTTTACTCCGCCGGGAATCATAGACCTTTACGGGGAAATCTTCAGCCAGCCAAAAATCTGGGTCGCCGTCAGAGTCAGGTCTAAACCGGGAAGAATCGGCAAAGGATCGTCCCCCCGGCCAATTTCCCCATCGACGGCGCTGAAAATTTGGGGCGGCCGATCCGGGAAATAAACGACGATACTTTTCTCCTCCGGGTTAATCAGCCAGCCAAGAGCGCAACCCTGTTCTAGACAAAGAGTAATCTTGTTTAACACCTTGACTTCGCTTTGCTGGGGCGACAAAATTTCAATCACCCAATCCGGCGCTTGATTAATCGCGGTATTTTCCATTTCCCCCTCTGGAGTCAGGGGAATCTGTTCTCGCCGCAGAATCGCAATATCAGTCACGAGGGAACGATTAGAAAACGCGCAACGTAATTCGGGAAAGGCGTAAATAGCGCCGAGGGGCTGAGTTAAGGACTCAATCGCCTGGGCTAATCGCAGTTGCAAACGACTGTGGGGGAGTTTGGGCATGGGCTTTTGGGTGGGGACGCCGTTCAAAAATTCCCAGGCGGGGGAGTCGTCAATCTCGGGGCGGGCCAGAAAGTCCCCAAGGGTCAGGCGGGTTTGGGCGAGGGTCATGGGTTTGAGGTTACGGGGAAATCTTCAGCCAAGGGAAACTGGGAGCTTTGCCTATTTTGAACGGCGCTAATACCCGGTTCTAATTATCGAAAATGATGTTGAAAACCCCACGCTTAAGCGTGGGGATGAAAACACGAGGGGGTTTTAACCCCCCGTTTTGTTCACAAAATCCCATTCAAGTGTTAAGATTGGAACCGTCTTGGTTTTACAGGATGAAAAACTCC
>WGLZ01000086.1 GCA_016471375.1 Cyanobacteria bacterium RI_101
CAAACTAGTCAAACAGTCTGAAGTATTACACGCAACAAATTTACTCAACCACCGCCCCCGTAAATCTCTTGACTACTGTACCCCCTATGAGGTATTCTTCTCTCAGTCAGGCCCTGGTGCACTTCGGACTTGAATGGGCCACTTTTTTGGTATTTTCTTTGATTTCAATTAAGCCATTAATCAAATTATTTCCATTAATAAATGAGTAGTTGCCACAATCATCATACTGTGGTGTTCCATGAATACCATCGCCTAAAATTGAGGTTATTTTTACTAATCTTACCCACTCCCAACCATTTGGTAATTCATACGGAATTTCAGCCGCTGTAATCTCAGGTAAAGGCTTTTGTTTTTTAAGCTTGCCTTCTTTGATTAACCGTTGCTTCTCGGCTTCGATTTCCTTTAACAATTCGCTGGCGGGCGGATCATTGGGATCTTGAGGCACAAGTTTGCCCATCACCGCTAATTGCAAAATTGTCTGGCGGAGGCTGGCCACATTTTCTTTAACGGCATAGAGTTCGCCGAAATTTTCCTGAATAAAATCCCACGCTTGGCCAAAGGTTTCTTGATCGGAAGCTTTTAACAGTTTTTCCCTAGCAGAAGTATGGATGAGAATGCGTTTCTGTTCTCTAACGGCGCCGAGTTGTTCCAATTGGTCGCACAGCGCCATCAGGCGGTCGATCTTTTCCACAAGGCGCTTTTGTTCAGCTAGCGGAGGAAGAGGGATAATAGTATTTACAATTTTTATTCTAGAAATATTTGGTTGTGCCGCTCCGGCGCCTTGAGAAATAAAATTTTGCTTTAACGAATCTAAAAGCTTGCTTAAAAATACATTATCTATTACAGAAAATGTCTGACAAGCACATATTGCTTGATTGGTTGTTGCTTCAATTTCTAAAATTCCAACTTCTCCAATATTGGCTCCATACATTGCAATTAGAATTGAGCCAGCAGGGTTTAAATTTAATGAACATTTTGCTAAGGCTTCCGTTGTTATTTTTTCTTCTGTATCAAAAATTCGTCCCTGTTTAACTTCACCCGATTTAACCCAAGGAATGTTTCCACCATAAAAGGAACTGTTACTACGGCTAGGAGTCGATCCAGATTGCCATGTTCCAACATCACCTAATCGCACCCATTCCCAACTCTCCGGCAACTCGTAGGGAATTTCCTCCGGCTTAATCGGCGGTAAGGGCTTTGACTTTTTGAGTTTTCCCGCCTTAATTAACTCCTGTTTTTCCGCCTCAATTTCCCGCAACAACTCCCGCGCCGGTTGATCCGCCGGATCTTGGGGGATTAACTGACCCCGCATCGCCAAGGTCAAAATTAATTCTCTTAGGCGCTTGATCCCATCCGGCGCGGTAAAGGCCGTTTCAAAATATTGATCAAGTAAATTTTTAGCATCCATTGTTAATTAATTTTCCTTCTATCGACGAGAGTTAAACCCTACCTAGATTAGGAATCTATCTTACCATTTTCAAACGCTCATCGCAATCGCAATGTGACCACCCCGTCAGGCTACGCCTGCCACCCCTCCAGGGGAGGGGAATCTTTAGGAGCAAAGCGCCGCATCTTCTGAATATGGATTTATTTCTTAACGGCGCTGTTGATAATGGAAATTGCATTGCAGATTGTCCGATTAACAAAACTCAAATAATCATCCATTTCTTCATAGCAGTTCAATTCTTCTTCTTCTATAGTCGTTAGTCCTATATTTTTTGCTTTATCTAGTAAACTTTCAATACGAGATTGTACCTGTTCAGAAGCCCGAAAAATTAATGCCCCTTCTACTAACTCTAATTCAACGGCGCCATTGAGCGGTAATGATTTTGGGAGATGCTGAAGTGTCGGAAAATAAGGAGCAAGCATAGAGTTTAGTTTTGATGACTTAGTCAATCTTAGGTTGCATTATAGCAAACTACAGACTAAGGAGATACATAACTTTGGCTGGAAAATCGGGCTTCACTTCGGCAAGTGTTACAGTGAGCCTGTCGAACCGCTCAGTGTGGTACAGCTACGCTCATCCCTCGCGCCCTGAACGTAGTCGAAGGGCAGTTCTCGCTTAATAAATACTTTTAATTTTACAGAAAAGCCAGCTATAATCATTATAGTCTTTACCCATTCTCTTAAATTCATGCAACTAACAACTCAGTTTCTCCCTCAATATCTGACCGACGCCGAAGGCAATCGCATCGCCGTTGTCCTCGATCTGCAAGCCTATCATCAAATGATAGAACAAATAGAAGAACTTGAAGAACTGCAAGCCTACGATATGGCGATAGCTGATGATGATGATGACATCCCTTTTGAGACAGCCATTCTGGAAATCGAGGGACAAAAAGTATGAACTATAGCTTGACAATTAAAACCAGCGCAGTCAAAGCTCTCAGTCAATTACCGAAGCAAGATTACGAAAAAGTACGAAATGCCATCCAAGAGCTAGCTAAAGCTCCGAGATCATCCGGTTGTAAAAAACTCAAAGGAAGGGACGGTTGGCGAATTCGTGTTGGCGTTTATCGTGTGATTTATCAGATCGACGACCCCAATCAGAGTATTAGAATTTTAAATGTTGGTCATCGAAAAAACATTTATGAATAAAGACCTCTGCTGATTATCTTACCCTTGATCAATAAAATATCTTCTGTAAGATTACAGGTTGTCTATTCCCCCAGCGCCGCCGTTAACTCCGACTTTAAAAGCGCCTGAACCGCCTTAACTTCCTCGGAAATCGCCACAAACTCCGCCATTAGCGCCGCCGGATCGCCATGATCCACCGCGATTTGATGGGGGTTCTTACAATCCAAATTATAATTACGCTCAATGATTTGCGGCGCTGGTACTGGCCAAGCAAATTCAGTTTGCTCCCGATGAGACCACCACGCTTTTTCTCGGTCAAACTCCTGAATCGTCAACGGTTTACCCTTAGAGTAAGACTTATAGCCCGCGGGGTAAGGGTGCTCGAAAAACCAGACCGTTTCCGTCGGTTTCCCCTTCTCAAAAAAGAGAATATTAGTGGCGATGCTCGTGTAGGGACTAAAGACCCCCTTGGGTAAACGAACAATCGTATGGAGATTAAAGCCCGCTAACAATTCTTGCTTCAGCGTCGTTTTTACCCCCTCCCCAAATAAAAATCCATCCGGCAACACCACCCCCGCCCGGCCCCCGTCGTTTTTCAACAAGTGCATAATTAAAGCCATAAACAGATCTGCTGTTTCTCTTGTCCGGTACTTAGTCGGAAAATTATCCTCAATGCCGTCCTCTTCCATCCCCCCAAAGGGCGGGTTGGTTAAAATCAGATCCACCCGTTCCGCCGGTTTGTAATCCCGCAACGGTTTCGCCAACGTATTGTCATGGCGGACATTGGTGGGCACGTCAATGCCGTGGAGCATCAGATTGGTCATGGCCAACATGTGGGGCAGAGGTTTCTTCTCAACCCCATGCACCGTCGCCTGTAGTAAATTCTGATCGTCCGGCGTTTTCACCTGTCGGCGTAAATGCTCAATCCCGCAGGTCAGAAAGCCCCCAGTGCCGCAGGCCGGATCAAGGAAAGATTCCCCAAGCCGGGGATTGAGAATATCCACCATAAACTGGGTCACAGCCCTCGGGGTGTAATATTCCCCGGCGTTGCCCGCCGATTGCAGATCCGCCAGGATTTTTTCGTAAATGTCGTTAAAAAGGTGACGGTCTTCCGAGGAATTAAAATCCACATCCTCCTCAATCACGTTAATCACCTGACGCAACAACGTCCCCGACTTCATGTAGTTATAGGCGTCCTCAAAGACTGAGCCGATCACCTTGCCCTGATTGGACACCCCCGGCGCCGTCGCCAAGGCTTTCAAGGTCGGAAACAGGTCGTTATTGATAAACTCGATCAACTCCTCCCCAGTCATCCCCTCCTGATTCTTAGCCCAACTTGACCAGCGGTGCTTTGGAGCCAAGGGCGACCGATAACCCGGCGCTAAAAATTCCCACTCCCGCTCCTTATCGTCAAAAATCTTGAGGAAGAGTAACCAGGTCAACTGGCTAATCCGTTGGGCGTCCCCATCCACGCCCACATCCTTGCGCATGATATCCTGGATGCTCTTAACCAAAGTGCCGATGGCCATAGGTCTTTCTCCCGAGTCTCTTGTGACAAAGGGTATTTTATCCCCTATGATGACGGTAAAGGATATTTAGCAGGCTTCTCCCTAGCTCTCTCGTTCAATCCCCCTAAATCCCCCTTAGAAAGGGGGACTTTGAAGAGAGTTCTCCCCTTTTTCAATCAATCTACTCCTATGCTAGTTAAAACTCAGTTACGATACAGAATGCCGTCTATCAAAGAGGGCCTCGCCCGCCTATTTGATATACAAGGAAGCATGAAGGACTCCTTTTCCGTCGTTTTCGTGAAAAAGCAAACCGCCAACGAGATGATGGCGTTAAATGACGGCGCTTTTCGTCGCGCCGCTGAAAGGCTTAATGACACTAGGGCAAGTTTAGGTCATAAAATGCGGACTATAGCGATCATGAACAAAGACTAAAAATAAATCTTTATATGGAAAATCCTGGTCAGTACCGAGCCGACGCCGATCAAGAACAGGAGGTATATTTACCGACTCAACCCCTCCTTCGGGAAGAAGAAAAATCTAATAACATTCGGCAGATTTCCTATCGCTCAGGGCCGATAGAGCCGGACGAATTGAAAGCCTACGATGACTTGGCGCCGGGATTTGCGGAAAAATACTTAAACGAACTTTTTGTCGGCGCTGAACACCAAAGAAAGCTGGAGTTATTAGAAATAGACCAGGAAAAACTCGCCCTAGAAATTCAGCGGGAAATCTTTGAGAAAAACCACCGTCGCTCGCTCTTAGCCTCTCAATTAGGCGCTTTAGTCATCATCGTCGCCATTCTAACGGCTGGCGGACTGGCTTACCTTGGGAAGGAGAAAACCGCCACGGCTATTATCGGCTCTCTTGCGGTGGTTTCTGGTCTGATTTATGGGACTGACGCCTATAATCGGGGCAAAGAAAAACAACTCAAAACAAGTAAAGAGACAGAAAAAGGAAAATCGTTACCGGAAGAAGAATAGACGGTTGCTCTGTTTGCCTTAGGCGCTGTAAATGGCTCTTTCCAACTCCATCAGCGCCTGCTGATAACCCTGAACGCCGCCAAAGACGTTGACCAGTTCCATTGGCGTGCCCATTTCCGTAAATGGGATAATCTTAAGAATCTCGGGTTCCTCCATCGCTTCGATCCCCTCATTGGCGTACTTATCCAGTAACGCGTCTAAGACCCGGCGAGCTTTTTCCCCATATTTAGCAAAATAATCGCGCTTTTTCACCTCCCTGGCCCGTTCCCGACGAGTTAAGGGCGGCTCATCCCAAACCACATGACAGATTAAATCAAAGGGGTCGTAATCCTTGCCCACTTCCGCCGCTAGCGCCTCGAAAAAGACCCCTTCTTGAGCTAATTCGTTAATGATGACCTGTTTTTTTTCCTCGGCGCTCCAGCGCCGGAGAAAGGCGTCCAAAGATTGATACTTTTTCGCTAGGGAATGGCGAGTGTAATCTTTGAGGGATTCAGTAATTAACTTGCCTTCGGCGTCGTAATATTGCACCCGCTCCGAGGCCACGCTCACCTTGACGTTATCGACCACATATTTCAAAGTCGGCGGAGGAAAATCGCCGTCGGTATAGTCTCCCCCGTTGTCCGGTGGAAATTGATCGTTTTCTTCCGTTTCTTGATCCTGACTTTCCTCTTCTTCCGTAAGCTCCGGCGGCACAACCGGATCGTTCGCTCCGGGTTCGTAAACTTGAACGGGATCGCCGTCAAAGTCAGGATCGGCAAAGAGTTTAGTCGCCTGCTTAAAGTCCATAATAGCGAAGGACACCTTGCCATGATCCTCGTCAATGCGGGTTCCCCGACCAATGATTTGCTTAAATTCCGTCATGGACTGAATACGCTGATCCAAGACGATTAACTTACAGGTTTTGGCGTCGACGCCAGTGGTCATCAATTTAGAGGTGGTGGCGATAACCGGGTAAACGCTTTCAGGAAAAATGAAGTTATCAAGCTCCGCTTTTCCTTCTTTATTATCTCCCGTAATCCGCGTCACGTATTTATGATTTTCCGCCACTAAATCGCTATTGGCGTTGGCTAGAGCTTGCCGCATTCTTTCCGCGTGGTCGATATTTTCGCAGAAGACAATAACCTTATCAAAACGGTTGGTGGCTTTTAGATATTCCGTAATCTTAGCCGCCACTAAATCCGCGCGTTGATTCAGAACCAGAACCCGATCAAAGTCCCGCTGAGTATAAATTCGGTCTTCGATTTCCTGCCCATACTTATCCTTCATGCCTTTATGGGGTCTAAAACCTGACAAGTCTTTGTCAAGATCAATACGAATCACTTTATACGGCGCCAGAAAGCCGTCGTTAATGCCTTGCCGGAGGGAATAGGTATAAATCGGGTCGCCAAAGTAATAGCTATTAGAAATAGTCTTGGTTTCTTTAGGTGTGGCTGTTAACCCAATCTGAACGGCGCTGGAGAAATAGTCTAAAATTTCCCGCCAAGCGGAATTCTCGGCGGCGCTGCCCCGGTGACATTCGTCAATCACAATCAGGTCAAAAAAAGTCGAACTAAATTGCTTATAAATATTTTTCTCTTCTTGGTTGCCCGTCACCGCTTGATAGAGACAGAGGTAAATTTCATAGGACTTATCCGCCTGACGTTTCTTAATTTTAGTCATGGCCGACCCAAAGGGTTTAAAGTCGTTGGTCATGGTCTGATCGACCAAAATATTTCGATCCGCTAAAAACAAAATCCGTTTTTTTGTTTTCGACTTCCACAATCGCCAAATAATCTGAAAAGCGGTAAAGGTTTTGCCCGTTCCCGTGGCCATCACTAATAAAATACGATTCTGCCCCCTGGCGATAGCTTCAATGGTTTTATTGATGGCTAAGAGTTGGTAATAGCGGGGCGTTTTGCCACTGCCGTCGCTGTAGTAGTCCTGACTAATGAGGTTAGCCTGGTCTTCCGTGAGTCCTTTATGCTCCGACCACCGGCGCCAGAGAGTATCCGGCGAAGGCATGTCCGCAAATTCCAGTTCCCGTTCAATGACGCCGTCCGCGGCGATCTGGTTATGAAAGAGCAGACGGTCGCCATTGGAACTGAAGACAAAGGGGACGTCTAACATGGCGGCGTAACCCAAGGCCTGTTGCATCCCGTCCCCCACGGTGTGGTTATTATCCTTGGCTTCCAGAATGGCGATGGGGATATTGGGTTTATAAAAGAGAACGTAGTCGGCCCGTTTATTTTTAGCTCGGGTATGGAGATGACCCCGAACAATGATGCGTCCATCGGTGAGAGAAAACTCTTCCCGGATTTGGGTTTGCAGATTCCAGCCCGCTTGGATTAAAGCCGGTGTGATGTATTTTGTGCAAATATCCCGCTCGGAGAGCGCTTTTTTGTTCATATTTCCACGGTCGAACAAGGTCTCCACTGTCTAGGGGATTATATCCCTAACCCCCTAGTTCTTTCAACCTAGCTACCGCCAATCCGGGCCGCGTCCCGAGCGTTTTGCTCAAAGGCCGCGTTCAGCGCCTCGTCGCCGCTCAGACCGGATTCCAGCGCCGCTTTAATGGCTTGGAGCACCCGTTTGTAGTCCTTGGGCATGACTTTAACAAATTGGGGCAGATAGGTTTCCCACTGGTCAAGGACTGCTTGACCCTTGGCGCTTTGAGTGTAGCGGACGTGGTTTTGAATGAGGTCTTTAAGATCCTGAATTTCCTCGGGATCTTCCAGTTTTTCCAAACCCACCATGGACTGATTGCAACGGGCGGGAAAATCCCCGCTTTCGTCCAAAATATAGGCCACGCCGCCGCTCATGCCCGCCGCGAAATTGCGACCCGCGGCGCCGAGAACGACGATCTTACCGCCGGTCATGTATTCGCAACCATGGTCGCCCACTCCTTCCACCACGGCGCTGACGCCGGAGTTGCGCACCCCGAAGCGTTCTCCCGCCATGCCGCAAATATAGGCCTCGCCGCTAGTGGCGCCGTAGAAACAGACGTTGCCGGCGATGATATTTTCCGAGGCGATAAAGGTGGAAACTTTGGGGGGATAGACGATCAGTTTGCCGCCGCTTAATCCCTTGCCGAGATAATCGTTAACGTCCCCTTCCAGTTCTAGGGTCACGCCCTTGGGCACAAAAGCGCCGAAACTCTGACCGGCGCTGCCCTGGAAGTGGAGCCAGATCGTGTCTTCCGGTAGGCCCTCCCAATGGCGTTTGGTGATTTCGTGGCCCAGAATCGTGCCCACCACTCGGTTAATATTTTTAATCGGCAAGGTGGCTTTGACCTTTTCGCCCTTGGCAATGGCGGGTTGGCATAAATCCAGCAGAACCGTCATATCCAAGGATTTTTCCAGACCGTGGTCCTGGGGAATTTGGCAATAGCGCCCCACTTCGGGGCCAGCGGCGGGTTGTTGGAGAATGGGGGAGAGATCTAATCCCTTGGCTTTCCAGTGGTCGATGGCTTTTTTCGGCTCCAGAACGTCGGCCCGGCCCACCATTTCGTCGAGACTGCGAAAACCCAGTCGGGCCATGATTTCCCGGATTTCCGTGGCCACAAAGCGCATAAAGTTAACCGCGTGGGCCGGGTCGCCGGTAAATTTAGCCCGCAGTTCCGGGTTTTGGGTGGCGATGCCCACGGGACAAGTGTTTAAATGGCAAGCCCGCATCATAATACAGCCGAGGGAAACCAGGGGCGCCGTGGAAAAACCAAACTCTTCGGCGCCGAGGAGCGCCGCGATGACCACGTCCCGGCCGGTTTTCAGTTGCCCGTCGGTTTCCACCACAATGCGGGAGCGGAGGTTATTTAAGACTAAAGTTTGGTGGGTTTCCGCCAGCCCCAACTCCCAGGGCAGACCCGCGTGTTTAATGGAGGTTTGGGGCGAAGCGCCGGTGCCGCCGTCGTAGCCGGAAATGAGAACCACATCGGCGTGGGCCTTAGCCACCCCCGCCGCGATGGTGCCGACTCCCACTTCCGAGACCAGTTTGACGTTAACGCGGGCGTGACGGTTGGCGTTTTTGAGGTCGTGGATCAGTTCCGCCAGATCTTCAATGGAGTAGATGTCGTGGTGGGGCGGCGGCGAAATTAAGCCCACCCCAGGGGTGGAGTGACGCACCTTGGCAATCCAGGGATAGACCTTTTTCCCCGGCAGTTGCCCCCCTTCTCCGGGTTTGGCGCCCTGGGCCATTTTGATTTGAATTTCCCGAGCCTGGGAAAGGTACAAGCTGGTGACGCCGAAGCGGCCGGAGGCCACCTGTTTAATGGCGCTATTTTTGGAATCCCCCTCTTCATTTGTCCAGGTGTAGCGCTCCGGGTCTTCTCCCCCTTCCCCGGTGTTGGATTTGCCGCCAATGCGATTCATGGCAATCGCCAAGGACTCGTGGGCCTCCTGGGAAATGGAGCCGTAGCTCATAGCGCCGGTTTTAAAGCGCCGGAGAATGGCCTCGATGGGTTCCACTTCTTCTAAGGAAATGGGTTCCCGGTCTTTAAAGTCCAGCAATCCCCGCAGGGTAAAGAACTTTTGGTTTTGCTCGTTGACTAAAGCGGCGTACTTTTTGTAGAGGTCGTAATCTCCCTCCCGGACGGCCCGTTGCAGGGTGTGGATGGTTTCCGGGTTAAAGAGGTGCTCTTCCCCGTCCTTGCGCCATTGGTATTCCCCCCCCGCGTCTAGGGTGTGGACGTCGCCGGGGCGGGGCGCGAAGGCGCGCTGGTGGCGCAGGGTCGCTTCTTGGGCGACGACGGCCAGATCGGCGCCTTGAATACGGGAGGCGGTCCAGGTGAAATAGCGGTCGATGACGCTTTGATTGAGACCGATGGCTTCAAAAATTTGGGCGCCGCGATAGCTCTGGATGGTGGAAATGCCAATTTTGGAGGCGACTTTAATCACCCCTTTGGTGGCGGCTTTGACGTAATTTTTGCAAGCAGTTTCCAGATCCACCCCCGGCAACAGCCCGTCGGCGATCATTTCCCCAAAGGTTTCAAAAACTAGATAGGGATTAACGGCGCCGCAACCGTAGCCCAATAAAACCGCGTGGTGATGGACTTCCCGCGGCTCGCCGGATTCGAGAATTAAGCCGACCCGAGTGCGGGCGCCTTGACGGATGAGATGGTGGTGCAGTCCCGCCACCGCCAACAGCGCCGGGATGGGGGCCTGGTCGGCGCTCAATTCGCGGTCGCTGAGAATCAGGAGATTAACGCCCTGGGCAATGGCCTGATCCGCCTGGGCGAAAAGATTCTCTAAGGCCTGCTCTAGCCCTTGAACCCCTAAAGCCGGGTTAAACAAAATCGGCAGGGTGGCGGATTGAAAGGGGCCGTCCTTAAGCGCCTTCAGTTTCGCCAAGTCCTCGTTGCTTAAAATCGGCGTTTTTAACTCAATCAAGCGGCAACTTTCCGGGCGGGGGTCTAGTAAATTGCCTTCGGCGCCGAGGGTCGTCACCGGCGAGGTAATAATTTCTTCCCGGATAGAGTCAATGGGGGGATTGGTGACCTGGGCGAAGAGTTGTTGGAAGTAGTTATAAAGGAGTTTCGGTTTATCGGATAGCACCGCCAGGGGCGTGTCGGCGCCCATGGATCCCACCGCTTCCACCCCGTCCCGAGCCATGGGGGTCAGGAGTAACCGCAGTTCCTCGAAAGTGTAGCCAAAGGCCAGTTGGCGCTGGCGGAGAGGGATTAGGGGTTGGGGATTGGGGGTTGGGGACGCGCCCTGAGCGGAGTCGAAGGGCAGTTTTTCTAGGGGAACTAAATTCTCCTGTAACCATTGCCCGTAGGGTTGGGCGGTCACAATCTCTTGTTTAATTTCGGCGTCGTCGATGATGCGCCCCGCTTCCATATCCACCAAAAACATCCGCCCCGGTTGCAAGCGCCCTTTTTCCAGCACCCGCTCCGGCTCGATGGGCAGAACCCCGGCTTCCGAGGCCATGATCACCAGATCGTCTTTAGTGACGTAGTAGCGGGAGGGCCGCAGACCGTTCCGGTCTAAAACGGCGCCCATCATCGTTCCGTCGGTAAAGGCGATGGAGGCGGGGCCGTCCCAAGGCTCCATCAAACAGGCGTGGTATTGATAAAAGGCTTTTTTCTCGGCGCTCATGGACTCGTGGGCGCTCCAGGGTTCCGGGATCATCATCATCACCGCCTCCGGCAGGGAGCGCCCGGCGAGGTAAAGCAATTCCAGCGCGTTGTCAAAAATGGTGGAATCGCTCCCCGCTACATTGATCACCGGCTTGATCTTCTCCATATCGGCGCCGAAGAGGGGAGAGGCGAAGAGGGACTGGCGGGCCTGCATCCAGTTGATATTGCCCCGGAGGGTGTTAATTTCCCCGTTGTGGGCGATGTAGCGGTAGGGGTGGGAGCGCTCCCAACTGGGGAAGGTGTTGGTGCTAAAGCGGGAGTGAACCAGGGCCAGGGCGCTGTCCATCGCGGGATCTTGCAAGTCTGGGTAATATTGTCCCACTTGCACTGGCATTAACATGCCTTTATAAACCAAGGTGCGGGCCGAGAGACTGGCGATGTACCAAAACGGATCGGCGCCGGGAACGCGGATAGCGGTATGGGCCAGTTTCCGCAGGACAAATAACTTGCGCTCAAAGGCCAAATCATCGGTTAACTCGGCGCTCCGGGCGATGAAGACCTGTTGCATAAAGGGTTCGCTGGCCTTGGCGGTTTCCCCCAGGGAACTGTTATCCGTGGGAATGTCCCGCCACCCTAAAACCGTTAACCCCTCCTGGGCGGCCACCTGCTCAAACAAGCGGCGCCCGGCTTCCCGACTGTCCCGGTCGGGGGAACTGTAAATATTGCCGACCCCGTACTGTCCCGCCTCCGGCAGAGTAATCCCTTCGGCGCCGGCCGCCTTTTGCAAAAACCCGTGGGGAACTTGCAATAAAATCCCCGCTCCGTCCCCCGTATTGGGTTCGCAACCGCAGGCGCCGCGGTGGTCGAGGTTTAATAAAATGGTCAACCCCTGCTCCACAATGCTGTGGGATTTTTGCCCCTTTTTATGGACAATAAACCCCACCCCGCAGGCGTCGTGCTCGAATTGGGGATCGTAGAGGCCTTGGGAACTGGGAGCGGTGCGAGGCGCGAAGGGTTGAGTCATAACGGGTTTTATCCAGGGGAAAGAAAAAGAGTTCTAGACCATGCCAGCCGTAAGTCTAGTCTTTGAATTGTAACGGGGGAACCCGGCGCCGGCGCCGCTGGGGGAGAGCGTGTTAAGCTTTCTTAAAATTTGTCTTCCTAAGACGGGAGTTAGCCGAACCTACCCCACCTAGAGAACCGTCTTGGGTTTTCAGCGCCGGAGCGTATAATGGGGTCTGTACCCCCGCCGGAGAACCCATGTTGAGCTTCCTGGTTACCATCCTCGTCACGGCTGTCAGTCTTTACATCATCTCCCAACTGCCTACAGGCGTAGTCATTGCCAGTCCCCAAAAGGCGCTGATTTCCGCCGCGGTCTTTGGTTTGTTAAACGCTTTTGTTCGCCCGATTTTAGCCTTCTTCGCCTTTCCCATTACTTTCCTAACCTTCGGGTTATTCACCGTCGTTATCAACGCCATCATCTTTGCCCTCGCCGCGGGGCTGGTGGAAGGCTTTTCCTTGAAGTGGGGCTTCTGGAGCGCCTTGATCGGCGCTATTCTCTTAGGCTTTATCAACTCCCTCATTTTCCAACTCATTCCCTAGTTGGGCTTCGGCCCTTCCCCTCGACTGCGCTCGGGAGAACCAGCGGGTGATAGGGTGAGCTAGCCGAACCGCTCAGGACACCGCTCCGCTCAGCCCTCGCGTTTTTACTTCCGGCGCCCTGAGCGTAGCCGAAGGGCAGTCCTAAAGACAGCTCTCAACGGTAAAAATACCGCTATCACTGATATCTGATATCTGTTAACTGATATCTGTACCCCCATGGCTACTAAAAAACAATTTACCAGCTTTGAAGACATGCTCCGACAATCCACCCGGCCCGTCTTGGTGGACTTTTACGCCACCTGGTGCGGCCCCTGTCAAATGATGGCGCCGATTTTAGAACAAGCCAGCGCCCATCTAGGAAACCGGTTGCAAATCGTGAAAATTGATACCGATAAGTACCCTCAGTTAGCCTCTAAATACCAAATCACTGCCTTGCCTTCCCTCGTGCTTTTCAAAGAAGGGCGAATCCTTCAGCGCATCGAGGGGGTTCAACCCCTGGCCCAACTCCTGCAAGTCGTCCAGCCTTTTCTTTAAATCCCTATTTTCCCTCTCCATGGACTGGCTCTCCTACTTGCTCGCCACCGCAGTCGCCTATTTTATCAGCCTTGTCCGGCTCAAATCGAGAACAGAGCAGGAGCGCATCGGCTCAACGCCGGTTTTTATTAATACTCTGGTTTTCTTTGGCATTTTTGAATTTTTTTTCGCCGAGTCTTTATTTAGATTACCCTTCTTTCATCTCTTTGGCTTTTTCGTTTCCCTCGGCTTGGCGCTGTCGATTTATTTTTATCTCAGAAATCTCAAAAAAGATGTGGAAACTATTTTCTATACCCTGGTGAATCAGAGTCAAGGCAAAATCAGCGTCTTAACCTTTATGCAACGCACCGAACTGTCTTTAGAAGAAACCCTCGATTTTTTGGAAGCTAAATGCCAACAACTTCAAGGGATTAGCTATGAGACCCAAGGCAATATTTATTATGAGTTTGAGCGCTGGTAAGCCGAATCTTTCAGTTCCGATCCCCGGAGAGCCTGCCAAACCTAATTTAGGGATCTAAATTTTATCGAAAATGATGTTGAAAACCCCACGCTTAAGCGTGGGGATGAAAACACGAGGGGGTTTTAACCCCCCGTTTTGTTCACAAAATCCCATTCAAGTGTTAAGATTGGAACCGTCTTGGTTTTACAGGATGAAAAACTCC
>WGLZ01000020.1 GCA_016471375.1 Cyanobacteria bacterium RI_101
TCGTTTTGCCCCCCCAGCCCCCCAATTTTGGGGGGAGTTCGGAGCCTTTCTGAGTTCAAAGTCCCCCAGAATTGGGGGATTTAGGGGGCGAGATAAGGTTAATGGCAAAACCAAAGACTTGTGTGTACACCGTAGCCTTGGGAGAGGGATTAGGGTCAGGGTCAGACTGACCGAGAATGTCCCCCAGTCGAGAGAATACCCCCATAGTCAAATTTCTTCCTTTAACCATGACGCCTCCCGCTTCCCGCCTGACCTTCGCCGAGTTTATGGACTGGGCGCTCTATGATCCCGACCAGGGCTACTACGGTCAGGGCCGGGTTCAAATTCAAACCCAGGGAGATTTTGTCACCGCTTCTACCCTCAGCGCCGATTTTGGGGAGTTGTTGGCGGAGCAATGGGCGGAGATGGGCGAGCGTTTGGGGGAACCCTTTACTGTCTTGGAAATGGGCGCCGGGGACGGGACTTTAGCTCAGGCGGGTTTACGTTACTTAAAAACTCAACACCCCGAGTTTTTCCAGAGCTTAACCTACGCCATTCTAGAAATCTCCCCGGCGCTCCGGGAGCGCCAGCGCCGCGCCCTAGAGGAGTTCGGCGAGAAAGCGGTTTGGCTAATTTGGGACGAGATCCCCGACCAGTCCCTCCGGGGTTGTTGTTTTAGTAATGAATTAGTGGACGCCTTTCCCGTCCATCGAGTGATTTGGCAAGGAGGGCGTCTTCAGGAAATTTATACGGTCTGGGACGGGGAGTCTTTTCGGGAGGAAGTCGGCGCTCTTTCCACCCCGGATTTAAGCCAATATTTTCAAGATTTAGGCGTTACCTTTGACGAAACCTACCCCGAAGGCTACCGGACAGAAGTTAATCTGGCGGCCCGGCGCTGGTTAGCGCAAGTCAGTCGTAAATTAAGCCAAGGCTATTTGCTCACCATCGACTATGGCTACAGCGCCGAAAAATACTATCATCCCCAGCGTCGGCAAGGAACCCTCCAGTGCTACGCCCAAAATCGCTACCACGACAATCCCTATCTTCAAGTCGGCGCCCAGGATATCACCAGTCACGTTAACTTTACGGCGCTGGAACAGTGGGGAGAAACCTACGGACTAAAAACCCTCGGCTTTACTCGTCAGGCGCTCTTTTTAATGAATCTGGGACTAGACCGGCGCTTGGCGGCGCTGAGTTCGGGAACCTATCCCCTAGGGGAACTTCTCTCCCGTCGGGAAGCGCTCCATCAGTTGATTGATCCCCAGGGTTTGGGCAATTTTGGGGTTCTCTTACAAGGTAAGGGGGTCGGCGCCGACTCCCTGACGGGTTTTCAAGAGCGCCGTTAGAGGCGCATAGGTTTAAATATCTTCAAGAGCGCTCAGTGGTTCAATATAATTGAGCAAATCAGTCGGATTTTTATTAACTACGATCCAGACATCATGGAGATCTATTTCATTGTAGTCATGAATCATGAGTGATGACGTCGCGCATTCCAGCAATTTCTTTCCAAGAAATAGAGATCTCTGGGGATCACGCCTAATAGTGTGTAATAGACATATCCGAAAACCTAAAAGCCTTGCTATATAAAGGTTCTAGGCTTTCATGGCGGGGAGATTGAACGTGGAGAAAATAACGAGAGAATAAGGGTTTAAGCGCACTTTTGCAATTTTGCGGTGTAATTTTACAATTTTGTAGTCTTTCTTTGAAACGACTAAGTAGGTTGGCTTAAGGAAATCTCCTCCTTGTTAAATATCGAAAGCTTCAAACTGCCTAAACTTAAACGAACCAATCCACACACTGTCTTCATGACCTTTTCGTAACAAGAGAGTTTGAGAGGAAATCGAACTTGAGTTATAAGAGGAATTTTGAGCCGCCGCATTACATGTTCAATGAAAATTCTTGAGCTTGAGAAAATTTTATTTTCTTCTTTTTTTTTTCGAGTTCATGGCTCGGAATTAGTTCGTCTATCAGTTCTACTATCCCGATTTCATCAACGACGCCTGCCACGATACCCAGATGGTCGATATCTTGAACTTCTATTTCCGGGTGCTCTGAAGGAGATTTGCTCATTGCCTTTGTCCTTTTTACGAGAAGATTTGGCTATTTTACCCGGTTTCTAGCCTTTCTCCCACATCATGGAGTAAAACAGATAAATTGTTTTGGGCTTCTGCCAACCCGCCGAACGCGGGTTTATCGGCGCGAACCGAGGGAAACGTCCCCAGCAAAAAGGAAGGCCGAGGGAACCTCAAACCTTCCTGCGTTTTAAAATTCAGTTTCAGCCGTTGAGGACTGACCTAGTTAGACAGATTGCGGCGCGCGGCGGCGGCTTCGTCGGGGTGAATGCCCAAACGGGTTAGGTTTAAGCGCCCTTTGGAATCGATTTCCCGCACTTTAACCACCACTTCGTCGCCTACGGCCACTTCGTCTTCCACCCGACCGACCCGACCTTCCGCCAGTTGGGAGATATGGATCATGCCCTCTTTACCGGGGAGCACTTCCACAAAAGCGCCGATCTGGATAATGCGGGTGACGCGACCCACGTACACTTCCCCTTCGTTGAGTTTCCGGGTCATGTTGTAGATGATCTGCCGGGCCCGCTCCGCCCGTTCCCCTTCGCTGGAGGCGATGGTGACGGTGCCGTCGTCGGCGATGTCGATCTTGCAACTGGTCTGCTCGGTGATGCCCTTGATGGTCTTGCCGCCGGGGCCGATGACCAGACCGATTAACTCGGGGTCAATCTTCAGGGTCAGCAAGCGGGGGGCGAAGGGAGAAAGCTCAGTCCGGGGGCGCCCTAGGGTGGCGAGCATTTTTTCGAGGATATGGAGCCGGGCCGGTCGGGCCTGTTGGATGGCTTTAGCCACCACCTCCATGGGCAGACCGGTGATCTTCATATCCATTTGCAGCGCCGTGATACCGTTGTCGGTTCCAGCCACCTTAAAGTCCATATCGCCGAGGAAGTCCTCAATGCCCTGAATATCCGTCAGGATGCGCACCTCAGACCCTTCTTTGATCAGCCCCATGGCGGCGCCGCTGACGGGTTTGCTAATCGGCACTCCGGCGTCCATCAGCGCCAAGGTGGAGCCGCAGACGGAACCCATGGAGGTGGAGCCGTTGGAGGAGAGGACTTCGGAAACAACCCGCACCACGTAGGGAAAACTTTCCTTGTGGGGCAGAACCGGAAGCATGGCCCGCTCCGCTAGGGCGCCGTGGCCGATTTCCCGACGACCGGGGGAGCGCATGGGGCGGGTTTCGCCGACGGAGTAGGGGGGGAAATTGTAGTGGTGGAGATAACGTTTTTCGTCTTCGGGGTGGAGGTCGTCCGCCAAATCTTGAGCGTCGCCGGGGGAACCCAGAGTCGCCAGGGATAAGACTTGGGTTAAACCCCGATTAAACAAGGCGCTGCCGTGAACCCTGCGGGGCAGAACGCCCACCATACAGCCAATGGGGCGCACTTCGTCCAGTTTGCGACCGTCCACCCGCACCCCGTCTTCCAGAATTTGCTGACGCATCAGCTTTTTGGTGAGGGATTTATAGAGGGTATCGACCAGCTTGCCGTCTTCCGCGACCGCCGTTTTCACCGGGTCTTCCTCCGGCAATTCCGCCAGCGCCGCTAAAACTTGGGTTTCTTTAACCTCGTCCAGAGCCTGATCTCGTTTATCTTTCCCGAGGTCGAATTGGGTGAGGATTTGGGCGATGGGCTTTTTGGCCCGCTCTTCGATGAACCGAGCCACCGCCTCGTTCGCCTGGGGCGGCGCTAGGGCGACTAACTCTAATCCCAGATCCGCCATCAACTCTTTTTGAGCTTTGATCAGATCCAATACCGCTTCATAGCCAAAATCAATGGCTTCGATGATGTCCTGCTCAGGTAGTTGATTAGCGCCGGCTTCCACCATTACCACCCCGTCGGGACTACCCGCCACAACGAGATCCAACTCGCCGTAGTTAATTTCCCGGTAGGTGGGGTTAATAATAAAATCGTCGCCGATTAAACCCACTCGCACCGCGGCCATGGGGCCGAAAAAAGGAATTTGCGCAAGAATCGAGGCGACGGAAGCGCCGGTGACCGCTAGCACATCCGGGGGCACGTCCTCGTCCATGGAGAGGGTCGTGGCCACGACTTGCAGATCTTCCCGGAGCCAGTGGGGAAAGAGGGGACGGAGGGGGCGGTCAATCAGACGGCTGATCAAAGTGGCTTTTTCGGGAGGACGGCCTTCCCGACGGAGGAAGCCCCCCGGAATCCGACCCGCCGCGTAGAGTCGCTCTTCGTAATCAACGGTTAACGGGAGAAAATCGATCCCTTCCCTGGCTTTCGCGCGAGTCGCCGTTACTAGAACCGCTGTATCGCCGGACTGAATGAGAACAGCGCCGCCCGCTTGGGGAGCTAACGTTCCGATTTTGAGTCGGATATCCCGTCCATCGAAGGATATTGACTTAACAAACTCTGCCATGTGGCTTGTGTTCCTTAATTTGTATGACGTTTCTTCTTCTAGAGAGATCATCGTAGCGCCTTTGTCGATTCTTGGCTTCCTCGGCAAGGTCAGTCATTGTTCCAAACAAGGGGTTTGCAGGGCGCGTTACGCCTACGCCTAACACACCCTACCTTTTTGATATCTGTCATCTGGTATCTGATATCTGTCCCCGAGGCCTAGTCCAAAAAGCCCATCAAGGCGGCGGGATCGTCGATTTCATTGGAGGCCACGGGACGATTGCCCATAACGGAATAGGTCTCGCTGATTTTCAAGTGGCTCAGGGCGATGGGACGATTGCCGGAAATGGTCAGGGTGCCGCTCAGTTCCATGCCGCTGGCGCCGATGGGACGCACGCCCCCCACAGTGGTATAGGTGCTCACAACCTTGAGCTGACTGGCTTCGATGGGGCGGTTGTTGGGTAGGCCGCCGTCGCCGGTCATCAGTTTCAGACCGCCGGTCTGTTCCGGCGCCGCCAGGGAGAGCGCCGAAGACTCTTCGGGGGCTTCCGGTTTGGCGCTGGGACGACGGCCCCGGGCCGCGGTTTTTTGGGCTTCGGTTTCAACTTCGGGGGCGGGAGTGGCGGGTTTTTCGGGGGTCATGGCAGAGGGCGCTCCTGGGACAGTAGGAATATTGCTAAGGTTCAGAACAACAAGGGGATCTGAAGATTTTTAAAATCCGGTTTAGGATTTAACGATACCCCGAAGGCGGGGGATCATCTATCAAAATCCATAATCTCTCCCATTATTCCAGACTATTGACCCCTGCCGTGTCTGAGCCTTCTCTTTTCCGCCTCGTTTCCCCCTTTCAACCCACCGGGGATCAGCCGGCGGCGATCTCCGCTTTAACCCGCTCCCTACAAAGCCGGCGCCGTTTCCAGACCCTCCTCGGCGCCACGGGAACCGGGAAAACCTTCACCATGGCCGCGGTGATCGAACAAATGGGCCGGCCCGCCCTAGTCCTCGCCCACAACAAAACCCTGGCGGCCCAACTCTGCAACGAACTGCGGCGCTTTTTCCCCCATAACGCCGTGGAGTACTTTATCAGCTACTACGACTACTACCAACCGGAAGCCTATATTCCCGTCACGGATACTTATATTGAAAAAACGGCGTCCATTAACGAAGAAATCGACATGCTCCGCCACTCCGCCACCCGCTCTCTCTTCGAGCGCCGGGATGCGATTGTGGTGGCCTCCATTAGCTGTATTTACGGTCTGGGGATGCCGGCGGAATACCTGAAGGCCTCGGTGCCATTAAAGGTGGGGATTGAAAAAGACCCCAGGGCGTTAATTCGAGAATTGGTCTCCGTCCAATACAGCCGCAACGATACGGAACTGCAACGGGGGCGCTTTCGCCTCAAGGGAGACGTGCTGGAAATTGTGCCGGCCTACGAAGACCGGGTGATCCGGGTGGAGTTTTTTGGGGACGAGGTGGAGGCGATTCGGCTCCTAGACCCCCTGACGGGGAACATTTTGGAAAGTCTGGGGCAGTTAAATATTTACCCCGCCCGCCACTTTGTTACTCCCCAGGAACAGGTGGAGCGGGCCTGTCAAGCCATTGAGGCGGAGTTAAAAGAACAGGTCGCTTTATTAGAAAGTCAGAATAAATTGCTGGAGGCCCAGCGCCTCAGTCAACGCACTCGCTACGACTTGGAAATGCTCCGAGAAGTGGGCTACTGCAACGGCGTGGAGAACTATTCCCGCCATCTCGCCGGGCGCCGGGCCGGGGAGCCGCCGGAATGTCTGCTGGATTATTTTCCCGAGGATTGGTTGCTCTTCATCGACGAGTCCCACGTCACCGTGCCCCAACTGCGGGGGATGTACAACGGCGACCAAGCCCGGAAAAAGGTCTTAATCGACCACGGTTTCCGTCTGCCCAGCGCCGCCGATAACCGGCCCCTCAAGGCGGAGGAATTTTGGCAAAAGGTAAAGCAATGCGTCTTTGTTTCCGCCACGCCGGGGGATTGGGAACTGGGGCAGTCGGGGCAAGAGATCGCCGAGCAAATTATTCGCCCCACGGGGGTTTTAGATCCAGAGATTTTTGTCCGACCCACTCGGGGACAGGTGGACGATTTATACGGCGAAATCCAGGAGCGGGTCAAACGGAAAGAGCGGGTTTTAATTACGACCTTAACGAAACGGATGGCGGAGGATTTAAGCGAATTTTTCCAGGAGCGAGGGGTGAAAGTTCAGTATCTCCACTCGGAAATTCAATCCATCCAGCGCATTGAAATTTTACAGGCGCTCCGTCAGGGAGAATTTGACGTTTTAATTGGGGTGAACCTATTGCGGGAAGGGTTAGATTTGCCGGAAGTTTCCCTGGTGGCTATCCTCGACGCCGACAAAGAGGGCTTTTTACGGGCGGAAAGATCTTTGATTCAAACCATCGGCCGGGCCGCCCGCCATGTGCGAGGGCAAGCGATTTTATACGGCGATAATTTAACCGACAGCATGATTAAAGCCATTGAGGAAACCCAACGGCGCCGTAAAATTCAGGAAGCCTATAACCAAAAACATAATCAGACGCCGCGACCCGTCTCCCAACAGGCGGAAAATTCTATCCTTAACTTTTTAGATATTTCCCGGCGCTTGACCGCCCAGGAGGCGCCGGCGGAATTTAAGGCGGAAATCTCCCTCGACCAGATCCCGGAATTGATCCAAGCGTTAGAGTCCAAAATGAAGGAAGCGGCCCAAAAATTAGAGTTTGAAGTCGCGGCCCAGTACCGAGACCGGATCCACCACCTGCGGGAGCGCCTGTTGGGTCAAAAAAGCGGCTAGGAATTATCTCGTGTGAGTTTTCTACGTTTCTTGGCAGATCCCTCTAAATCCCTCTTGCTTACATTCCGTTATAGCCTAGCGCAGTCAGGCGCCGGTCTCTGCAATCGGTAGTAAGCTGAAATCAGAGCAAAACCTCTACCTTCAGCGATTTATGACCGCCATGACTCCCCAGTGCGCCAACCTCAAAGACCAGGTCAACCAACTCATTGATCTGCTCAATCAGGAACCCAGTCTCCGCCCTCAACAGAACACCAGTCTCATTGAAACCTCTTTAGGGAAAGCCCTTTCTCCCCGCTTTGAAGTGGTCTTCGCCGGCGCTTTCAGCGCCGGCAAATCGATGCTGATTAACGCCCTGCTAGAGCGGGAACTCCTCTACAGCGCCGAGGGCCACGCCACGGGGACGGAATGTTACATCGAATACGCCGAGCCGAACCAGGAGGAGGTGGAACTGACTTTCCTGAGCGAGTTGGAGGTGCGGGAACAGGTCAAACTTCTCTGTCTCTCCCTCAAACACCCGGAGATTAACGTCAACCAACCGGAGGCGGTGGCTCAACTGCTCCACCATTGCCAGACGGTGATCGAAGAGGAAGGGGGCGAAAATAAAACCGAGCGGGCGAAACAAGCCAAGGCGCTGGAGCTACTCCTTCAGGGCTATAGCCAGAATCGGGAGCGTATCCAAACCACCCACAACGCCACCTTTTCCATGGGGCAGTTAAATTTTGGCAACCTCTCGGAAGCGGCCCGCTACGCCCGCCGGGGGCAGAATAGCTCGGTGCTCAAGTCCCTCAAATACCGCTGTTACCATCCCCTTTTGGCGGGGGGCAATGTTCTGGTGGATTTGCCCGGCGTGGACGCGCCCATTCAAGGCGACCGAGAACGGGCTTATCGAAAAATTGAAGACCCCAGTATTTCCGCCGTGGTCTGCGTGCTGAAACCCGCCGCCGCCGGGGATATGACCCAGGAGGAAACCGACCTGTTAGAACGGATTCGCTCCAATCCCGGTATCCGCGACCGCGTCTTTTACGTCTTTAACCGCATCGACGAAACTTGGTTTGCGCCCCAACTGCGCCAGCGCCTCGATAGTCTGATTCAGTCGGAGTTTCGCCACGCTAAACGTCTTTACTATACCAGCGGCCTTCTGGGCTTCTATGGCAGTCAGGTGAAACGAACCGGCGCCGGCGACCGCTTTGGCTTGGATTCAATTTTTGCCGAGAGTGTTAAGGGCTTAGGGGGTCAGGAAGAAACGCCCCAGTTTGTGAGCGAATTTATCAACTATTGCGCCGGCGCTGGTAAGCTCCTAGCGTCGGATTTTCGAGTGGCGGTCTATGGCTACCAGACACCCAATGAAAACTACGTCCGCATTTTAACGGAATGGGGCATTCCCCTGATTGAACACTTAATTCGGGATAGCGGCATTGAAATCTTCCGGGAGGCTATCAGCCGTTATTTGGGGCAGGAAAAATACCCTGAATTGTTCAATACTTTAGCCAATGATTTGCAACCCCTCTGCATTTCTCTCCAGAAATTTTACCTCGAAGTCTTTCAGGAGTTGGAGAGTCAACCCCGAGAAATCGAGGCTATGAAAGCTCAGGAATTAACCCTCCTCAACCAACAAATGCAGGAGCAGGGGGAAGCCTATCAGGCCTTTATCGCCGAGGAAGTTAACGCCTTAGTGGTGGGCACGGATTCCGCCTTTGACGAAGATTACCAGCGCCTCAAGGCCCGCATGGTGACTCGCTTAGATGAACTGGTGCGAACCTTTTCGGTCTTAAACGCCTATTCCCGCTCCACGGCGAACCATCCCCGCAACGCCATCGCTCCCTTTATCGCCGTTTTAGTGGAAGCGCTGTATTACCTTTCAAACGAGTTGGAAGACGTGCTCGTGGCGGAGGTGAAAGTGGTTGTGGAAAAGGTCTTCCAGCGCCTCATTGACCGGGTGCGTCAAGCGGAGTGTTACCGCCAAATCTATCGGCTTTTGGGGAACGACGGCGCCATTGAAGCTAACCTCAAGCAGGCTCAAATCGACGTGACCCAGGCGCTGGTGAGTCAGGCCCGGGCGGAATGCGACCGCTATGTGCGGGAAAGTCCCCGCTTTTATCACGAAGGCACTTTTTCTATTTACCATTTTCGCCAGACGTTAGAAACCACGTCCCAGGGTTTTGACGCTGAAAGTATTCTAGAAGCGGAACCCGGCATTCGCCAACTGCTAAAACTGGACTTTGAACCCAAAGTTCACCGCACCGTGCGCCAAAATTTCCGCCACAACATTAATAACGCCCTCTTAAACCATCTTGTACCCATGGCCAACCGGCAGGCGGAGCAAATTCTTCAGCAGTTTGATCAAGCTCGGGCCTATCTAGAAACCACTTTGGATCAAGAAGCTCAGGAGAAAATTAGTCAAAACGTCCGCAAACAATCGGACATTCAGCAAAAAATTGAGCGCTACACCCAAGCCGTCGGCGCGATTAACGATTGTCTCAAATCGATGCAATTAACCTTCCAACTCCCCACCCTGACTCCCAATGAATCCTCTCCGGCGCTGGACGTGACACCGGAAAATTAAACCACCGTAGGGCGCGTTAACACAGTGTAACGCGCCACCTCTCAACCCGCTTACCTCAAGGAGTTTTTAACCATGAACGTCGAACTCAATCCCCATCTCAAATCCTTGTCCGATAAAGCAGTACTAAGTCTTGAAGATGAATCTAAATGCTACAAAAAAAAGTTTATTTATGACCAAATTGTATATCTCTTTCAAAATGTTATTTGGAGTCAGAACTATAGCTGGGGATTTAAGCACTTTGCGAATAGTTTAATGAATAGTCAACAGATCGATCTGGGCGTTGAATTTTTCGGAGACGGTGTTCCCTGCGAAATTTTAGATACTAATCAATCTCAATGTCAAAAAGGAAAACTAGTCGCTAAACTGGTTTTAGAATTTATCCCCGATGAACCGGAATCACCCCTAGACGAGATCCGCCGGGACATGGACAAATATAACAGTTAAAAAGTATGCTATAACAGCGAAAAAGACCACCCCGTCAGGCGGCACTGGTCACTCCATCACGGGAGCTACGGTGTATACACAAGTGCCTAGATCCCCCCTAACCCCCCTTGGAAAGGGGGGAACCGGATTCAAAGTCCCCCTTGCAAAGGGGGATTTAGGGGGATAAAACCCAAAGACCTTGGAGGGGCGGGACAATCAATCTTATTTCCAACTTCACTACAGAAAACCATCATGGAACTCAACTACAACAGCTACCTAAGCTCCTTAGAGCCAGACGACGTTTTAGAACTTTTTGAGGATCATCAACTCGTTAAAGCTAAAGACATGAAACACGCCCTCAATGACTCCTTTGGCGAACCCATACAGAAACGGTTAGTGGAACACCTCAATTATCGAGGGATTAAGACCAAAGGAAAACAATCGGTTTGGCTACAGGAAGGGGTGGATTGTCGAATTTTACGCGCTGGAGTGATTGGCTGGCAGAAAGGGTGCCTGAAAGTCAAAGTCTCCGTCGAGTTCATTCCCGACGAGCCGGAATCTCCCCTAGACGACATCCGTCGAGATATGGAAAAATATAATAGTTAAAATGTCTTACCTAAGCTAGCTTTTGAATGTAAACCTTGCCAAGGGGACTTGGAATCGACGCCGGTTCCCCCTTCTCATGGCGCCGTACTGAGCTAACCGAAGTAGGGGTTAGGTGGGGATTCATGCTCTTACAACTGCGCCTAAAACCGAGCGGCGATGGCCGGTAATTCGGTCAACGCTTGTAAACGATAATCCACGGTTAAATCCGGGGGCAAAGCGCCGAAACCGTATTCCGCAAAGATAGAAACGGCTCCGCAGGCCTGGCCCATGCGAATCCCCACTTCCGCGTCCTCCACGTGGAGCAGAATTTCATAGGCGTAGGGCGCCAATAGTTCTTGGAGGTAACGGGGGTCGGGTTTGGCGTAGGCGGAATCGTCCGCGGCCTGCATGACTTCAATGGCCTCCCAGAGACCCGCCGCTTTTAACGCCGCGGTTTGGGTGCGACGGTCGCCGGAGGTGCAGGCTAAAATCCGGTAGCCCTGGTTTTTTAACTCCGCTAATACCTGGGCGGCGCCGGCCATGGGACGGGCCAGGGCCGGTAGGTTTTCCAGATAAAAGGGGCGCACCCAATCGGTGAAAGTCGCTTGAATCAAGGCCGGGGGACACCCGAGGCATTCTAGCATTTGGCTGGCTTTGAGACCCACGAGGCTTAAAACCGCCTCCCGCTCTGGTCGGCGCCGGCCGATTTGCTCCAGTCCGTAGGCGAAGGCTTGGTAATTGGCTTCGGCGGAGTCGATGAGGACGCCGTCTAGGTCAAAGACAATAATTTTAGGGGCGGACAGCGGGGCCATGGATGGAGGTTTAAAAAGGGAGAAGGGGACGGGGGATGAGGGCGGGAATGGGGAACTTTGCCCATATGTTAGGGTGAAAGGGTCGCTTCCTTCAGTTTTTCCCGTACTTTCCCCAGGCTCCCATGACCACGGCTCCTCCCAAACTTGACGCCCAAACCGTAGAACTGGCGCCCCGCTACGGTATTCCCCTGGGTCTAGTCCTGCTCTCCGTCCCCTTAGTCTTTCTCCAACCCTGGGCGGCGCTGGCGCTAGGTCTCTTCGGCCTGTTTCTCACCCTGCAAACCGTTTGGATTCGTCTGCGCTTTACCCCGGAAAGCCTAGAAGTCTATCGCTCCGGCCAGTTGATTCGTTCTTTTCCCTACCAGGATTGGCAAAACTGGCGGATCTTTTGGCGCCCGGTTCCCGTTTTGTTTTATTTTAAGGAAGTCAAAAGCATTCATTTTTTGCCGATTATTTTTGACCCTCAAGCCCTAGAAGCCTGCTTAAACCGGCGCTGTCCCCGCTCCTAACGTTTCGTCCACTCCGGCATGACCTCTGATTTTTCCGCTCCCCCCGAGTTAGCCTCCGATTCTCTAGATACTCCCGTCGAAACTTCGCCAGGAACTCCAGATTTCTCCCTGGAAGAACTACTTCAGCGCAAACAAACCCTACTGGCGGAAATCGCCGACCTCCAGACCCAAAAACAAGACCTCCAGTCCGCCCAACTGCAAGCGTTCCAGAGCCAACTGCGGGGCTTTCTCGAAGCGGGAACCCAAGAATTGGAACAGCGCCGCCAAAGTCTAGAAAAGGAAATCGAGCGCCTAGAGCGCCGACAGGAGCGGATTCAACAGGAGATGCGCACCACCTTCGCCGGCGCTTCCCAGGAGTTGGCCATTCGCTTGCAGGGCTTCAAGGAATATTTAGTCGGCAGTTTACAGGATTTAGCCTCCGCGGCGGATCAACTGGATTGGGAGAGCGCTCCGGCGCCGACGCCTGTTCCCGAAATGATGCAAGAGAGCGCCGGGGCAAAGACGGGTTTCGCCGGCGCCGCCTTTGGGGAGCAAAAACGGCAAATTCTGGCGCTATTGGAGCGGTATCGGACTCGTCCCGATTACTACGGCCCGCCTTGGCAATTGCGTCGCACCTTCGAGCCGATCCACGCCGAGCGAGTTCAAGACTGGTTTCTGAGCCAAGGCGGCCGCGGCGCCATTAAAACCTTGGGGAGTCGTCTGCAAAATATTCTGGTGGGATCGGCGGTCATTTCCATTTTGTCCGACCTCTACGGCGACCGGGCCCGGGCCTTGATTTTGGCCAATACTCCCGAACGACTGGGGGAATGGCGCCGGGGTTTGCAGGATTGTTTAGGGATCTCCCGGAGCGACTTTGGCCCGGAGCGGGGGGTGGCGCTGTTTGAATCCCCGGACGCGTTGATCCAACGGGCCGAGCGCCTAGAGGACGACCAGCAGGTTCCCTTAATTCTGATCGACGAAGCGGAAGAACAAGTTGATCTAGGTCTGCTCCGCTTTCCGCTCTGGTTAGCCTTCGCGCCCGATTCTCCCGCCAGTTCCGGCTATTTTTACTAGCCCTCAAGGCGGAAAGTCGAAACGATGGTGTATTGTGGGTTAAATCGCGGCGCCGTCGTCTTCAACCCCGGCTCTCGGGGATGTTAGGGAAAGCCCCCCTAGCCCCCCCCATTCTGGGGAGAACCTAATTCAACATCCTCTGCTTAGGGGATTTCGGCCAACTCGGGTGTGAGGTTAAACCAGTGCCAGTGAAAACAACTCCTCGTAAACGCGCGTCCCAGTCCTCCCCTAAATCCGCCAAGGCGAAAAAGACCGCTCAGAGCAAATGGCGCTGGGGATTTTTAGCGCTGGGGCTGACCGCCCTCGCCCTGTTGTCCGCCGCGGGCGGCGCGCTTTTAGCCTTCTCCCTCTCCTCCGCGCCCCTCGGACAGACGAAACTCTCCCCCGAGGAAGCCGCCGTTTTTGAGCAGGAAAGCGCCGTTTCTTATAAAAGTTTAAATATTCCCGAACTGAGTCGCCCGGTTAATATTCTGATTCTCGGCACGAAGGTGTTAACCGCGGATTTAGGAATTGAAAGTCCGGGCTATCAGGCGCTGGTGAATTCTCACAAAGGCCTATCGGACACCATTTTATTAGTCCGTCTCGACCCCGGGCAAAAAAAATTAACGGCGCTGTCCATTCCCCGAGACACCCAGGTGGAAATCGAGGGTAAAATCACCAAAATTAACGAAGCCAATTTTCAGGGCGGCCCGGCGCTGGCGGCGACTACAGTGGAAAATTTACTGGGAGGAGTCGCCATTGACCGTTACCTGCGGGTCAACGTGCAGGCGGTGGAAAAACTGATCGACGCCCTAGGGGGCGTGTCGGTCTATGTGCCCAAGGATTTAAAGTATCAGGACGATAGCCAGCATTTATATATTAATCTCAAGCAGGGGCAACAGCGTTTAAATGGAGATCAGGCGCTTCAACTTCTCCGCTACCGTAAAGATAATCTCGGGGACATCGGCCGCATCCAGCGCCAACAGTTGGTGATGCGGGCCCTCATCGAGCAGGCGCTCAAACCCCAGACCCTCCTGCGAATTCCCCAAATACTCTCGGTCTTGCAAACCCATTTGGACACCAATTTAAGCATGGAAGAACTGGTGGCCATCGCCGGTTTCGCCGCCCAACAAAACCGGAGCGACGTGCAAATGTTGATGTTGCCGGGGGACTTTAATAGCGACGGCCGGGCCCAAATTAGTTATTGGCTTCCCGACGGCAATAAAATTAACGCCCTCATGGAGCAATATTTCGCAGTGGCGCCGGCGGGGAACTGGACCGCCGCGGAATTGGCGGAACCCGAAGACTTTAACGATCCCTATCGTTTGAGAATCGCCATCCAAAACAACTCCTCAACCGAAGGCGCCGCGACGGCGCTCCAGCGCCGATTAGCCCAGGCGGGTTATAACCGGGCCTACGTGATTGAAGACGGCGCCGAGCCTTTGGCAAAAACCCGGATTATCGTCCAAAAAGGGGACAATCAGGGCGCCGCCCAACTGCGGCGGGATCTAGGACTGGGGGAAATCCTTGTCCAAAGCACCGGCCATCTGGTTTCCGATATTACGGTTCAGATCGGCGCGGATTGGTCGCCTAGTCCTTAAATGCCCCATTCTTGGATTTTAGAAAGATTGGGTCTTCGTCCCTACACCGAAGTCTGGGATTACCAAAAGCGCCTCGTCGCCGCAAAAATCGCCCAGCGCCAAAGCCCCGATTATCTCCTGCTGACGGAACATCCCCCGGTCTATACCCTAGGGACGGGTTCGAGTCTAGAATTTGTTCGCTTTGATCCCCGTCAATCTTCCTACGAACTCCACCGGACGGAACGGGGCGGGGAAGTCACTTACCACTGTCCGGGTCAACTGGTGGGTTATCCGGTGCTGGATCTGAATCATTACCAACGGGATCTCCATTGGTATTTACGCCAGTTGGAAACCGTTCTCTTAACGGCGCTGGCTAGTCAGGGATTAAAGGCCCAGCGCCGGGAGGGTTTAACGGGCGTTTGGCTCAACGGCGTTAAAGTCGGCGCCATTGGGATTAAAGTTAGCCGCTGGGTCGCCTACCACGGTTTTTCCCTCAACGTCTGTCCCGATTTGGAGGGCTTTGAACGCATTGTCCCCTGCGGTCTCCAGGGTTACGAAGTCGGCGCTTTAAATCAGGTTTTACCGGACATTACTCTCCCCGAAATGGAAGACGCTGTCATCAACGCTTTTCAATCCGTTTTTGATACCGAATGGCTTAACGGCGCCGGCGCTCCTGGGTGAGCAGAGGCAGGGGAGCGGGGCTAGAACTGGGAGGCAAATAGCGCCGGGGGGCCGGGGGCGGCAGTTTCTTCGTTGCGGACTGTCCCTGCCACCAACGGATTCCCAGGGCCAGCAACACTAAAACAACCCCGAGGGAGCATAAACTCCAGCGCTCCCCCACGCCGCCAATGACCGCGTCCGCGGCGCCGAGGGTCATGATAAAGCTGGAAATGGGTTCTCTGCGGTAAAAGTTTCTAACAAAACGGGGTAAAACAGGACTCATAGCGGAAAATTTAGCCACCTAGAAAATTTTTAACCTTCTTTACGACTTGTCGGCGCTCCTTGCTCCCCATTGTAGGGGGTCGAGGACGGGAAGGGGGGATGGCGAATTTTATGACAAGGTCTCGAAAAGTTCAATTAACATGGTCAGGGGGCGCTTGCCCCCGCCTCGCCCTATTCGAAACGATTGCCATGACCTTCCCCGCCCATCCCCTCTCCTGTAGCAGTCGCCACCTTGAACAAGCGGTTCTGGCTCGCTACCGCCAATTGGCGCCGGAATTTCCCCCGGACTGCCGGCTCCACCGAGAAATTTGGAACCGTTCTACGGTGCTCTGTCTCGATTGCGGCGATTGCCCCCAGAGCTTAGGCCGACTGCAAACTCAACTGGCGGATTTGTTGGCGCTGGCGGCCCGCTTCCATCTGGCCCAAGCCATTAGTTTACGTCTTGGGCAAAAGGCCGTCGCCTGGCAAACCGCGCCCTAACCCCGGCGCCCGTAGCGGTAGTAGTAATAGTAGTTAGAGCCGCCGTAGTCGTTGCGGGTGATGCCGTTGGCCACCAGTCCGAGGAGCGGCACCTGGGCGAGACTCAGGTCGTCCAGCACGTGCTTAAAGGCCATACGATCCGTTTTACCTAGTTTAACCACGTAGATTAAGCCCGCCGTGGCGGCGCCGAGAATACGGGCGTCGGCGAAATTCAGGAGGGGCGGCGTGTCGTAAATAATCAAATCATAGGATTCGTTTTTCTCCCAATGGGCCATCAATTCCTGCATCCGTCGGGAGGTCAAGAGCCGGATGGGGTCTGGGGGAATATCCCCGGCGGTGAGGATGGAGAGGCTATCCCATTGAGGCGCTTTCTGGATCGCTTCCTCCGGCGCTAGTCCTGTGGCGATGATATTGCTCAATCCCTGGCCATTGAGAAGTCCAAAATGGGTGTGCACCCGGGGGCGCCGGAGGTCGGCGTCCACCAGCAACACCCTTTGGCCCATGGCGGAAGCCGCCAGCGCCAGATGGAGGGAAACCGTGGATTTACCGTCGGAGGGGGTGGAGGAGCTGATGACGACGGAGCGAATGGGATGGTCGGCGCCGAGGAGCCAGACGTTGGTATTGAGAGAGCGAAAGGCTTCTAAAAATCCCGAAGATTGATAGGTGGCCCGCGCCGCTCGGGACGTTTCTTTGGCGGCGGCCTCCGTTGTTTCCCCTTTGCCAATGGTGAGCGCCGGCAGGGTCATTTCTACGACTTTGTCAAGGTTGGACAAATCCTTTTGCCAAGGAATCATGCCCAAAATCGGCACCTGGGTGTCTTCTTTGATTTCCTCGACGGAGTGAAAAACCGGATCGAGGCGTTCTAGTAGAAAGGCGATGGCCACTCCCAACAGGAGACCCGCGATCAAACCCAAACTAATATTGCGCACGGGTCGAGGCCAAACCGGCAACTCGTCAATGGCCGCCGGGGAAATAAGTTGCCAGGGAACGGTTTGTTGAGAAGAATCAATCTGCAATTTAGCCTGGGCTTCTAGAAAGCGGTTGAGGCTATCGGTGGCCACCGCCGCCTCCCGTTGCAAATCCGTGTATTGACGGGCCAGCGCCGGCATGGCTTGGATTTGGGCCCGGGTCGAGTTGAGTTCCTTTTCTAAAGAGGCCCGGCGGGCTTGGAGGACTTGAAGCTGGTTGGCGGTTTGAATAAACTGCTGATTCAGATTAATGCGAACGGCGCTGGGAGAACTGGTCTCCTGACTGGGAATTCCCCCCTCCGGTAGGCGCCCCCCCAAAACCGCCTGGGCCTCTTGAGCGATGAGGGGCAAAAGATTTTCCCGTTTTTCTAACAGTTCCTGCATTACCGGGCTATCTTCCAGGTAGCGAGCCGACTGTTGAGAGATTTCCACCTCCACCGCTTGTAGCTGGTTAAGCAAATTCTGATACCGGGGAGATTCCGTTAAGTAACTAGACGCGAGGACATTCTCCGGCGAGAGACCCAACTGCTTTTGCAGAGCTTCGTACATGGACTGGGCCTCCCGCTGGGCCACCTCCAGTTCAATATATTTGGACTGAAGATTAAACTCCAGCGCCGAAAGTTCCTTGGCTCGTTCCTCCGGGTCGAGCAAATTGTAACGTTGCCGGAAACGCTCCAACTCCGCCTGACGCTCGTTCACCCGTTTCCGCAGTTGGGGCAGTTGGTCGTCGACAAATTTCATCCCCTGATTAATCTGGGTTTTGCGCTCTTCGAGACTGTAGCGGAGGTAAGCCTTGGATAGCTCGTCTAACAAAAATTGAATTTGAGAGCGACTAACGTCCTGGTAAGAGACCTTAAGAATTTTAGTGTCTTCAACCTGGGTGATTCTTAAGGGGGGACGGGACCCCTGAGTCAGCGCGTCGTAGTCCACCAGGGGATACTGGCGCTGAACCGTCTTCAAAATAGGGTTGAGGATACTGGCGCTGCGAAGGACTTCAATCTGGGTGTCGTAATCCACCTCCCGCACTCCCATACTCTCTAACAGCGCCTGGTCCGGCGCGTTTTGCTGAGTGACGGGATCGCCCACCAAAAGTTGAAAATGCCCTTCATAGACCGGCGTTTGCTGAAAGGTCCAGACCCCCACCGCCGTGGTCACCCCGCAGGTAATGGCCGCGATTAAACGAAGACGGTGTTTGATAATAAACCAAGCCTGACGCAGGTTCAGTTCTTCGGGAATTTGGGATCCTCGTCCCGCCCCGAGACTGGCGGGGGCGGCTTCGTTCAGGGAACCGTGACGAGCGCCGTTCAGGGCGATGGGGTTGGGATCTTCCCCGGGAGGACGGCGCGGAAAGGTCAGGGCGGGATCGGATTCTGGATTCATGGATTTCTAACGTTGCGAGGATGGGGGCGACCAATATAAGGGACTAGTCAAATAGGTTAATGATGGAGAAGAGACCGCCCCCGAGGATAGCGCCGATGGGACTCAGCACAGTGCCAATGGTTTGCGTGGTGGTGGTAAGGGTATTGGTATGCACCACAATCACGTCATTGTCCCGCAGAGTCGGGTTATTCTCCGGGTTGACCCCCTCGCCAAAATCAGGTTTAACGGACAGTTTTGTCACCGTGCCGTCTGGGTTGAGGCGCACCAGTTCCACTCGCTCTTCGTCCGCCCGGGTGGGATTGAAACCGCCGCCGGCCAAAATCGCTTGGTTGAGGGTGGAGTTGGGGGGCATTTCCCGTAAACCGGGACTTTTGACTTCCCCGGTGACGTTCACTCGAATCGTCCGGGGGGAAAAGTTGGCGGAGGAGAGAGCGTCGAATTCCTTGGGGCTAATGGCGGTGGCCTGGGGCACGCTGACAATATCGCCGCTCTGGAGAATGATGTCTTTTTCTAGGTTGCCGACGTTAATCAACTCCCAAAGGTTGACGCTGATTAGCTCTTCCTGCCCAGAGCGATTTTTGCGTCGCACCGTCACATTACGAATATCCGCCTGGGGACGAATCCCTCCGGCTTCTTGGATCGCTTGGGTGAGGCGAACAGGAATAGTTTTGCTGGCGTTGGTTCCACCCGCTGCGCCGCCGCCGCCTCCCCCTACTTCGCCAATATTAGAGGCCCGAGTGGCGGGCGTGAGCTTATAAGAACCGGGTCGAAAGACCTCTCCCACCACCGCCACATTAATTTCTTGGTCAAAACGGATACCAAAATTAGCGTCCGCCAACTGTCGCACTTCTTCGGGATCGGTTTGTTGTTTGCTGGGCACCCGCACCACGTCCCCGTCCCGGAGGGTAATATTTTGGCGCTTGTCGCCGTTTTGGAGCAGTTCCCAGAGATTAACCCGGTAGTATTCAGTCTCTTTCCCGGCTTGACGCCTTACTTCCACCTGGGAAATATCCGCCACGGGAGTCAGGCCCCCGGCTTCCTGAATAATATCCGTCAAGTAGGGAAATTTCTGCCCCTGGTTGATGGCGATATTATAGGCGCCGGGACGGTTAATTTCCCCCGCCAGGGTAATGTTGAGGGGCCGGGGGGAGGTTAAGTAAACTGTTACTACGGGGCGCTTGATGTAGCGACCATACTGTTGGCTTAGGGTTTGAGTCAGTTCGGGAATAGTCTTACCCTGCACCTTAACCACGCCAATGAGAGGAAAGCCGACGCTCCCATCCACCAGGACTTGATGTTCCCCGGAGAGTTCGGCCGCTTGAAAAACATCCACCTTGAAACGATCGCCGGGTCCCAGGGTGTATTCTCCTTCCTTGGGTAGAATCACCGGAGGAGCCACCGGCGCCGTTTTGACCAGGGGCGGCAGAGAGGCGGGCTGGGAAGTCGGCTCCGCGGCCAGCGCCGAGAGAGACGCGCCCTGCAACCAACACAGACAACCGCAGAGGAGGCCGGAAGAGACTTTAAGAACTGAGGAGGGAAGAACAGACATCAAATTTACAGGTCGATTGGATGAGTGAGCGGGAACGTTAATCTTGACAATAAGACGTTGTTTAAAGACCCCTAGAGGGTCAATGGTTAAAGATTATGAACAATTATAGGAACTGGATCTGATTTTTAGGGTTGAGTGTAGCATTGAAGGGCCGTTTTTCTGACTGTCCTCTAGGGCTAGCTCTTCCTTGGCTTTAACTTAAACGTAACGAGTGAGTTGAATCCGGTAGCGGTCTTTTTTGGTCACCGTCACTTCCCCCACCTCCAGGCGACCCTTGCCCCGCAAGGCGACTAAATCTCCGGCTTTCAGGCTATAGCTGGCTTGGCTCACGTCTTTCCAATTCACTCGCACGTCCCCCCGGCTGATAGCGTCCGCCATTTTGCTCCGGGAAAGGCCAAAGCCCGCCGAGGCCACCGCGTCTAACCGGAGGGACGCTTCCACCGTGGTCAACTCCTTTCGCTGGGGGGGACGGATTTTTAACTCCTCTAGGGCGATAACCGTCGTCTTCACCGGCACTGTCCGCACCTGGGTCAGCGCCGCGGTGACAAAGTCCGTCAATTCCGGGACGATAATCGCCTGGGCGCCCCGCTCTCCTAGGGGCAGAATATCCCCCACCTTTTCCCGAACTAGCCCTGTTCCCAACAAAGCGCCAAGATAATCCCGATGGCTGGCGGGGTCGAAGAGGAAGTTGCCGCTAATGAGGACGGCGCCTAGGGGAATCTGCTCCGTCGTTAGGGGCAAGTCTGTTCTGGCGATAGCTAGGCGCTGGCGCTCCGCCTGGGGATAGCCGCCCCAGGGGAGAAATCCCAGTTCCGTCAACGCGCCAAATCGGGCTAGAGCCTCCGCCAAAACTGGGGGAGACAGAAAATCTGTCGTTTCCGCCTCCCAGGTTTTCAGGGCCCGCTCCGCCCGATCCAACACCCGAGCCAGTTCTTCTCGATTTTCGGCTCCCTTGAGCAACTCGTCCCTCGGTAACATCGCTTTCAATCTTCCATGAGTCAACACCCCCAGGCTAACCGATCTGGAGGGCCGGCGCCGTTAACGAGTCAGCGCCGCCGCCAAAGCTAGAAGGGCGTTCGCTAGGTAGAAGGAGCCGACAATTTGAGTCTCGCTCCAGCCGCTCAGTTCTAGATGATGATGGAGGGGCGCCATTTTTAAAAGGCGTTTGCCTTTGCCGTCGGGGCCCTTTGTCGCCTTGTAGTAGCCCACCTGGGCGATAACGGACAAAGATTCTAGTAGAAAAATACCGCTCAACAGTAACAGACCCCAGAGATTGCCGCTCAAAATCCCCACCGCCGCCAGTCCTCCCCCCAGGGCAAGGGAACCGGTATCTCCCATGAAAACCTGAGCCGGGTTGCGGTTATGGACAAGAAACCCCAAACAGCCTCCCGCTAAACAGGCGCAGAAGACGGCTAACTCCGGCGAGTCGGCGACCACCAGCGCCCCTAGGCCTAGAAACGCCAAGGCGCCGGTGCCCCCGGCCAAACCGTCCACCCCGTCGGTAAGATTGGTGGCATTGCTTTCCGCCACTAGGGTAAAGACGGCCAGGAGCCAGAAGAAGACGCCTAGGGGCAAAACCAAACCGAAGGGTAAATTCACATCGGTGATCCGCGGCGCTAAACCCTTGGGTTGACTCCAGAAGACCCAGGCGCAAAAGAGAACGGCGATGGCGATTTGTAAATACAACTTTTGGCGGGGGGTTAACCCTTTATTGGATTGGCGCCGCAGAATTTGCCAGTCGTCGATCCAACCAATGCCCATATAGCCCAGGGTGACCAAACTCACGGCCGCCGCGTCTAGGGCGCCGCCGGTCCAGATTAAAGCGACGGCAAGGGCGATAGGAACAAAAAAAATCCCCCCCATGGTGGGAGTCCCGGCCTTTTTGAGGTGACTCTGGGGGCCGTCTTCTTGAATGATTTGACTGGCTTTGAACTGCCGTAGGAGGGGCACCGCTCCATAACCCAAGGCGGCGCTTAAAAGCGCCGAAACTCCTAACGGCAATAAAAGCGTCAGGGCGTCGGCGGTTAGTCCGAGGGCCAGACCCGCCAGCAGAAGAGTCAGTAAAACCGTCAGTTGGACTCCCGTGGGTTTTTGCCACCAGGGGGCGGAGGAAGAGGGACTCGAAACCACAGTCGGATCTCCGGGATAAGCTGAACAAAACGGCGCCAGGGACAAAGGACGACGGCCGCGGCGCCAAGTTTCCTAGTCTTCGTCGCTCAAGTCAAGATCGTCGTCCATATCGTCAAAGCCGTCGTCTCCCATGAGTTCGGTGATTTCTTCGTCTTCTTCGGGAATTTCGATTTTGACTTCTTCCGGCGCTCGGGCAATCATGCGGCCGCTGGACTCTAGCCAGTCGATCAAGGAGGTCTCCCGGGTGATGGGCAGGACGGCGGCGGGTTCGGTGCGGGGTTCCCGTCGGAGGGAGGGGTTATACATGGCGCGGGCGGAGAATGCTGAAAACGTTTAGACCCTAGTTATACCACGGTTGGGAGACCAAGCCCCCCTTAGGGACGGCGCCGTTTTCCATGAGCTATAATGGGCGAACGCTCTTCAGCGCCTAGGCAAAGCCGTTCGGATTGGCTTGGCTAGAGGCTATGTTTTATACAATCCGCCAACTTTTACGAACAGACGCCTCAATTTGCGCCTAGGGGTGAAGAATTCTTGCCAAAAGCGTAGAAAAACTTCTTCAAACGGGTAAAGTAAAAAGATGAATCTTCTAGTTTTAATAGGTTCCCTACTGATTATTTTTTTAGGGGCAAGCCATTGGTTTGTTCGTCGTAACTTTAAAATGAAAATATCTCAACTCGAAATCCAGCTAGACCAAGTCAATAAGGACTACGCTCGTCAGCAAGAAAAAACTCAATTAGCGGAGGAAACGATTAGTTCGCTCAAGGAAGAAAATCAAACTAATAGCCTAGTCTATCAGGAGAAAGAGCGGGCTTTATTACAAGAAAAAACCGAGTTTCAATCTCAAATTGAGCGACTAGAAACGCTCTTGACCACCGCTCGTCAACAGCAGCAAGAACGCGAACTTCAACTAGAAGCCCAGCAAACGCTCAACCAAATATTGCAGGAGCGGCTAGCTCAGAGCCAAGCGGATCTAGACCAGCAAATCCAAACTTCAGGGCAAACCCTGGAGACTCTCCGCCAAGACCATATAGCGGCGCTGGAGGCTCAGCGCCGCCAGATGCAGGCCCAAATAGACCATCTCCTAGGGGCGCGGGAAAAACTATCCCAAGAGATCGAAGATTTGTACGTCTCCATTGATCATGACATTCAATCTAGAACCCAAGAACTTCAACAACAAAATCAAGAACTCTTAGCGGCTCAGCGGCAACTTCAAGAAGAAAACGAGACCTTGCGGCGCCAACTTTTTTTAAACCGCCCAGAAATAAATGGGACTAAATTTTCGACAAAAAATGCTACCGATTCAACCAACGCCGTTATACTTTCCTCCACCGAGATAGATCTTTATCCCGAAGAGCGGAAGAGTTTAATCCTAGAAATTCTCCGCGCCCAAAGGAGCCAGATGGAGAAACAGAAGCGGAGGATAGACATTATTGACGATATTTTAGTCCATAATTCCGCTAATCCCGCTAGAGAGGAATTAGAAGCTCAATTAAAAACGGCGCTGTCTTCCTATCGGGAGATGGACGCCAAAACCAGGGCGGAATTGATCCGTCTGGGCTTTACGGTCACCGACGACGGTAAACATTGCAAATTGGTCTTCCGGGAAGATAATCGCTACTCCTTTGCTTGTCCCAAAAGCGGGAGCGATCACCGGGGCGGGAAGAATCTTTTTAGTTGGATTCGAGGCAAGATACTTTAAAACGCCATTCGGAGTCAAAACACCGTTTCCCCCTAGGCGGAGTGGGAAAAAGCGCCGAGACGTTCCTTGAGATGACGAATATAAAGGTGTTTAAAGGTTGAGCGAATCACCCTGGGCAGACCGAAATCAATCGGCGTCATCTGGGGGGGGAATTGCCAATCGGGAACTTGCAACTCTAGCGGTTGAGCCAGGGGAAAGACCACGTCCTGGGGACTTAGTCCCAAACGGCGCTGGGCCGCGAGGGTGGGCGTTTGCTCCGCCGGCGCTTGGAGAATGGTCGCCAAGGCTTCATCGAGGGCGAAAACATTCGGGGAAGCGCCGAGAATCCCCAGGGAGCGGGGAAATCCGTTCATGGGGCCGGCGCCGGCGTGGCCGATAACGCCGTCCACAATGGTTAACTCGGGGTTAATCGTTTGGGCGGTCTGGACTAACATTTCCCCAAAGCGGGCCGCGTCCTTCCCGGCTTCCATATGCCACCAAGCCTTCATCTTGCCGGGAACGCAACCAAAGAGGTTTTTCACCCCGAGGGTCAAGTTCAGTTGAACGTGAGATTTAACTTTAGGAAGATTGATGACCACATCCGCGTCCATGGCTTCTTTGGAGAGACGCAAATGGTTAAAGCGCTCGTTGCCGGTGGGATAGCGTTGTCCTCGAAATTCCGCCACGGGGATGCCTAGCTCTTCCACCAGGGGCAGATAGCCGTTGGCTTTCGCGACCCCCAGCGCCGTGCCAAAGGCGGGGCTATCCCCTAAAAACGGCTTACCGCCCGCGGCTAAGACCTGTCGGGCCACAGCCGCCACTAACTCGGGACGGGTAATACATTCATTGCCGGGGCGATTGGCCGTCAACAAATTGGGTTTGAGCAAGACCCGGTCGCCGGGTTTAACAAAGGCGCCCATGCCTCCCAAGGGTTCCAAAAGCTGGATCAGCGCCGGGGCTAAGATTTCCGAGTCGTAGGCGGTAACGGACAGTAAACTAACGGGGGTCATGGCGGGAAGCGGCGCTACTGGGGTTAGAACTTAGCCTCTACCGTTACAGACGGCGCCGGGAGTTGTCAACTTGCTTTTCCTGCGGAGACGAAGGCGTTCTAAGATAGGGGCCAACAACTCAGGAGGATTCTAACCCATGCGCGAAAGCCTCTCCGCTTCCTCGGAGCGCGTCGAATTACGACAATCGCTCCGGTCTCAGTTGTTAGGACTCCTAGAAACCTCCCAATTTGAGGCGGCAAAAAGTATTCTTTCCCCGGCGCAACCCGCGGATATCGCCGACGTTATTGAATCTCTGCCCAGTCATTTGCAGGTGGTGGCCTTCCGTCTGCTCTCTAAAAATGAAGCCATCCAGGTCTATGAACACTTAGAGTCGCCTTACCAGGAGGCCTTACTCAAGGATTTCAAACACCCCGACGTCCTCGAAATTTTCGACCAGATCTCCCCGGACGACCGGGCGCGGCTCTTGGACGAGCTACCGGCCAAGGTGGTGCGCCAATTATTTCAACGCCTGAGTCCCGAAGAGCGCCAAGCCACCTCCCTCCTGCTGGGCTATCCCCCGGAAACCGCGGGGCGGATTATGACGCCGGAGTATATTTCCCTCAAGGAAGAGTGGAATGTCCAGCAAGCTCTAGAGCGGATTCGGGAACTGGCGACCCAGATTGAAACCATTTATGTTCTCTACGTCACCGACGACTCCCGGCGCTTGACGGGGACTCTCTCTCTACGGGATTTAGTCACGGCGGAGCCGGAGCGGTTAATCCGGGAAATTATGACTGCGAAGGCGGTTGCCGCGCGCACGGACACAGACCAAGAGGAAACGGCTCGAATCATCCAACGCTATGATTTTCTGGCGGTTCCCGTGGTGGACGTCGAAAATCGCTTAGTGGGCATTGTCACAGTGGACGATGTGCTGGACGTTTTGGAAGAAGAAGCGACGGAGGATATTTACGCGGCCGGGGGAGTCCAATCCCAGGGGGACGATTATTTTAGTAGCAACCTGATGACGGTGGCCCGCAAGCGGGTGGTTTGGCTCTTCGTTTTGCTGATTACCAACACCCTCACCAGCGGGGTGATCCATTCCCAGGAGGACGTTCTCGCCCAGGTCATCGCTTTAGCGGCCTTCATTCCCCTGTTAATCGACGCCGGGGGCAATGTCGGCGCTCAGTCTTCTACGGTGGTGATCCGGGGCCTGAACACGGAGAATATTGGACCGGAACAGGTTTTTTCGATTATCCGCAAAGAAGGCTTGGCGGGAATTTTGCTCGGGGTCATGTTAGGCGCCGTGGTCACGGTCTGGGCTTATTTGCTCCAAGGCGACGGTCTGGTGGCGGTGACGGTGGGGCTGAGCTTATTTTGCATCTCGGTCTTGGCCGCCCTGGCCGGCGCCGGTTTGCCCTTTTTGTTCAAACGCATGAACCTTGACCCGGCGTTGATGTCGGCGCCGTTTATCACCACGGCGGTGGACGTGTTGGGGGTGGCCATTTATCTGGGTATCGCCCGGGCTTTATTGGGGGTGGGAGAGGCTTAAGCGGATGACGGGACTCCGCGACATTCGGTTTTGAGAAACTGCCGTTTTTTTGGCGTTTATTTATTTAATTTACTAATTGTCAATCTCCGGCGCTTTTTCGGCAAAAACCCATGGGCGACGGTAGGGTTGGGTTCTCGGCGCCGACGAGTCGCTCCGCCCCGATCGGCCGGGATTGACTATGATTTGGACAGACTTTTCAAGTGTTCTCCGCTTCTAACCCCTAACCGCCCATGGACCCCTTCAGCGCCGCGCCCCCCGACTGGACCGAATCCGCCGCCCACGCCTATGAATTCTGTTGTCCCCGTTGTCAGGCTTCCCCCCGCCAAGCCCAAGCGGTCTGGATTAACCGCCGAGCGCCGGTGATTAGCGAAGATTATCAACGCAAATGGCAGGAATTTTATCAATGTCAGTGCGGGCAGAGTTGGTGGGCCTGGAGTCGCGACCGCCCGGCGCCTTCGCCGTGAACAGTTGGTTGCCGGGGGAAGGGAACTAGCGGGGTAAATGGAGCTTCGGGTCCTGGGCCATCCATCCGGCCGGGGACTGGGAACGGACTTCAAAGTGCAGATGGGGCGGGGTCATATCCGGGCGGCCGGTTTGACCCACATAGCCGATGACCGTTCCCGCTCGCACCGGCTGATCCACGGGCACGCCAAAGCGCCCGAGGTGAGCGTAGCGAGTCTGCCAGCCGTTGCCGTGGTCGATCACCACCAGGTAGCCGTAGGGGCCTTCCTGGCTGACTAAAATCACCACCCCGTCCGCAGAGGCTAAAACCGGAGTTCCCAGCGGCGCCGCTAGGTCTAAACCGCTATGGAAAAAGGCTTGCCCGGCGGCGTCCTTTTGCCAACCGTAATCCAGCAGAAGTTGGGGCGCCGCTTCTAGGGGAAATTGGGTTAAACCAGTGTAGTTCGCCGCCTTGGGCGGTTTTGTTAAACCGGCGATCCCCGGAATAAAGACCTCCTTCGGTTGGCGCTGGCAACCGTTAATTTCAAAGAGGAGGTCGGCCCGAATACCGTATTGTTGCGCTAAATCTTGCCACGTTCCGCCGGGGGGAACCGTCGCCCGTTGGCCGTTAAAGGGGGGAATCAGCAGGATTTGACCGGGGCGGGGCGCCTGGGTTTTCAGTTGGGGATTAAAATTAACGACGCTTTCGGGAACCAGTTGGTATTGGGCGGCGATACTGACCAAGGTCTGACCTTTTTTAACCGGATGTCTTCGCAGACGGGAGAGCGCCGGTTGGGGGCATTCGACGCGGATAGCGGGGGGCGTTTGGGCTTGGCCGGGGCTGATTCCTAAACTCAACCCAAGGGCTAGGGCCCAAAACTTCGGCGCCCTCATCTAAACCTCTTGCGAAGATAAAACCCGGAGCACGCTGGCGATGGCTTTAATGCCCTCTAGCTTTTGGATTTCCGCCAGCGCCGCCCGGAAATTGCCTTCCCGCACTTGATGGGTGACGACGACGATTTCCGCCGTCTCATTTTGGAAGCCAATCTGGACGATGGACTCTAAACTAACCCGGTGATCCCCAAAACAGGTGCCCAGATGACCGATGACGCCGGGCAGATCCCGACAGAGGAAGCGGGCGTAAAACCGGGTTTGCAGTTCCTCGATGGGGGTGATTTGGCAATAATGCTGATGGACGCAACTGAGGAGGGGGTCCAGCGCCGGATTCTCGTCGCTACTGGAAAGGATGCCGACAATGTTCAAGATATCCGAAACCACGGCGCTGGCGGTGGGGCCGGCGCCGGCGCCGGGGCCCGAGAACATCACTTCCCCTAGGGGATCGCCGCTGACTAAAATGCCGTTATTGACGCCGTTAATGCTGGCTAGGGGGTGCTCCTTGGGGAGCAGGGTGGGGTGAACCCGCAGTTGTAGGGATTCCGAAAGATCTCCCTGTTGCCCGCTGGCGATGGCCAGGAGTTTGACCGTAAACCCAAGCCGCTCGGCGTAGGCGATATCCACGGCGCTGACCCCCCGGACGCCTTCGCAATAAACGTCCTCCCGTTTAACCCGGCCCCCAAAGCCCAGGGAGGCGAGGATAGCGATTTTATCCGCCGCGTCCAGACCGTCAATATCGGCGCCGGGATCCGCCTCGGCGTAGCCCAACCGTTGCGCATCCGCCAGCACGTCGGCAAATTCGGCGCCGGCTTGGGTCATCTGGGTGAGGATATAGTTGGTGGTGCCGTTGACAATGCCCACAATGCTGGCGATACGATTGGCGCCGAGGGACTGTTTTAGGGGTTTAATAATGGGAATGCCGCCCCCCACCGCCGCTTCCAGGAGCACATAGACTCCGGCTTGGTTGGCCGCTTCGTAGATTTCCGGGCCGTAGCGGGCGATGACGGCTTTATTGGCCGTGACGATGTGTTTGCCGTGGGCGATGGCCTCCAAAATGAGGGAGCGGGCCGGCTCTAGCCCTCCCAATAGCTCCACGACGATGCAAATCTCCGGGTCGGCGACGATACTGTCTAAATCCTGGGTGAGAACCCCCGCCGCCAGTTCCACTTGCCGGGCCTTCGCCAGATCTCTGACTCCCACCTTGGCGATCTCAATTTCAGCGAGTAGGGGATTGCGTCCCAGCCGGTCTTGTAAAATTTTGACCGCGCCGGTGCCCACCGTTCCCAAACCCAACAAACCAACTTTAAACACAAGAATCGCTCAAAAGACTGCGCTGACTGTTCAGTCTAACATCAGCCGGATCTTTGGGCGCTCAAGAGCTGGTCTGGGTCGAGGATAAAAACCGTAAACTCCCGCCCCTTTTCCTTGACAATCATCACCTGGACGGCGCTGGCCAAGGTGTCGTGGCGCCGGTAGGAGTCGGGTAAAAGGCGAATCTCCGAGCGCCGGACTTCCACCAGGGTGGGGGTGGTGTTCACCAGCAAACAAAATTCTTCCTGGGCGCTGTTTTTGACCAAAATCAGAAAGGGTTTGGCGTTAACGGGAGCCGGAGCGGGAGTTTTAAAGAACTGTTGATGGAGATCCAGGAGGGTGACGGAGCGCCCTTCCGCGTGGACTAAACCGGCGTCGGTGACGCCGCTCCCATGAATGGTTTGATAGTTCAGGATTTTCACCACCTGGGCGATGGGCAGGGCCAAATTGAGTTTGCCCACATTGAAAAGCAGGAATTTTTCCCGTTGGTCGGCGCCGGCGGGAGCGGGGGGGGAATTGAGGGCATAGGTCATGGCTTATACGGAAACGGGTTGGGACTGGAGTAGGTCTTTAACGGCCGCGAGAAACTGTTGCTCGATGTAGGGCTTCGTAAAATAGGCGCTGGCGCCGAGGCGGGTCGCCAGTTGGCGGTGTTTATCGCTCCCCCGGGAGGTGAGCATGGCCACGGGAATTTTGGCCATCTCGGGATGGCGGCGCCGTTGCCCCAGAAATTCAAAGCCGTTGAGGTTGGGCATCTCCACATCGCAGATCACCAACTGAATCCCGGCGGAGCGATTGAGGGTTTCCAGCGCCTCTTGGCCGTCCTTGGCTTGAATGACCCGATAGCCCGCCCGCTCTAGGGTAAAGGCGAGGGTGCGCCGCAGGGCCGCCGAGTCGTCCACCACGAGGATTAAGGGCGCCAGGGCGCTTTGATCCAGACCGGGAGCGTATTCTCCGGTCAGAGCGACCTCTCCGGCTAGGGCCGTTTCGCCCCGTTCCCAATGCCATTCCAGCAACAACGCCCCGTTAATCACCGGAATCAGACTGCCGTCCCCGATAATCGTGCAACCGTAGAGATAGGGCGGCGCTTGCAGGACGCTGGCGAAGGGTTTGATCACCAATTCCTGCTCCGTCACTAGACGGCTCGCCTCTAGGGCGTAGTAATGATCTCCCCGCTTGAGCAGTAACAGGGGCAAACTCCAATCCTCCGGTTGGGGCACGGCGCTGAACGCCTTACTGCTCTGCCCTTCCCCTAGGGGGCAGTTATAAGCCAGCAGTTGACTGAGACTATAAATGGGAATCATCTGCTGTTGCCAGAGGAAGAAGCGTTGCCCCCCCGAAGCTCGAACCTGCTCCGGCAGAGGCACCATCAACTCGGCGATACTATCGGAGGGCAAAGCCACGGCGGTTTGAGTCCGCTGGTCGTCCTGGGCGATTAAACAGACCAAAAGTTTGGCGATGGTCAGGGTTAAGGGGAGACGTAGAGAAAATGTGGTTCCCCGGCCCGGACGGGAGGAGACGACGATATTGCCCTTGAGGGACTGAATCTGTTGGCGCACCACGTCTAAACCCACCCCCCGACCGGAGAGGTCGCTCACCTGATCCGCCGTGGAAAAGTTAGGTTCAAAGATCAGGTTAGAAATTTGCTCCGGGGTCAAATTCGGCGCTTGTTCCGGGGTAATTAAACCGACATCGATGGCCTTCTGGGTAATTTTCTCCAGATTTAAACCGCCGCCGTCGTCCCGCAGTTCGATTAGGGTCTGGTTGCCCTGATGGAAGGCGTGAATTTCGATGGTTCCCCGCTCCGGTTTCCCTTGGGCTAAACGGGCCTCCGGCGCTTCAATGCCGTGGTCAAAGGCGTTCCGCAATAAGTGCAGGAGGGGGTCGTAGAGTTTTTCAATCGCTAACCGATCCACCAAAACGTGAACGCCGTAGAGCTTTAACTGCACCGGCTTGTGATGCTTGGCGCTCATATCCCGCAGAACCCGGGGAAAGCGGTTTAACACTTCTCCCAGGGGCAACATCCGGGCCCACATCAGTTCGTCCCGCAGGGAAAAGAGCATTTGCCGTTGGGACTCTAGGCTTTGGTTCGTGGCCCGAGCGAAGAGCACAATGTCGTCCACCGCCTCTTCCAGTTGCAACATTTCTTCCAAAATGTCCTGAAGTTGCCCCGACAAAGCGCCGTAGGAATCCATCTCTAGGGCGTCAAACGCTTGCGCGATCCAGGTATTTTCCGGTTTGTTTAAGAGCGTTTGCCCGCCGGGGGCGATCACCAACTGATCCGCCAATTCCCGCAGTTTGCCGGTCATATTTTGAAAACGGCTAAAGCGACTCAGCAAGGAGCGCACCGCCCGTTGCAGTTGCTCGTTTTGCAGGGACAAACTGTTGCGATTGATGGCCAATTCTCCGACCCAGTTATTCATCCGCTCTAGGCGCTGGAAATCGACCCGGATGGAGAGGGAGGGAGTGGGAGCTGGGGTTGGAGGAGCGGGGGAGGAAAGGGGGGAGGGGGAGGAGTGGGAGGAAAGGGGGGAGGGGGGAGAGGATGGGGGCGTAGGGGTTGGGGCCTCGGGGGCCGGGCTGGTTTGGGCGGGAACGATGTTATTAACGCCCAGGGCGGGAAGTTCGGCGAAGTTAGCTTGCACGCTTTCAAGCAGATCCGAAACGGCGCTGTCATCCGCGGGCGTAATTTCGGCGCTGGGGGTGAACTCCGGCAATAGACTGTCGGGAATGAGACCGCCAAAGACATCTTCCAGACTGGGGGTCAGGGGTTCCGGGACAATCTCTGGGGTTTCCGCTAGACCGAAAATATCCGCCAGCGCCGCATTGGCCGCTTCGTCCAGGGGTTCTAGTTCGGCGATGGGTTCCGGCTCTAGTATGGGTTCGGGTTCCGGCGCCGCTTCTTCCTCCTCGTCCTCCCCAAAGAAGAGATCGCTCAAGGCGAGACGGGGAGCGGCTTCCGGTTGGAGGGGAATTAAGGTTTCCTCCGGTTCCGCCGGGGCGAGCGCCGTCGCCAGGGACAATAATTCCGCCGAGGGTTGCCCGCCTTGGGTTCGGTCTCCTTCAGCTAAAACGGCGTCGCAACTGCCCCGCCAATCCCTCAGCGCCGCCTGGGCGATGGCGGTAATCTCCGCCGGTCGGTTAATCAGCGCCTGTTGGGCGGCCTCGGTAATGGCCTTAAAGCCTGGTAGGTTTAACAGCTCCGCTAAGCCTAAAAAGACTTCCGCCTGGGCGCCGAGGGTGTCCTGAAGCAAGCTATTGTCCCCAGAATTTAAGGCGTCTTGAATTTGCTCTAAACCTTGAACAATATCCACCTCAAACAGAGAAGAGACAATATCTACCCCTAGATCGCTGGAACTGGGCATAAAGGCTTCCCCAGCTTGCAGGAAATCCCCCAGTTGAAACTCAATGGCCTCGATCACCGGCTGGGCGGCGCCAAGCGCCTGTTGGGGATCGTAGGCGCCGGTTTGGATTTGGGTTTCGAGGGGATTTTTCAGACAGTCGTAACCCGCCAAAAGTAGGGATTCTAAATCCTCGTCAACCACCACTTCCGGGTTGTACAGCGCCTTAAAAATATCCTCTAAACGATGGGCGATGTCCTTAACCGCGTTCATGCCGACGCTGGCCGCGCCGCCCTTGAGGGAATGGGCCGCCCGCATGATTTCGTGGACTTTGGCGGCGCTCCGGTCGTGGCGGATGCCGAGTAAACCGGATTCGATGATTTGTAGTAATTCCGGCGCTTCTTCGATGAAGAATTGATAGGCGGGTTCGTCGGTGTTGAGGGTTTCGGGGGAGGGAAGGGAGGAGGGGTAGGAAAGGGGGGACAGGGAGGAAAGGGAGGCGGATTCGTTGTGGGTTGCCGCTAAGAAGGGTTCTGCTTCCGGCGGCGCAAAAATGTCGTTTTCTAGGTTTTGAACTGGGGTTTCTTCGGGTAGGGTGAAAATATCGCCTAAATTCGGTAAGGGGTCTAGGGCGCCGAATAGATTTTCTTCCGGTGTTGGCTCAGGGTTAACCTCTGCCGATAGGGTGAAAATATCGCCTAAATCCGGTAGGGGTTCTTCGGGTTCTTGGGGATCGGACAATAACAGCGCCGGGGTTTCTCCCTGACCGGCCAATTCCCGCAGGGCCGGGGACGGCGCTCCCCCCTGGGTGCGGTCGCCTTGGTTTAAAACGGCGTCGCAACTGCCCCGCCAATCCTGAAGCGCCAAGTTCGCCAGGGTTAAAACCTGTTCCGGCGCTTGGTTTAACGCGGATTGAACGAGGGTTGTAATTTCCTTAAAGCCCGGTAGGTTTAACAATTCCGCTAAACCGCCAAAAACTTCGGTTTGAGCGCCGAGGATTTCTGTAACCAAGCTTTCTTCCCCGGAATCCAAAGCGCCTTGAATCTGCTCTAAACCCTGAACAATATCCACCTCAAACAAGGAAGAGACAATATCCACCCCTAAATCGCTGGAGCTGGGAATAAACTGTTCCCCCGCCGCCAAGTAATCGCCCAAGATAAAGGCCAGAGCCTCAAAGACGGGTTTGGCTTTCTCCTCCGTTTCTTCCTCGTTAAAACTGCCGGTTTCCAGTTGTTGAATCAGCGGTTCTTTCAAACAATCGTAGCCCGCCAGGAGCAAGGACTCTAAGTCCTCGTCAATGACCACTTCTTCGCTGTAGAGCGCCTTAAACATATCCTCCAACCGGTGGGCGATGTCCTTAATCACCGGCAATTCCACGCTAGCGGCGCCGCCCTTGAGGGAATGGGCCGCCCGCATCATTTCGTGGACTTTACCCGGCGTTTTCTCTTCCCGGATGGTGAGCAGTCCCGTTTCAATGACGCCCAGGAGTTCCGGCGCTTCTTCGATGAAGAATTGATAGGCGTGGTCGCGGATGTCGGAGTTCATAAAACAGATATCAGTTATCAGTTAACAGATATCAGATATCAGATATCAGATATCAGTGGGCGGGGGAGGGAGGGAACAGATATCAGTTATCAGTGATCAGGGTGCGAGGGCTGAGCGTAGCCGAAGCCCGACACATCTGTCATCTGAAATCTGTCATCTGCCTATTGGTACAAGTTTTGGGCGACGTCTAGGAGTCGGCGCTGGTCGGCGCTGGTTTTGAGGACGGCTTCCACGGTCGGCGCTAGGGTTCGTTGCCTGTCGGCGGCGTCTTGCCAATGTCTCTGGGCCTCCGCGGCGGCTTGGGTTTCCTGCTCGATCTGTTGGCGCCCCCGTTTGAGGGTGTCGGCGGCGTCTTTGGCTTCCCCCTGGATGGTCATCACCAGCGCCTCGATGGCGGCGGTGGCTTCGGCGGATTGGGCCGCTAGAGTGCGGACTTCCTCGGCGATGACGGCGAAACCCCGCCCTTCTTCCCCGGCCCGGGCCGCCTCAATGGAGGCTTTCAGCGCCAGCAGGTGGGTCTGGGCGGCGAATTGACGAATTAGGGTCACCGCCTGGGCGATCTGTTGGGTGGATTGATCGAGGCGCTGGATTTGGCCGCTGGTGTTGGCGACGCTTTCCCGGAGGGTCTGCATGCCTTGGATCTGCTGGACGGCGCCGGTTTCGCCCTGGGCGATGGCTTGGGTCAAGGCCTGTTGGTTTTGCTGAAGTTGAGCGGCGTAGAGCGCCAGTTTCTCTGAGGTTTGCCAGAGTCCCTGGAGAGGGTCGAGGGCGAGTTCAGGGGGGGTGAGGGTGGGGGGCATTTCAGTTATCAGGTAACAGTTATCAGTTATCAAGGGTTAGGTAACAGGTGTCAGGTATCAAGAATCAGGTAACAATTATCAGTTACTCGCTGATAACTGCTCACTGCTCACTGATAACTGAAATTACTCGACTTTGAACTGCCGGACGCTGTCCTGGAGGGATTGGGCGACGGCGAGGAGTTCTTTGAAAGCGCCGGAAACGTTGGCGGCTTCGGAGGAGGTTTTGTCGGCGACGGCGGCCACCTGGGCCATGGTGCGGGTGACGCTTTGGCTGGTTTGGGATTGCTCCACGGCGGCGCTGGCGATGGCTTCCACCAAGGCGCTGATCTGGGCGCTGGCGGCGGTGATTAGGTTCAGGCTCTTGCGGGTTTCGTCCACCAGTTTGGTGCCCATGACCACCTGCTCGGTGCCGGTTTCCATGGCGATGACCACTTCGTTGGTTTCCGCCTGAATACTGGCCACTAGCTCCGAGATTTCGGCAGTGGCTTCGGCGGACTGGCGAGCGAGGGAGCGCACTTCGTCCGCGACTACGGCGAAGCCCCGACCTTCCTCCCCGGCGTGGGCGGCTTCAATGGCGGCGTTCAGCGCCAAGAGGTTGGTTTGGTCGGCGAAGGAGCTAATCAGGTTCACCACTTTGGAGATTTTTTGGGAAGATTCCCCGAGGCGTTTGACTTTTTTGGCGGTGGCGGCCACGGTTTCCCGAATGGCTAAAATCCCGTCCACGGTGCGGTTCATGGCGTCGTCCCCGGCGTCCACCGTTTGGGTGGCTTGTTGCACGGCCACTTCCGCCTGAGCGGCGTTTTCCGCCACTTCCTGAATGGAGAGAGTCATGGCCTGTAAACTTTCCAGCGCCACGGCCACGTCTTCCGCCTGGCGGAGGGCTTCCTCGGAGAGTTGGCGCACGGCGGTTTCGTTGACGTCGGTGGTGGAGGCGAACTGAGTGGCGGCCTGTTGCACCTGGGTCACAATCCGCCGTAGGTTTTCGATGGTGGCGTTGTAGGAGTCCGCGATGGTGCCGATTTCGTCCTCCGTCACCCGGGCCCGGATGGTGAGATCCCCCCGGCTGACGGGGTCCACTTCCATCAGGAGGTCTAACGCCCGTTTTTGCAGTTGCTCCCGCACCTGGCGCTGTTCGATTTCCGCTAGGCGCTGTTGGGTGATCAATTCCGCCCGCTCCAGCGCCAAGCCCACCTGCACGGTCAATTGACTAAAGAGGTCGATTTCCCCCGCTTGCCAATCCCGGAAACCGGAGCACTGGTGGGCGATCAGTAAGCCTAGTAATTGTCCTTCGGCGATGATGGGCGCCACCAAGTTGGCTTTGACCTCAAAGGGCGCCAGTTGTCCCAGGTGGCAGGGGGTTAACCCAGCCTCAAAAATATTGGGGGTGGCCTGCACCCGACCTTTCAGATATTTCTCCACATACTTGTCGGCGAAGCAGGGATCCTTAATTTCGGCGCCGAGGGCCACCGGAAAACCCTCTTCTACGGATTCGGCGATAATGGTGCCTTTCCAGGTTTCGTCAAAGGTATAGACGATGACCCGGTCGGTTTGGAGCGCCTGGCGGATTTCCGTCACCGCCACGTTAAAGACCTCTTTGGAATCCAGCGCCGCCGAGATTTTTAGGGTTAAATCCTTTAAGACCTGGGCCCGGTGGCTGGCTTCTTTTTGCTCCGCCAGCAGTTCCGCCCGGTCTAGCGCCAAGCCCACCTGCACGGTTAACTGCCCAAAGAGTTCCACGTCCCCCTGATCCCAGTCCCGGAAATCGGCGCAGTGGTGGGCGATGAGGAGACCGAGTAATTTGCCTTCGGTGATAATCGGCGCCACCAGGTTGGCCTTGACCCCAAAGGGCGCCAGTTGTCCCAGGTGGCAGGGGGTTAACCCGGCTTCAAAAATATTGGGGGTGGCCTGCACCCGCCCTTTTAGATACTTTTCTACGTAGTTATCAGCGAAACAGGGGTCCTTAATTTCGGCGCCGAGGGCGACGGGAAAACCGGCGCCGACGGATTCGGCGATAATGGTGCCTTTCCAGGTTTCGTCGAAGGTATAGACAATGACCCGGTCGGTCTGGAGCGCCTGACGGATTTCCGAAACGGCGACGTTAAAGACTTCTGTGGAATCCAGCGCCGCCGAGATTTTTAGGGTTAAATCTTTTAAGATTTGGGCCCGTTGGCTAGTTTTTTGGATGCGTTGTAGTAGGACTTCTTTCTCCTGAAGGGCTACGGTTTCCTGAAGGCGCTGACTCCGGTCCGCTAAAAGGTAAGCGGCGATGCTCGCGCCCCCCGCCGTGGCCAGCAGACCCCAGAGCAGATTTTGAGTCACCGTGTTTTGTAAAGACCGCAGGGATTCGGCGCTGACGCCTCGATTGATCACCGTTTGCTCCACGGTGCGATTGACCACCAGATTATTTAGACCGCCAATGGTCGCTAGGGGAATCATCCCTAGGGCCAGCGCTACAAGAACAGCTTTGAGGGGAAAGGCTTTGGGTTCAGGTTGGCGAGAACTTGGGAGCGCCGTAACCGTAGGGGATTGTAATTTGGGGAGTTCTAACTTCGGCGCCGGCGGGGGGGACAGTTGCAGGGTCGGCAGTTGGAGCGGCGCCGCGGGTTCGGGGTGAACCGGAGTCGGATGGGGCGGTTGCACGACGCCCGGTAGGGTTTCCGCCAGCTCTGCGGCGGTTTCCATCGCAACCGGCGCCGGCGAGTCAGCCTCTATAACCTTAGGCGGGAGCGTCTGGTCGGAAGCCGGGCCGTTGTCTAAGCTAAAGGCCGGTAACTCCAAGGCTCCAAAGAGCGCGTCCTCGGGGGCTGGAGTCTCCGGGACTAGCGGCGCTTGCCGGTCTTGAGAGTCAGAAGTATTGGTGGGAGTCTGGGTCATAGCAAGTCAGGATACAGAAGTAGAGAACAGTAAAAATTAGGCGTTGAGTTTAATGAAGTTGGAAAAAACTAAAATCCCCGACTTTGTTTAACCTGTTCGAGGATGGCTCGCCCCTCCAGCGCGACAAACACCTCATTATTGGGGCTAATCCACAATCCCCGCAGGAAGGGGATCAGCCCGGCGCTGACGCTGGCGGGGGGAACGGATTGGATCTGATCCGTGGGCACTGACTCAATATCTTTTACCTGGGAAACGACTAAGCCTAAAATTTGGTTCCGCTCTAGGGTCGGGCGTTTGCCCTCGGCGCCGCTTCCGTTCAAAATGATCACTGGGTAGCTAGAGCGGGAGGCGGCTTGACGACGCCAGGGCGCGAGTCCCAGGAGATGACCCAAATCCGCCACCCAGAGAATTTCTCCCCGCCAGTTGTAAACCCCCATGGCCCAGGGCGGTAGGTGGGGAATGGGGACAATTTGCCCTAAAGGCACCGTCAGCACTTCGCTCAACTGAGACACGGGCAAGAGGGCTTCGGTGTCCGGCTCTAGGCTAAAGCGGAGAAACTGGCGAACTGATTGACGAGTTGCGGTAGGGGATAACACCAGACAATCTCCTCGAAAGAAAGGGTAATGTTTACTAAGGCTGGTCTATGCCCTCTAGGCTGATGACGAGCAAGGGCGGCGCCCGGGCGCCCGGATCTAAAGCTTGAGAAATTGTTTAATCGTCTGATTAAACTCTTCCTGATCAATGGGCTTGGTAATGTAGGCGTCGGCGCCCTGGCGCTTGCCCCAAAATTTATCCATATCGGTGCCCTTAGTGGAGCAGAGAATCACCGGGATATTTTTGGTGTTTTCCCGGTCTTTCAGCTCTCGGCAAATTTCAAAGCCGCTCCGACCGGGCAGGACAATGTCCAGCACAATCACGTCGGGGGTTGTCTGGGCTAATTTTTCCAGCGCCTCTTCGCCGCTGGCCGCCGTAGTGACCTGAACGCCCAACCGCTGGCAATAATCGCTAATGATGGAGCGCTCGGTCGAAGAATCGTCAATGACAAGGGCGGTTCCCATAGCAGTGCCTCCAATAAATTTTAATCAATAGAAAGTTATAGAGTTTAGAGTATCCCAAGGATTAGGCGAGTTCCTGTTCTTTGAGATATTTGCGAATCGTCGTGAGAACCGTGTCGGGATTAACGGGTTTACTGAGAAAATCCGTCGATCCCACCATCTTGGCTCGCACCCGATCGACAATGCCGTCGTTCCCCGTCAGGATGACGATGGGCGTCTGGCGAAAGAGGGAGAGTTTCCGCAATTGCCCGCAGATTTCGTAGCCGTTGGCGTTGGGCATGACCAGATCGAGGAAAATCAGCGCCGGTTTGCGGGCTAGCAGGATAGCGATGGCCCGCAAGGGGTCGTTAATGGCCACAAATTGATAGTTGGCGGAGACCAGAATTTTTTCCAAAGTCTGGCACATCAGAGGGCTATCGTCCACGCAGGCGATGAGGGGGCCGGTGGGGACATTGGGCTGGGCCACAATCCCCGTGGGGGGCGGCGCGATGGGGGGCGGCAGGTCGGGAATTTTAATCAATTCCACCAGCCCCAACTGGAGATAAGGCAGAAGGGAGGTGGTGACGCTCAGCACGTCCCGCTTCATTCTGACGGAAAGATCCCGGAGGGTCTGGTTGCCGTCCAGAAGTTGCTTGAGGGTCTGATAGACCTGGGGCGAAGTGCGCTCCTGCAACTGCTCCGCCTGCCGGATCACGGGAGCGCCGTTAGGAGAGCGGTCGGCGATCTTGGCGGCTTGCCAGTTGTGCCAAAGCTGTTGGGTTTCGTTGATAATTTGGTCGGCGTCGATGAGCACGAGGCGGGTGGCGAGGATCGTGTCTTGACGCAGGTCGCAGGAGACCTCCATGATTTGGGTAATGTCGAAGAGAACCTCCACAATGGTGGTGCGAATGAAGCGGGCCGCCTGTTCCCGGGTCGCCTTTTGATGCTCCACCCAATGGCAAAGGAGTTGATACTCCCAGCAGAGTTGCAAATCCTGGGGATCGATGCTGGCCAGGTCAATCTGCACCGAGGAAAGATTGGCCGCGATCTGGGGCAAATAAAGGGCGATTTGTCGGCGCCAGCGCCGCACGGCGTGGTGACCCCCGGTGGCGTACATGATGCGACCGAGGTAAAGGTAAAAGAACCACCGCTCCCCCGTGGGGCTAGTCAGAATCAACTGCCCGCTAAACCTCGGTTGCTTAAGGCCCTCAAAGAAGCTCGTCTGACGAGAGGCGGTAAACTCTTGAATCGGGACTGAATGGGAGGGGGGGTTAGGGGCGGTCATTGAGCGATTCGGCGCCGAGGCGGGGGAGGGGGATAGGACTCTAAGGTTATAGCTTGCCTTGAATTTGAGCGGAATAGGCCGTAAACCTCCAAAAAACGGCCTCAATGGAGGCAAATTTAGGGGAATTTACGGAGAGGACTCGCGGCTCGATCCACATCTCTTCTCCGCTTAACCGTCATCCTTGAGGGTCTAGACCTATTATGGTTAAAGAAAGGGCAAAAACTTCTGGCCCTTAGTCACATTCTAGCTCAGTCTTTCCCCGACTCCGCCCTCCCCGCAACTCCCTAGTTACGTCTAAGCAAAGATGCCTATTTCCCCAGCCTCCTTAGTCGAAGCGGCGCGTTATTTAGAGCGACACGACGAAAGTCAACGAATCAAGAAATTGATTTTTTGCCTTTGTAAGAAGTATTGGGAAAATGACATTAATGTTCTCAACAGCCAATCCTTTGAAAGCTTGCTCCTTGAGTTGGCCCAAACTCGCCCCAATATAGAGCAATTGACCTTCTCAATGTATAAATTGGTCAAGACCCTTAACCGACCTAAGGTTTACGCCGGTGTGGCCAAGACCATTTTGGACCAGTTGGGGCCCCTTTACACCGCCCAGTCCGACGAGGAGTTACTGGATATTTCCGCCGGCAAACCCGCCATTGAAGTGGCGGCGGTGGAAGCGGACGGTCACATCGACCAACCCACCGGGTTTAATAAAGCCACTCAACTGGAGGCGCCGCCCCCGGAGAAACAAACGGAATTTAACAAAGCCACCCAAATCGAACCCCAACCCGGCGCTCTGACCCCGGAGGTCGTCGCTCGGCAGATTGCCCAGACCCTAACGCAACACCCCGAACAGGCTCGCATCAAAAAACTAATGTTCGCAGTCAGTCGCGGCGCCTGGGAAAATAATCTAGAAGTGATCGACAACTACGGATTCGCCCGCTTGATCTTGGATCTGCGACGGGGTTTCTCCACTCGGGGAGACCTGCAAATCGGCTTTGATCAGGTTGTGAATAATATCAATAAGGCAACTTTGTACTTGGCTATTGCCAATTTGATCCTCGCTCAAATGGACGCGCTCTACGAAGACCTGGAGGAGAGCCTGGAGAGCGAGGAAAGCGCCGCCAATACCGGTATTGTTAAAAGTTCCCCTCCTCTGCCCCTGGCCCGGATTCCTCGGGGGGAGCACGTGCAAACCTCCATCATCGACTTTAGCGAAACCCAAAAAACGAGCGATCCTCTGCTGACGGTGCTGGGGTCGATTCCGGCGCCGCCTTTGCCTCCGGCTCTACGGGCCGTCAGCAAAGAATATAATCTCTTTGAACTACGCCAGGAGATCATGCAAAACACAAACCCTCTGCGGGCGAAGGTCTTGCTTTTTTCCATCCTCTTCCACAGTTGGGACGACAACGGTCAGGATTGGGGCTTAATCCGCAGTTACGGTCTCGATGATTTAGTCGAGCAAGTGCTCCTCAGCGGCAAACCCCCCAATGATATTGAACTCAAGCTCTACGCCCAGGCCAAGGAAATGGCCGACCGGGAAGCCTATGTTCAAGCCGCTAGCGTCTTGCTCAAGGCGCTTAAACCCTTCCTCTAGCGCCGAAAATTCCCCTAAATCCTCCTTGGCAAGGGGGACTTGAGGCTATTTCCCCCCTACTTTGCCGCCAACCCATGGAACCCCAAGAACTCATTCAACGCTACCTCGCCGGAGAAACCCTCTTCACCGGCTTAAAGTTGCCGGGCATTAACCTCTCCGGCGCCGATTTAATTGGCATTGTCCTTTCGGAAGCGGATTTGCGGAGCGCCAATTTACTCTTCGCCTACCTGAACCGGGCCAATCTCTGCCAAAGCAATCTGGTGAGCGCCAACCTCAGCGGCGCCAGTTTAAGCCAAGCGGACCTCTCCGGCTCCGATCTGCGGAACGCCAACCTCCACGGCGCTGTCTTGCAAGGGAGCGTTCTTCGGGACAGCGATATTACCCTAGCGATTTTACAAGACGCGAATTTAATGGGCGCCGATCTACGGGGGGCGGATTTATCCGGCGCCACTTTAACCGGCGCTTGTCTCCGGGGAGCCAATATGCGTCAGGAAAAGAAAAGCTACTACACCAACCTGCAAGCCGCCATTCTCTCCCGGGCGGATCTCTCCGGCGCCAATATGAAGGGGGTGGATCTCAGTCGGGCGGATCTCTCCGGCGCCAACCTCAAGGAAGCCAACCTCCGGGACGGGGATCTGCGCAAGGCGGATCTGAGCAACGCCAACCTGCGGGGCGCTTTATTAACGGACGCGGATTTGTCCGGCGCTAAACTGGCCGGGGCCAATTTGACTAACGCCAATTTAATGCGGGCGAAATTACCCGGCGCGGAGATGACGGGCGTTAATTGTCAGGGCGCCATTATGACCCATATTTCCCTCAATCGAGCTAATTTAACCGGCGCTAATCTCAGCGGCACCCGTATGAACAGCGCCGATCTCAGTCGGGCGATTTTAACCGGCGCTAGTTTTCGGGAGACGGAATTAATCGAGGCTTTTTTTGCTAGGGCTAACTTGATGAACGCCGATTTTACCAACGCTAATCTGATCCGAGCGGATTTAATGAGCGCCAATATGGCGGGAACCGTATTTCAGGGCGCCACCATGCCCGACGGGCAAATTCACCGTTAGCGGTTCAGAGACGAGAGGAGGGTTAGGGTTACAGTTTCCCTCGGAGCCTAAACGTCCCAGCCTAAATTACGCACCTTGCCCCCTTCGGCGTTGAGGGGAATGGCGCCCCGGACGTAAGCTTCCCGGATTTGCTCAAAAATAAACTGGTAAATAGAATTTACCTGAGCGGAATCGAGGGACTCTCGGTCTGGAAGCTCAAAGGCCTGTTCCCAGGGATAGAGAGTGACGCGATAGCCGGCGCCGAAGGATTCTAAGGCGATGGAGACCACCACAATTTCCGATTGTTCTTCCTGAGGATGACGAGGATCTAAATAGAGGGTCAGCGCCGGATAAAAGTACATCGACCCGGACTCTTCAAAATTAACATGATTCAACTGCACGGGGCAGTCTAGATAGATTTCCAGTCCCGCCACAAACTTTTGGGCAAACTCTCGATAGTCGGCCATGGCGCGCCGGGAGACGCTGTAGGCTTGGGCGTAGGCTTGACAGAGTTCTTCGTACTTGCTCACGGCTTGCGAATATTAGGTTGCCAGATATTTCAGAGACGCCGAATAGCCAACCGATCGAGCTTCTCGTCGGTCTTGAGATCGGTTTTGTTGACAAGGTTGAGGGCGGCGAAAGACTAGCTCCCGAGAGCCTAGCAAATCTGGAGATCGACGTCAAGGCGCGGCGCCGCGGTCACGGAGAACCGCCTTACCTCAAAGGGTTAGCCGCAAGGGCGGGACGCCCTCTATCGTTCAAACCGCGACCTAACTATCCCTCGGGATGGAGAATTCCCGCGCCGGGTTTTGGGTCGATAAAGTTTGTTAAATAAAGATTAAGGCTTCAGGCGCGACTCGCTAAAAGGCGCTACGATCAACGCTCCTTCTGGGAGATCAAGAGCCTTGAGGCGCCGGTAGAGCCGCCCCCAACCCCTAACCCCCCAATTCCCGCGTCCGCTATGATGCCAGCCAACCCGGAGCAAATTATTCAAAGCCTCAAGTCTAGGGGACTGCGAGTCACGCCCCAACGTTTTGCCGTCTACGCCAATTTGTTAGCCCGGGCCGACCATCCCACGGCGGAGCAAATTTTCCTAGAGTTAAACCAACAGGCGCCCCAGTCCTCCCAAGCCACGGTTTACAGCGCCCTCCAGACCCTGCGGCAGGCCGGTTTAGTTCGAGAAGTGCTCCTAGAAGAGGGGGTTTGCCGCTACGACGCCAAGGTGGAGCCTCATCATCATTTTCGCTGTCGGGGGTGCGGGCAAATTAGCGACATCGCCTGGGAAACCTTTCATTGTTTGGAAACCGCGCCCTTAGCGCCGGGGTTAACCATCGAGAGCTACGAGGTGATTGTGCGGGGTCTCTGCGACGCCTGCGCCGGGGAGTCGGAGACGCCGTGAGCGCCGGGGAGTTTAATCTCTTAGCCGATTCGGCGGCGGATCAAGAGCTAGTCAAACTCGTTCGCCCTTCAGACTGGCCAAATCCCCGCCCTCAAAGCCGCTACGACCTAGTCGTCCTGGGCGGGGGCACGGCGGGACTCGTCGCCGCGGCCGGCGCCGCCGGTTTAGGGATTGGTTTAAAGGTGGCGCTGGTAGAAAAGGGCCTACTGGGGGGAGATTGCTTAAACTATGGTTGCGTTCCCTCCAAGGCCCTGCTCCGTTCCGCCGCAATTGTTGGGGAAATACGCCGGGGCCAAAGCCTAGGCGTCGAGATCCCGGAGTTTAACGTCAATTTTCCAGAAGTCATGGCCCGCTTGCGGCGGATTCGCTCGCAGTTAGCGCCCCTGGATTCCGCCCAGCGCCTCAAGGATCTGGGGGTGGATGTTTTTTTCGGCGCCGCCCAGTTCGCCAGTCCCCATCGTCTCGCCGTAGCGGGGGAGACCTTAACCTTTAGGAAAGCCGTCATCGCCACCGGCGCCAAGGCCGTTATCCCCCCGATTCCCGGTTTAAGAGAAACGGGTTTTCTCACCCACGAAACGGTTTTTTCCCTGACGCGTTTACCGCCGTCTTTAGCGATAATCGGCGCCGGCCCCATCGGTTGCGAACTGGCCCAGGCCTTCGCCCGTCTCGGCGCCGAAGTGACCCTTTATCAACGGGGCCCTCGACTGTTACCGAGGGAAGATCCCGAGGCTTCGGCGCTTCTGGAACGGGTTTTTAAGCAAGAAGGAATTCGTCTCTGTCTCGGCGCTCAGATTGAAAAGATTAAACCCGGCGCCGGGGGCAAGGTTATCCATTGCCAAAACCAGACCCAGACTGTCAAAGAAATTTTAGTGGCCGCCGGGCGAGCGCCGAATTTAGGGGCGTTAAACCTAGAGGCCGCCGGAGTCGCCTATACCGCCCAGGGATTGACCGTTAACCCCTATCTGCAAACCAGTCAATCCCATATCTACGGCGCTGGGGACGTTTGTTTAACCGAAAAATTTACCCATTCCGCCGACGCCTCCGCCCGTTTGGCGCTGAAAAACGCCTTTTTCTCCCCCCTAGGTTGGGGTCGGGGTAAATTCAGCGAGATTGTTATTCCCCATGTCACCTACACCGACCCGGAAATCGCCCAAGTGGGAGATTGCTCTCCCCAGTTCCAGAGTCTAACGATTCCTCTCACTCAGGTGGACCGGGCCGCCACGGAGGGAGAGACCCAAGGCTTTATCAAAGTCCATTACCAAAAAGGGGGGCGGATTATCGGCGCGACGGCGGCGGGGCCCGTGGCGGGGGAACTGATTAGCGAGTTGACCCTCGCCATCACCCACAAGATTTCCCTGGGGCAACTGGCCAACATCGTTCATCCCTACCCCACCCAGGGGGAAGTCATTAAAAAAGCGGCGGACGCCTACCGCAAAACCCTCCTCACCCCCGGCGCTCGGCGAATGTTAACTTGGCTCAGTCGTTGGGCTTAAACCGCCGAGGTAGAGAGATGTGAGATAATGTTCCTACCCCGGAGAGGTGGCAGAGTGGTCGAATGCGCCCGACTTGAAATCGGGTTTGGGGAAACTCAACGTGGGTTCGAATCCCACCCTCTCCGCTTGATGGTGTGCCGTAGCGAGTCCAATGGGAGTTTGAGTATGTCTAAATTACTGGTGACGCAGTATCAGGCGGAAGTCGAAAAAATTATTCGCTATGGCGGCTCCAAAAAGGAAACCAGCATTCGTAACGCTTTCGAGCGCCTACTCAATGATTACTGCAAACCCCGCAATTACCTGTTGATCCCTGAGTTGGACTATAAAACCCGATTTAATACAAAAGTTTTCCAGGTGGCACGATCAAGGATGCGATTCGGCTGGAGCATGGCTGGTGGGAAAGTAAAGACCAGTATGATCGTCTAGATGAAGAAATTGAGAAGAAATTTGAGAAGGGATACCCTGACGAAAATATTTTGTTTGAAGATTCCCAAACGGCGGTGTTAATTCAGCACAGTCAAGAGGTTGCTCGCGTCTCCATGAAGGACGCAGAGGCGCTGGATGGTTTACTAAACTTCTTTGTCTATTATGAACGTCCAGAAGTGCGAGATTTTCGGGCGGCGATTCTCAAATTGGTAGAAACCAAAATGTAGTGATGTCAAGATTTAGCTCAACTACATGAAAATAAAAAACACAAAGACTAAGTCTACACAAACAAGGCTTTGCGTACTTGTACGACGACGGATCGGAAGGGACACCAGACAGAATCTTAGATTATAATTAGACATATTAAACTAGTCTCTAAAGGGTGTATTATGTGCATCCCATTGTCCTGTCCCCACTGTCATTCTCAGAAAATTGTCAAGAATGGAAGCATTCATAATGGGAAGAAAAAGTATCGTTGTAAAAACTGTGGTCGTCAATTTATCGAAAATCCAACCAAAAAGTATATTGATGATCAAACCA
>WGLZ01000069.1 GCA_016471375.1 Cyanobacteria bacterium RI_101
ACGAGCTTTAAGTTCAGGTGTCATTTTGAATCCTTGGTTGAATGATTGATTTTTAGCTATTATAAGTCATCTAATTATACCTTAAAATCGACAAAAACTCAATGAGTATTTATGCTTATTGCAAATCTGAGATGCTCCCGTTCGATTATGGCGGCGAGATGAAACATGGCGTCGAAATGCTCAGAATATAAGAAGAGAAAGTGGGAACATAGAGCTAAATCGAATGTGCTGTCTCTGAAATCAAGCGCGGGTAATTGTCCTTTGACATAGCGAGGGCTACCCCTATTTAATTCAAAGTCATTTGTGAACATTTCACATGTCTTTATGCGATTGAATCGTAGATCATCAGGCGAGCGATGGTATGACCAGCTCCAATCATTTGGAGTAGCCTTAATTTGTTCAATAATGTTAGGCAAAACTTCATCGAAACGGCGCCGAATTTCTGCGGCATCAAACTGGTATAAAGGATCGACCGAAACCACATTGCCGCCAAGGGCAGTAAGTTCGGCATTAAAGCTAGCAGGCCCGTCTCCCGCCCCAAGTATTTTGGAGTGAAGATCGTCGTCTGTCAGCAGAAACATCTTGCGATACTCATCCAGGGATCTGCCAAATGGAACCACATTCTTTAATTGCATTCCCATAACGCTTTCTGGCAAAGCTTTTTGGTAGAGGACAATTTACAACCGCAATGTGACCGCTATAGTCGCTTTGATGGATAGGTCAGGCTTAACAGACTGTCGGGCGCGGTGATTTGTTAGACGGTCTTATATTTATAACTGATTATAACTGAGTTCAAGCTCGTCGCAAAAACTATTGAGACGATTCAGTAAGGCGTTATAGTAGCTTCGTCTTGTTCATCTACCGAGTCTTCTGGCATTACCAGTTCCTAGAGAGCGCTACGCTTAGTGTTCACCCCCAAGCGGCGCCGATTAACCGCCTTTGAACGCTTACGGCTCTACTGGCAAAACGTTAGGGCGCCGAGCTTAGTCCTCATTAATCCAGAATCGTTTCCGCAAAGGGGGCAAAGTGTTCCAATAATCTAGGGGAACTGGCGGTTAAACAGGGGAGGGGAATTTGTCCGTAGTCAACCCCGACCTGAAGCGGAAATTGATGCTCGGGATTTAGAAACCGGAACGCTCCCCCCGCCGCCAGCAGAATCGGCCAAGCGCCGGCGACATCCCAAATTTTCGGGGTTTTCTCCGTCCCCCCCAGCGCCGCCCCCGCCGCTACCAGCAGGATATTATAACTGGCCACCCCCAGCAGGCGAAATTTACAGGGAAACGGCGCCGCCATTAACGCGGTACTGCGGGCGCAAAGGTTGAACAAATGATTGGCGCTCACCTCGTCGGCGCTGGTTTTGAGGACGGCGCCGTTACAGAAGGCGCCCTGGGGCCCCCGGAGACCGGAATCTCCCAACCAGTAACCCCAATAGGTCTGGCGGAGCAGAGGGAAATCCACAAAGCCAAAGACCGGCGTTCCCCGGTAGAGCAAGCCTAGGGAAATGCCCCAGATGGGCAGTCCCCAGGTAAAATTCGTGGTGCCGTCAATGGGATCGATAACCCAGCACCAGTCGTTACTCGGGAAAATATGCTCCGTTTCCTCCGTCAAAAAGCCGTGGTCGGGAAACGCTTCCTTCAAACGGCGCCGCAGTTCCTCGTCGCTCCAGTGGTCAGCTTCCGTGACCAAGGTGCCGTCGGCTTTACGGGTGGCGCTCAGTTGGGCGAATTGGCTCCCAAGTTGAGCGCCGACGGCTTGGGTCTGGGTGTGGCAAACGTCTAAAACCTGGGTCCAAAAGGTTTCCATAACAACTACATTGATATAGTGGATAAACTCCCCCCAGGGGCGGCTAAATAGCCATCATCACACACTTTAGGACTCTCCCGTGACCCCGGCTCCGCTTCCCGTCGCTTTTTCACCTTGGCTTAAGGCGCTGATTTTTAGCTCCCGCCGGTCTTCCTGGTCTAAATGGGCCCGATGGAGCCTAGCCTCCTTCGGGATGACGGTGACACTGGGCTGTGATGGTAAAATAGTTCTAGCCACCGGCGCCGGTTTGGGGAGTCTGGCGCTGGTTTTTTGGCTCCTCCAGTCTCCCCGGCGTCCAGAATGGCGCCAATGGCTCCGGCAACCCCAGGGGCGTCTGGCGTTGGCCGCCGGGAGCGGCGGTTTGGTCAGTCTCGGAACCTATCTGGCGGCCAGCGCCTGGGCGGAATCGGAGCAAAAATGGTTGGCCGCCGGACTGATGTTGAATGGTCTAGGGACGTTGTTAACTTTGGCGCTGGTGGCCTGGCGCCTAGAGGGACGCCCCCGACCCAGGGAAGATAATTTAGAACGTATTTTCTTGCAATTTCTCCAAAGCGACGATCCCCTCCACCAGCGCCTGACCCTACGACAATTGCGCGACTATTGCCAAGCCTATTCTCTAACGCCCCGGGAGCGGGATGACTTGGAAGAGTACCTAAGACTTCTTCTGGGTCGGAACCTAGATCCCCTCATTCGTCAGGATTTACTGGCCTTACTCCCCCCGGCGCCCCTGCCGCCCCTGCCCCTCCGCCAACGCCAGAGGGTCGTCACCGAACCGAGAGCTTAAAAAACGCCCCATTAATTTTCGGTGTAGGATAAGGAGAAATTGTCTTAAATCACCAACGACCTGAAGGGATTTTTCCCGACTTACCTCTTTCCAGCCATGGCAGACCAACTTCTCAGGGCCACAGCGGCCGACGGCGGTATCCGGGCGGTGGGCGTTATTACCACCCGACTGAGCGAAGAGGCCCGCCAGCGGCATCGACTTTCCTATGTGGCCACGGCGGCGCTGGGACGAACTATGGCGGCGGGATTACTTTTAGCCTCCAGCATGAAACGCCCGGAAGCGAGGGTGAATATCCGCATTCAAGGCGACGGCCCCCTGGGGGGATTGTTAGTGGACGCGGGCAGAGACGGCTCCGTGCGGGGTTATGTCCGCAATCCCCAGGTGGAACTGCCGCCCAATCCCCAGGGCAAATTGGACGTGGGCGGCGCCGTAGGCAATCAGGGCTACGTCTATGTGATTCGGGATATTGGCTACGGCATGCCCTATTCCAGCACCGTAGAATTAGTGTCCGGGGAAATTGGCGACGATATTACCCACTACCTTGCCAATTCAGAGCAAACCCCCTCGGCCCTACTCCTGGGTGTCTTTGTGGATAAAACCGGGGTCGCAGCGGCGGGGGGCCTCCTCTTGCAAATTCTGCCCAAGGCGGCCCGGGACGAGGCGCTGGTAACAACCTTAGAGTCCCGCGTGGCTCAGCTTCAGGGCTTTACTCCTCTGCTCAGACAAGGATTATCGCTGACGGACATTTTTACGCAACTCCTAGGGGATCTGGGGCTAGAGATTTTCCCGGAAAGTCAACTCCTCCGCTTTGACTGCCGGTGCTCCTTTGAGCGAGTCTTGGGGGCGCTGAAACTTTTGGGAGAAGCGGAACTGGAAGACATGATCCAACAGGATAACGGCGCCGAAGCCACCTGCGAATTTTGCGCCGAGGTTTATCAAGCCGATGAAAATCATCTCCGGGACCTATTGACGGATCTGCGGAGCCAAAACGGCGCCGACCTTCCCCCCGGCGCCTACCGGCGCTACGCCCAACCGTAACCCCCCATCCCCGTGAATTTAGAAGCCTTACTCGACTTGGCGAAACGAAACGGCGCCGACCTGGCGGAGGTCTATTACAGCGCCGCCCGGTCCCGGCCGGTCTTTTTTGAAAGCAACCGCCTCAAACAACTGGAAAGCGCCCAGTCCGCGGGCGCGGCGCTACGGGTTTGGAAAAACGGCTCCCCCGGCTTAGCGGTGGCCTACGGCCCGGTGGCGCCGGAACTTTTAGTTGAGAAAGCGCTAGCCCTCTCGGCGCTGAACCCGCCCCAGGATCCTCTGTTAGCGCCGCCCCGACGCCAAAATTATCCCCCCTTGGGAAAACCCGTCCCTATCGAAACCCTGATTGAAGCGGGGAAAAGCGCCATCGCCCAGATCCGAGAGCGTTACCCGGAAGTCCTCTGTAGCGGCGAGTTGAGTTGCGAGACGGAAACCGCTCGGTTGCTCAATAGCGAAGGGCTGGATTGTCAAATCGAAGACACGTCCATTAGCTATTACCTCGGAGTCGAATGGATTCGGGGAGAGGATTTTCTTGGGGTTTACGACGGCGAAGTTCAACGGGAGGGGGTGAATTTTTCGGACATTGTCGCGACCCTCCTCCAGCGCCTAGAGTGGGCCCAACATGCCGCCTCTATCCCTGGGGGCAAATATCCCGTTCTCTTTACCCCCGGGGCCGCCGGTTTATTCTGGGACACGGTCTCCGCGGCGCTGAACGGCAAGCAAATTCGGGAAGGCGCGTCCCCCTGGAGCCGGAAGCTGGGTCAGTCCGTCGTCAGTCCGAGCCTGAATCTGAGTCAAGATCCCCGTCAGGCGCCCTACGATTGCCCCTTTGACGACGAAGGTTTGCCCACCCAAGTCCTAACTTTGATTAACCAGGGCGAAATTCAGAGCTTTTACCACGACCTGACCACCGCCCAAGATCTCGGCCAAACTCCCACGGGCAACGGCTTTCGGGGCGGTTTAGGGCAATACCCGGCGCCGGGGTTGGTTAATCTGCTAATCGCCCCCGGCGCCGAGTCCTGCGAGCGCCTTGTCGCCGGCATGGAACGGGGGTTAATCGTAGATCAACTGCTGGGAGGCGGCGCCGACCTGTCGGGCGACTTTTCGGTGAATATGGATTTGGGCTTTCTGGTGGAGGGGGGCAAAATTCAGGGACGGGTCAAGGACACCATGATCGCCGGCAATGTCTATGAACTCTTAAATCAAGAGTTAACCCTGAGCCAGGAGCGCCGTTGGCAAGGCTCCTGTCTAACACCGGCGCTGTTGATTGACGGGGTTTCCACTGTTTCTTAGCGCCGGAGCTTTTTGATATGCTGATTCGGTTAACACGTTCAGCAATTAGGGAAATTTTCGGCTTATGAATAACTTGGTTCTTGGTATCGCCGCCCGAGTGATCGCTCCGGCTACGTTAACGCTTGGCCTCTTGGGCGGAGCCGTTCAGTCAGCCCAGGCGGCGCTGATGGTCGATGTCTTCGGCATTCCCGGTAGCGGCGTTACCACCTGGACTTTTTCTGGCTCCGCCACCGCCGGCGCGGCGGGGGAGTTTGTCAGCACTAATATCGCCGACACCGATAGCGCCCAATGGAAAGAGATTGGGGACTATGTGATTACCGATATCGATAATGTCATTTTCACGGATCCCGCTTCCACCGCCAGCGTCACCACCTCCACGGGGGGAACCCAACCTATTACCGGCGTGCTGATTGACCGAGATGGCAGCGCTCCCGGCACCAATAACGACGACTGGACCATCGCGCCTCTCGGTAATTTATTAATTGGCAACGGAGATACCGTGACTTGGAGCGGCGCTCTTACGCTTAATGTTGATATTAATAACTTTTTCTTGGGGTCTTTTAACAGCTCTCAAGAAGCGCCGGGAAATTTATTTGACACTCAGTTAACCTTCGCCGTCCCGGAACCCTTAACCCTACTCGGCGCCGGCGCGGCCATTGGACTCGGCGCCGCGTTTAAGCGCCGGAAATCAGGTAACAGCTAACAGTTATCAGTCAACAGTGATTCAGATAACAGATTTTGTTTGGGGAGGGTGATTCGGTCATCTTCCCCAATTTATCAGAACGGCGGAACGGCAACACGGCAATGAGCTAAGCAAGGCTTTGAGAGATTTCTTGGTAAGAAAATTCTTGTAAGCAGGCATTACGCTTAGCGTGCTCGATGGTCATGCTGATTATCTCACCTTGACAATCAACATCAATGTAAGCATTTTTACTAATTTCTTTCGCTTTTTCAATTGTTTTCCCTTGTCCATTAGCGCCGGGAATTTCAGGACAGGTCGCCCAGTAGACTTCTTCCAAGGCTATTTCAAGAATAGCGGTGAGTTCTGCTTCCATCGGATTTTTCAGTTTAATTGCACTAAACTTACGAACTTTTTCATCGGGGGCTATTTGGCTTCCAACCAATTAGCGCCGGCCTGAATTTCCACTTTCAGGGGCACGGATAAGGTAACGGCCTGCTCCATGGTTGTTTGAATAGGCGTTTTTAATCGCGCCCACTCCTCCGGGGGCATTTCCAAGACCAGTTCGTCGTGAACCTGGAGCAGTAACCGGGCTTGGGTCTGGGCTAATCGCGGCGCCAACTGAACCATGGCGAGTTTAATAATGTCGGCGCTGGAGCCTTGGATAGGGGCGTTGGCCGCGGCTCGGAGCAGTTGGCTATCTTGGTAGCTTAACTCCAGGGCCTCTAAATCAATAGTTTCCGGCGCTTGCCCCCGCAGATTCCGAGCCGTTTCGCTGACAAAGTCAAAATAGCGCCGTCGTCCGCAAATGGTTTCCACAAAGCCCTGGGCTAGGGCCTGTTTTTTAGTCTGTTCCAAGTAGGCGAAAACCCCTTGATAGGTTTGGCGATAGCGCCGAATAAAGTCCCGCCCTTCCTCGGCGCCGACCCCGGCTTCCCGAGCGAACCGTTGGGCGCCCATGCCGTAGATGACGCCGAAGTTAATAGTTTTGCCTAGATTCCGTTCCTGGGGAGAGACGTCTTCTTTATCCAGCAATAACTGGGCCGTGAGACGGTGGACGTCTTGGCCGGTTTGATAAGCTTCGATTAAGAGGGGTTCTTGACTCAGGTGGGCCAGAATCCGCAGTTCAATTTGGGAATAGTCCGCGGCCACCAAGAGCCAACCGGGCGCCGGGAGAAAGGCCCGGCGGATCTGGCGGGAAAATTCCGTTCGGATGGGGATATTTTGGAGGTTGGGATTAGAAGAGGAGAGGCGTCCCGTGGCGGTGACGGCTTGGTTAAAGTCCGTGTGCAAGCGCCGAGTTTGGGGATTGACCAAATTAGGCAAAGCGTCCACATAGGTGGATTTCAGCTTCGCCAGGGTGCGGTAGTCCAAAATATGGTCAATCAGGGGGTGGTCGCCCTGAAGTTTTTCCAAGGCGGCGTGGTCGGTGGAATACCCAGTTTTAGTCTTGCGGGACTTTTTACGGTTCAACCCCAACTTCTCAAACAAAATTTCCCCCAGCGCCTTGGGGGAGTTGAGCTTAAAGGTTTCTCCCGCGGCCTCGTAGGCGGCGCTTTCAATCCGAGCTAGATCTTGCTCTAACTGTTGGGAGAGAGTCCGCAAATACTCGACGTCGAGGGTGATGCCCCAGTCCTCCATCTGGGCCAAAATCGGCTCCAGGGGCAGTTCCATAGTCTTAAACAGGCGCTCTAGCGCCGGAATTTTCCCTAACGCTTGAGCCAGAATCTCCCGTAATAAAAAAGTGGTGTGGACGTCGAGACCGCAATAGAGCGCCGCCTTCTGGGGGTCTAGATCCGCGAGGCTTTCTTGTTTGCTCAAACCCAAATCTTTATAACTCAGCGCCGCTAGGTTGGGTAAATAGCGCCGTCCCAGATCCGTTAAATTGTGGCTCAACTCCGGTTGCAGGAGATAACTGGCCAATAAGGTGTCAAAGACCGCGCCCCCCAGTTCCGCGCCCTGATGTTTCAAAATTAAGCGGTCAAACTTAGCGTTTTGGAGAACCTTGGGATATTGCTCAGAGCTTAAAATCGGCGCTAGGGCGGTTAAAACCGCTTCTTTCGGTAACTGCTCCCCGGTTTTATGTCCTAGGGGAATATAGGCCAACTCATCTCTTCCCCCTCCCCAGGCGCAACCCAGACCAATTAACTCGGCGCTCCAGGGATCTAAACCCGTAGTTTCCGTATCCCACGCCACTGGCTCCGGCGCTGTTTCTAAAGTTTTAATTAACGCCCGTAACTGTTTCTCCTGGGTAATCAACCGCGGCGCTAGGGGAATAGCGTCCCAATTCACCCCGGCGCCAACCCCGGCGGATTTGGGGGCTTTAGCGGCGGCGAACAAAGACAATTGCCCCGGCGCTGGCTCCCCATTATCTGATAACTGTTCCCTGATAACTGTTTCCTGATAACTGTTTCCTGATAACTGTTCCCTGTTTCCCCCCAGCGCCGTTTGCAGACTGGGCAATTTATCGAGGAAAGAATTTAGCTCTAGTTTTTGCAAGAGGGGAACCGCCGGCGCCGGGTCAAAGCCTTGCAGGGTTAGGGCTTCTAAAGGAATTTCCAAGGGAACGTCGGTGACAATGCGGGCCAAGCGTTGAGAATGGAGCGCCGATTCCCGCCCTTGTTCCAGTTTCATTTTCACCGCCCCTTTAAGCTGGTCTAGATTTTTATAGACGCTTTCTAGATCGCCGTATTCCCTCAGCAGTTTAACCGCCGTTTTTTCGCCAATACCCGCCACGCCGGGGATGCTGTCGGATTTATCGCCGCAGAGCGCCTTGTAATCCACAATCTGTCGGGGCGTCACCCCCATTTTTTCTAGAACTTGGGGTTCCTGAAACTCGCCGTAGGTCGTCGCGGAACGAGTCAGGGGATTAGAACTAAGGTAAAGGACGCTAATTTGGCGCTGGTCGTCCACCAGTTGAAATAAATCCCGGTCGCCGCTGAGGATTTTTACCCCGTAGCCCGCCTTAACGCCTTCCTCCGCTAGGGTTCCTAAAATATCGTCCGCCTCGTAGCCCGGATAGGTCAGTAGGGGGAGATTCAGCGCCGTTAAAAGTTGATGCAGGTAGTCTAAATCGACTAAAAAATCCTCGGGCGTCGGCGCTCGGTCGCTTTTATAGTTGGCGTCCGCCTCGTGGCGAAAGGTGGGTTCCCGACGGTCGAAAGCGACGCCCAGCGCTTGGGGTTTCAAACTCTCTAGGGTTTGCCAAAGGGAGTTGAGGAACCCAAAACAAACGCTGGTGGGAATACCCTGAGCGGTGCGGAGGGGGCCTCTAGCGGTCTTGGCGAAGGCGTAATAGGCTCGAAACGCCAGGGAGTGACCATCCACCAAGAGCAGGAGCGGCGACATAGGATTCACAGGAAAGCCAGCAGGAACCGAGAAAGTGTGGGATACTAAAAAAGAAAGGACAAGCTTCCCCCTCAGACTGGAAAACCTGTCCTAACAAACTTTAGAGGTATAGGTAACGTTGTTGGGGTTTCCCTAGCAACGTTCTTTTTGTGGAGGCCGGAAGTTAGAAGTCCTCTTCGTCGGCGCCGACTTGTTTAAGGTGGATGTGTTTACGACCCAGGGTAATATCGAATTCGTCCCCGGGTTTAAGTCCCATCCGTTTGGTGTAGGCGGCGCCGATGAGAAGATTGCCATTGGATTGGACGCTGATGCGAAAACTAGCGGCGCGTCCGCCCCGACCGTAGCCGTTGCCAGAACTGTCGAGATCGATCCCTTCCGCGTCAATGAGCGCGTTCAGGAACTTCATCATATTCACCCGAGGCACGCCCCGTTTAGTGATGGTGACATAACCGCAGGCTTTGGCTTTTTCTTCTTTGCTGAGGTTGCCCAGTTCGTTAACCTTGTCCTGAAGTTCAACGCCCGTTAGGGGTTGAGCCGGGATATCGGGGGGGAGGGTTTGAGTCATTAAATTATAGGAGGTATAGGTAAAGTAAAGACTGAATCATTCAATCTCTTTTCCTATCTTACACGGATTAAGTAAAGATTCAACAACCATCCAGAAAATTTATGGCGTTAATTGGGGTTTTCTGACGCAACGCTTTCCGAGACAGGGAACAGAAACTAAACCGGCGGCGCTTCCCTCCCTCAGTCGGGAGCTTCTCATTAGGATACGCTAGGAAGAGAGAGACCCCAAATCCCGAGAAGTTAGAAGAGAGAGAGCCGCCTTCCACCGCAATCTCACCCTCTAATCTCTGATACTTGAAAGCGCTCTCCCTAAAATTAACGAGGCCATGAAGCTCACCGCCAAAAGTCACTATAGCGTTAAGGCTCTCTTGGATCTGAGTCTTCAACCCCATTACGGCCCCGCTTCCGTGAAAGCTATCGCCCAACGACAGGACGTGCCGGCGCCGTATCTGGAAAAGTTGTTGATGGAAATGCGACGGGCCGGTCTTGTGGTCTCCCTGCGAGGCGTACAAGGGGGCTATCAACTGGCCCGCCCCCCCCAGGAGATTTCTCTGGCTCAAATTCTCGGCGCTATTGGCGAAGAATTAGAGTCCTTTCCCGACCTAGAGGCCGACGCCGCCGACACAGCGGATTGGGTGACCCGGGCGCTTTGGCGCCAGCTCCAGCAAAAATTTCAACAGGTGTTTCAGACCGTCACCCTAGCGGATCTCTACTACGACGCCCGCAGTTGGCAGGCTTCCCAGGGGCAAGAAAGCAGTTTTATGGTTTGAGTCTTCAGTTGTCAGTGAGCAGTTATCAGTTAACAGAGGCTTTTGGACAAAAATCCCCCTCTTTTAGGCACTACCGTGCGTACACAAGTTTCAAAACCCCCTCTAACTCCCCCTTGGCAAGGGGGAGAACCAGAAATCTTTGTTCCCTCCCCTTACCAAGGGGAGGGCTAGGGAGGGGTTCTTGAGGGAATTTCAGAAATTATTTTAGTTATGTGTACACGGTAGCCTTTAGACGGGGGATAGGGGGGGCGCTTCAACCCGCTCTACCAGCGCCGATTGTTTGAAACCTGAAATCTGTCATCTGATAACTGTTAACTGATATCTGTTAACTGAATAACCGTTCCCCGACTTGCAAGCGCCGACCGTTGACCCAGTCCCAACCGGATTGGGGGCGTTTGCCGGGGAGTTGCACTTCTCGCAGGAGTAACAGGCCGGCGCCGGTTTGAATCACGGGGCCGAGGGATTTAAGGCCCGCGACGAGGGTTCCCGGTTCTGCAACGGTCTGGGGTAAGGTTACGGCTTCTAACGCGGCGCTTAAGTCCGGGGGCAACAGGGAATAATAATCCGGCTCTAGGGGAACGGCGCTGAGGATTTTCAAGGTTTGCCCTTGCCACTGACTAAAACAGTGGGGATAAAAGCCGCGGATTTGGTGATGGAGGTCGAGGGCGGAGCGAGACCAGGAGAGGGCGAAATCTTCTTTTTTTAAGAGCGGGGCGTAGGTGGCCTGTCCTTCGTCCTGGGGTTCAGGGCTTAAGATCCCTTCCTTTAATTCGATTAAAGTTTTAATTAATAAGTCGGCGCCGATTTGGGCCAAGGTTTCAGCGACTTCTTCGGCGTTGGCTAAAAAAGGAACGGCTAACGGCGCTTTTAACAACATAGCGCCGGTGTCCATGCCCTCGTCCATCAGCATGGTGGTAATTCCGGTTTCCCGGTCGCCGCGACACAAACTCCACTGAATCGGCGCCGCGCCGCGATAGTGAGGCAAAAGCGAGCCGTGGACGTTAACGCAACCCAAGCGGGGCAGGGTTAAAACGGCGGGGGGCAAGAGTTGCCCGTAGGCGACCACCACAAAGGCGTCGGCTTGGATTTCTGCTAATTGGGTTAAGGTTTGCGAACATTTCCGTAAACGGGGCGGTTGCCAGACCGGAATTTGAGCTTCGACGGCCGCTTGTTTCACCGGGGAGGGAATTAATCGCGCCCCTCGACCCCGGCGCCGGTCCGGCTGGGTCACAACCGCAGTCACTTCCATTTCCGCGCGGTTTAACAGCGCCCTCAGGGTGGGAACGGCAAAGTCCGGGGTGCCAAAAAAGACAAGTTTTAAGCTCATAGCAAATCGTCCATCAGGGCTAAAATGTCCCGACTGGTCTGGGAGAGCGGGGCCTCCTGGGGCGCTCGCTGACGATGGGCCTGCCAAAGGTCTCGAAGGGCGATCAGTTTAAGGCTATTTTCCGTAAAAGTTTGGGCGATGGCCGTCGCGCCGGGGAGATAGCCCGTGGCGCCGAGATCCATCAAAGCCGAGCGCCGCAATTGTAGCTCCGGCCCTTGCAGAGCTTGGATTAAGCGGTCGCCGTATTGAGGGTTCAGGGTCAGTTGGTAGAGTGCCCGAGCGGCGGCGTATTGCACTTTGGGCGCGAAATGGTCTAAAAACGGCTCAATTTCCGCAATGGTTTCGACGGCGCCGAGACTGCCCAGGGCTTCGAGAATCGCTTCGTAGGGTTGCAAAAGGTGGGGTTTATCCGGCGCGGTTTGGGCCGCCGCCACTCCCCCCGCCAGCAGAGCGGTTAGGGGCGCGATAGCCCGAGCGTCCTGAAGGTCTCCCAATGCCCGGGCCGCGGCTTCTCGCACATAGTAATCGTCGTCCTGAAGGGCCCGGATCAGGGGCGGAACCGCCTGGGGGTAGCCCAGTTTACCCAGGGCTTTGGCGGCGTTGCGTCGTAAAGGATAGCCGCCGTCGGGGGAGCGATCCGTTTCGTCCTCTAGGGCTAAAACCAACGACTCTAAGGCTCGGGCGTCTTGACTCCGAGAATGGCCCAGCCACCAGGCCGCGTAATAACGGGCGCTGGTATCTTCGGTTTGTTGGAGGTTGGCTAGGGCCTGCTCCAGGGTGTAGGGAGGGGGAGAATCGCTCATTGCCGGCGCTGCCAGAGTCACTATTCCCAGTCTAGGGTATGGGGCGAGCGTCGCCAACGGCGCCGTTTTGGCAAGCGGAGAACTCCCGCTAAAAACGCCGGGTCGGGAAGGGAGGGAAAACTCCCGCCAATCGCGCCGGGGTTAGGCTTTCCGAGAGTAGTACTCAACCACGAGGAGTTCGTTGATTTGCAGAGCGACCCATTCCCGTTCCACCACGCCGTTCACCTTGCCCACTAGGGTGTTTTTATCAAATTCCAAATGGCTGGGGAGGTTGGCGAGACCCGGAAATTCCATATTGGTCTGCACCAATTGACGGGAGCGGTCCCGGTTGCGGACGCCAATCACGTCGCCGGGGCGGCATTGGTAACTGGGAATATCCACCGTTTCGCCGTTAACCGTGATGTGGCCGTGGTTCACCAACTGGCGGGCCGCGGGAATCGTCCCGGCCATGCCCAGGCGAAAGACCGTGTTGTCCAGACGCATCTCCAGCAGTTGCAACAGCGCCTGACCGGTGGAACCCGTGGCCCGGCGGGCTTTCTTAACGTAGCGCACCAGTTGGGTTTCGGTGACGCCGTAGTTGAGGCGTAATTTTTGCTTTTCTTCCAGCCGGATGGCGTATTCCGAACGTTTTTTGCGGTTTTGGCCATGTTGACCGGGCGGATAGGCGCGGCGAGGAGACTTACGGCTCAGACCGGGCAATTCCCCCAGACGGCGGACAATACGTAGACGCGGACCTCTATAACGAGACATATTGGAAAGCTGATCTCCTAATAAATGCTAGATCGATGGGGCGATCCCAAAACTCTAATTATACCCTATTCTCCCAAATAGGCTTCAAGGACTCGGGGATTTTTTTGAATCTCCGCCGGGGCGCCCTGGGCCAGATTGCGCCCCTCCGCCAGAACCCAGACCTGGTGACAGAGGGACATAATCACGTCCATATTGTGCTCGATGATCAAAAAGGAAATCCCTTCCCGGTTCCAGGTCAGGATATGCTCGCAAATTTGCCCAATTAAGGTGGGATTGACCCCCGCGGCCGGCTCGTCCAGCAGAATTAACTTGGGTTGCGTCATCAAGGCCCGGGCCATCTCCAGCAACTTCCGTTGCCCCCCGGAAAGCGCCCCGGCGTAGTCCTGAGCCTTGGCCAGCAATCCCACGGAGTCGAGGAGATCCAGCGCCCGCTCCCGATTTTCCCGCTCCTCGCGCCGGATTTGCCCGGCCTGAAACCAGAGGTTAGAAAACTTTTCCCCGGTTTGCCCCTGACTGGCCAGAAGCATATTTTCCAACACCGTCAAGCGGGAGAGCACCCTCGCCACCTGAAAGGTGCGAATACAGCCCCGACGGGCGATCCGGTGGGGCGACAGACCGTGAATCGGCTCCCCCTCAAAGAGGACTTGCCCCCGATCCGGGCGGATAAAATTAGACAGAAGGTTAAATAAGGTCGTCTTACCGGCGCCGTTGGGGCCGATCAGTCCCGTAATACTCCCGGCTTGCACCTCAATATCGGCGCTGTCCACCGCCACCAGGCCGCCAAACTGTTTACAAAGGCCCTGGGCGATTAAGAGGGGGGAAGCATTCGTCGCGGTCATGGCTTAATTCTAGGAGTAGTCTGGTTTATTCAGTATTATTGACTGTAACGGCGCTGTAAACTCTCCAGAGTCCCGCTAGAGAGGCAAATTGGGAAGCGTTCCTCCATGGGGGCAATCGCGCGATTTTCTGAATCCCCTCAAGAGATGACTCGCGCCTTGGCGACGCTTCCCCGGGAGAGTGTAGTATCAAGGGAGGATAGGAAATCCTCCGCCAATTTTGACGCTTCTTTTGGCGACTTCTTCCCAAAGCGGTTCCTCCCCTATCTCTCATTTCCGCCAAGTCGCTCCCTGTGCCCCCCTTAAAATTGCGTAAAGTGCTCCTCAAACCAGGTCTTGTCCCCCTGCTAGACCAACTAGCGGCGGATCTGGGGTGCCAATGGGGAATTTACGACCGGAGTCAGACGCTGGTTATGGGGGGGCCGGCGCCGGGAGAGCGTTACCCCATCAGCGTTGACAACGAGGTTTTGGGTTATCTGCAAAGTCCGGCGCCCAGCGCCGAAGGGTTGGCTCAATTACTCAATTATGCTTGCCAAGAAGAGTTGGCCCAAAAGCGCCTAGCCTGGGAGACTCTCCAGCGTTACGAAGAAGTTAATTTTTTATCGGATTTCGCCGGGAAGATCGCCGCCTGCGCCAACCTAGAAGAAGTGGTAAAAATCATCGATCAAGAACTCCAACAGTCTTTTTCCGCCACCGCCACCTTTATTTTGTTGTCCAACGCCCATAGCCAGACTCTCGACCCTATTAGCTTTGGCAACGGCGCCTGGCGGGCCCATTTAGATCAACTCCGACCGCTGTTCGAGCGAGTCATAAGCGCCGACCAGGCGGAAATTCTTAATAATATCTCCCCCCCGGCCCCCATTTTAGGGGAGCAAAAACAGATCGCCTCTTTAATCTGCGCCCCCCTCAAGATTCAGAACCAAACCATTGGCGTCCTCGGGATTGGACATCATCAGCCGATTCAATATTCCTCGGAAGATCTGAATATTCTCCTGACCTGCGCGCCCCAAATCGCCGCCGCTATCCAAACGGCGCAATATTATGAAACGCTCAAAGAGTATTCTTTGACGCTAGAACATAGAGTCACAGAAAGAACTCTGGAGTTGGAATTAGCGAAAAAAGAACTGGAATTAGCCAACCAGGAACTAGAGCGCCTCGCCATCTACGACGAACTGACGGGGATCCCCAACCGGCGCTATTTTAACCAATATCTAAGCCAGGAATGGCGCCATTGCCTGCGGGAGCAGAGCAGTTTATCTCTGATTGTTTGCGATGTGGATTATTTTAAACTCTATAACGATTGTTACGGTCATCCCGCCGGAGATCAGGGATTACGCCAGGTGGCCCAGGTGATTTCCCAAAGCCTCCGGCGCTCGACGGATTTTGTGGCCCGCTACGGCGGGGAAGAATTTGTGATTGTTCTGCCTTACACCCAACGGGAAGGCGCCTATCAGGTGGCGCTGAGAATTCAGGAAAATATCGCCCTAGAGAAAATCGTCCACGGCGACTCCCCCCTAGGCCCCTATTTAACGGTGAGTTTGGGGATCGCCAGCGCCCTTCCCGTGCGTCACCATAGCCCCCAGGCGCTCTTAAAATTGGCCGACCAGGCGCTCTATGAAGCCAAGGCCGCCGGCCGCAATCAAATCGCCTCTAAAGTTTTATCCTTTCGGCTAGTCTAGGGCGCAAAAAATGCGGGGGCGCTAGGGTCAACGCGAGGCCCGCGCCCCTTCCTCTTTAGAAACCTTGGCGCCAGCCAAAAGCCACTTTGATCGCCCCGAGAGGGTCGTAATTGACGCTATTGACTGAAAAGGAAGCCGTGCCAATGTAACCCGCTTCCGCAAAGAAAGTTCCTTTTGGAAAAACCTCGTAGGATAAGCCAAATTTCCCTTGATAGCCAAAGACGCCGACATTGCCGCCTTGAATAATGTCAACTGGCAAGCCTTCCAGACTAATATCGCCGGTGCCGACATTCATGTAGCCAATCCCAACTCCCAAATAAGGTCTGAATTTGCTATCTGTCCGAATGTCATAGTAACCGTTAATAAAGACAGAGAGGTAGTGGACTTCCCCAAACGTGTTGAAGCTATCCCCGCCTAAAGATACGTTTTCTACTACAACATTAGCAGTGCCGCCAGAGGTGCCAAAGGTTCCATAACCTACCGCCAGTTCCACCCGCGCATCCTGAAACTGGTAACCCCCAGCGATTTCTCCCGCAAAACCGAGATCTAGGGATTGACTCAGTTGTCCTTCAACATCGAATCCATTAACATTCACATTTTGGCTAGCATCGATATTGTTGGGAATCCCAAATCCTAGCCCCAGGCTGACATAGCCGTAGTCTTTAGCTGGATTTTTCTTGGCGTCGAGAACTTCTCGGATGGATGTACCAGACTCCGCTGGCTCTGAGGAGTCGGCGCTGGCTTGGCTGAAAAGACGCTCATAGGCCATTTGTGAAAACGACTCATCCAAGATGAGTTCATCTGCGCCAAATTTACTCCATTCTGGTTCTCTCAGGGGTAGTTCTTGAGCTAAACTAGGTTGAGCAATCAAGGCAGGAGTTACTAGTGTTGCTGTGAAAGACAGTGCCCAAATTCGTAAATCAGTCATAACTCAGAAGTAGTATGAAAAGATGGCGACGTTATGGTATCATAGGATTTGTTAAAAGGCAAGGTCTTTTTTATTCCTCGGCGCCGGGAGGTTTCTTAATCGCGTTTTTAAGTCCCCTGGGTAAGATGAAGGAGATTTTTCTCCCCAGGAACCGCCATGTCTCAAAATCTGCTCGACCAACTGCGCGCCTTCACCGTGGTGGTGGCCGATACCGGCGACATTCAAGCCATTGAAACCTTTACGCCCCGGGACGCGACCACTAACCCCTCCCTGATTACGGCGGCGGCCCAGATGCCCCAATACCAGCCCATCGTGGATCAGACCCTACTGGAAGCCAAGGCGGAACTTGGCGCCAGCGCCGCCATGGCGGACATTGTCAGCCTCGCCTTTGACCGTCTGGCGGTGGCTTTCGGTCTGAAGATTTTGGCTATTATCCCCGGTCGGGTTTCCACGGAAGTGGACGCCCGTTTGTCCTACGACACGGAAGCCACCATCGCCAAGGCCCGAGACCTGATCGCTCAGTACGAAAAAGCGGGGATTGGCAAGGAACGGGTGCTCATTAAAATCGCCTCCACCTGGGAAGGCATTAAGGCCGCCGAAGTGCTAGAGCGAGAAGGGATTCACTGCAACCTGACCCTCCTGTTTGGTCTCCATCAGGCCATCGCCTGCGCCGAAGCGAAGGTGACCTTGATTTCCCCCTTTGTGGGCCGCATTCTCGATTGGTACGTTAAAGAGACCGGCAAGGATTACGCGCCCGCGGAAGACCCCGGCGTTCAATCCGTCACCCAAATCTACAACTACTACAAAAAATTCGGCTACGCCACGGAGGTGATGGGCGCCAGTTTCCGCAACATCGGCGAAATCCAAGAGTTGGCCGGATGCGACCTCCTCACCATTTCCCCCAAACTGCTGGATCAACTGCGCTCCACCGAAGGGGTTCTGCCCCGCAAGCTCGACCCCGCCAATCTGACCCTAGATCTGGAAAAGATTCCCATGGATCAAGAGACCTTTGCGGCCATGCACCAGAAAGACCCCATGGCTTCGGAAAAACTGGCGGAGGGTATCGCCGGTTTCACCAAGGCGCTGGAGGCGCTGGAACACCTGCTGGAAGAGCGCCTGACCCGTCTGGAAGGTCAAGAACACATCCAACATGGCGCCGAGGAAATTTTCCACGCCTACGATCTGGATGGGGACGGCTTCATTACCCGGGAAGAATGGGCCGGCGTCGACGCCGTCTTTGACGCCCTAGACAACGACCACGACGGCAAAATCACCGCGGCGGAAATGGTGGCCGGCCTCGGCGCCGCCTTCCGGCTGACGCCCGCGGCCTAGGCTACGGTGTATACGCAAGTGTCAAAACCCCCTCTAACTCCCCCTTGTTAAGGGGGAGAATCGGAAATTATTGTTCCCTCCCCTTGCCAAGGGGAGGGCTAGGGAGGGGTTCTGGATAGAATTTCAGAAATTATTGGAGTTATGGATACACGGTAGCTTTCTAAGAGGGGTTCGGGGGGATCTCGGAGCTTTCCGGGATCTCCCCCTCAGTCCCCCGTCGCCGGCGGCGCCTGTTGAATCCAGGTCAGGAGGGGGCCGGTCTGCTCGGCGCCGCGGATGCTCAGGTCGCTATGGCAGAGAATCACTTTGCGGGTGGCCCGACCCAGAAGATCGTTCAGGATACCCTCAAAGCGCCGTTGGTTTTGGGACTCCTCTTCCTCGGTTGTCCAAGGTTCTAACGGTCTGAGGCGCCGGCAGAGGGGAGCGCCGAACAACTGGGCCGCGCCGCCTTTTTCCCAGAGGGCGTCCCCGGCGTCCAGCCAAAATTGCCAGGGGTGTCGTTGCCGCAGGGAGCGGTATTGATAAATAGTGGCCAGAACGACGGCCCGGGAGGGCGGCGCTAGGGGAATCAGGGGATAGGCGTTGGCCGCGACGGAGCCAGAATAGAGAATGCGTAAAAAGCCCCCCAGGATCAAACTGGCGTCCGTCGCGCCGCAGTGGTTTTGGGCCGTTTCATAATGCTCCAACGCCGCCGCCAGTTCTTGAATGCCGGAGCGTTGGGCGGGCGTCAAAGCCGAGAGGGGAGGCAAAAATCGACTCAAGGCTCGCTCCAGCGCCGTCCAGGGGGAGGGCGGCAAGTTGCTTTTCATCTCCTCTAACCACCGCCAGAGTTCGTCGTAGGCGGCGCTGGCCCGGCGCCCAAACCGATGCCACTGGTTATAGGTCTGGTAGGGCAGAAGGCGGGGCGCCTGGGGATCGGGGACAAAACAGGCGTCGGCTAAAAGTCCGGCCCGAAGCGGGTCAATGGTCGGCGCTAGGCGATTTCCCTCCGGGACTAGACTTAAAAGCGTTAACATTTCCGCCGCGTCGTCCTGACGGGCCCATTCCCCCAGGTTCGGGTAAAGCAGAGCCAAGAGAGTCAAAAAGGCCCGCGTCAGAGCGGAACTGTTCAGGGGCCGTTGCTCGTTGAGGGGTTCGATGGGGACGCCCGCCGGGGTCAAGATTTCCAAGAGGGTGTAACGGGCGATTTCGTCTAAGCCGGGGGCGATGATGGCGATCTCTTCGGGACGAACGGCGCCGGCTTGGATCTGGGCAATGATAAATTCTGCCACCTCCCGCAGAAGCGCCGCCCTGGAGAGGGTCTGCAAACTTTGGATGGACGGGGGTAAGGGCGCCTCTGGATCTTGCAGGATCTCCAGAGTTAAAGGGCGCCAAAATTGCCCGACGCTGGGGGGCGCCGCCAGGGTTTTTCGCTCTGCGGTTAACGTCTGGGCGACCTGAATTAAATAGTCCGAGTCGGCGCCTTGACCGGAGCGGGTTTCCCCCTCGGGGTTATAACTGAGCGCCAAGAAGTCTAACTGAGGGGCCAAAAGTTTAAACAAATCCCCCATCAGCGCCGGATAGTCCTGAAGATCGTCCGCGGCCAATCCCTGATAGCGGCTGAGGAGGGAGTCTTGATAGTCCCGGTTCGGGAAGAGACTGTGAGCCAAGAGATCCCAGACCAAACCGTAGCTTAAAAAACCCCGCTCTCCACACCAAGCCCGCCAGCCCCGCAGAAAGCGCCGACTCGCCTCCCAGGTAAAATCCCCCCAGGACGGTTTAGAGCCGTAAGCTAGCTCCAGACGGGAGATCATTTCCTCTAGAGTCAGACCGGCGCCCCCCGCCAGTTGGAGCAAATCCAAGACTTGTCGAAGCAGGCGATATTGTTGAGCTTGAGACAGAGAGCGGGGCCACTCTGCCAAATCGGTTTGGGCCCAGTCTAAAGCCAGCGCCTGTTCCGTTTCCGGTTTTAAAAGCAGGGGAAAAGGCGCCGACCGTTCCCTGTCCTCCAAAATTAGGGGCCAATGGAGGAAAACCTCGTCCCTAGCCCAACTAGAGGGCGTTTTCACCCGCTCAAAAAATAGATTGTCCGGCGCCGTCTCCAGGCGCTCTTGCCATTGCCGCCCGCTGGTTCGATTCGCCGCTAACACTAAACAGACCGGAAGCAGAGTCCCATCCCGGGGAGCCTTTCGGAGCCAGTCTCGCAATTCGGCGCCGAGCGCCTCGGTTTTGCCGCTTTGGGCCGGGCCGCTAATGCGGATAGAGCGATACACGATAGCGCCTGGAAGTAATCTGCTAAGATTCCAATCATTATGCCCTGGACGTTGGCGCGACCGCCAGCCCCAGTCCCAGTTTCCCTCGTTTATGGTCTAGGGGCGGACACCAAAACATGAGCAAGTTAACTTCCCTCTGGCGACAAACGACCCACTGGTTGGGGGGAAACCCAGAGCGCCACCTTGACCAGGCCTTTCGCTCGGCGGCCTCCGTTAAAGAGATCGAAGACCAATATTTTGGCGGCAAAAAAATCTCCGCCCAAAACAGCGATTACGGCGCCGGCGCCTTGGCTTATTTCAACGCCGAAGTCAACCGCCATCTACAAACCATCGAGCGCCAATTGTCGGCCTACAGTCGGGCCCTGGCTCCCGGGGAACCCCCTCCCTCTTCCTTGGAAAAACTGGATTTGATCGACGCGATTCTCCAGCGCTACGCCCCCCCTTACCAGACGACGGCGCCCCGCAATCTAGGCGGCTCCCTAGAGTCAAAAAATGGCGGGCCCCATTCGCCCCTGCGCGTCGCTAGCCGCCATCAAGCCTTCCGCCAGATTCGTCAGGAAGACGCGCTCCAAAAAATCGACACCGCTTCTAATAAAACGGGAGTTTTGCCCCGCTCCTTTCTCCGCACCGTTGACCGGCTCCGAGAAAACATGAATCCCCAGTCGGACGAGGGAGAGCGCAAAGTCCTCAACCAATATCGCAATTCCCGCTACAAAACGGCGCTGTCGGTTAAATTTCTCTTGATGTTGGTCATTATTCCCCTGTTGGTTCATCAGTTGACCAAGACCTTCTTTTTAACGCCCTTGGTGGAATCTTATTTTGAACAACACGCAGAAATTGTTTTTATTAATCAAAATATGGAGGCGGAAGCCTATGAAGAACTGCAAAAGTTTGAATACTCTCTCCATTTCCGAGGACTGTTAGGGTTTAACGATCCCCTAACGCCGGAGCAAATTAACGAAAAAATGCGGGAAAAAGCCGCGGAAATTTCTGAAAACTTCCGTCGGGTGGGCACCAACGCCATCGCCAATATTTTCGCCGACCTCTTTTCTCTGATTGCTTTTATCTGCGTACTCTTTACCAGTCGTAAAGAGATTCAAGTGTTAAAGGAATTTATCGACGAAATTGTCTACGGCCTGAGCGATTCCGCCAAAGCGTTTTTAATCATTCTTTTTACCGACGTCTTTGTGGGGTTCCACTCTCCCCACGGTTGGGAGGTGGTGCTCAAGAGCATTGCCCAGCATTTTGGCTTACCGGAAAATCAGGATTTTAATTTTCTCTTTATTGCCACTTTCCCTGTTGTTTTAGATACTGTTTTTAAATATTGGATCTTCCGCTATTTAAACGGTATTTCTCCCTCCGCGGTGGCGACCTATCGCAATATGAACGAGTAAAATATAGCGGGCCTAAATGAATTATGAACAGGGTTTGATTTGCGCCCCCCTTTCAAAGGGGGATTGGGGGGGATAATCCTTTGATTGCGTTCACTACCCATTTAGGCCTGCTATACAGATATCAGATATCAGTTATCGGCTAATATGCTGATGGTGTTCGCAGAATATCTGGCTACCGCTATAGTGGTTAACTGTTAACTGCTCACTGTTAACTGCTCACTGTTCCCTGTTAACTGTTCCCCGCTCACTGCTCACTGCCATGCTTGTCACCGAAAACCTCGCCGTAGCCTATCCCCACAGCGCCGATTGGGCTTTGAAAGACATTTCCTTGACCCTAGAGCGGGGAGAAAAAGTCGGGCTGGTGGGGGAGTCGGGGTGCGGAAAATCCACTCTAGGACGGGCCATTCTCGGGCTACTTCCCCGGGGAACTCGGGTTCAAGGCCGGGCCCTGTTTGAGGGACAGTCTATTGTCGAGCTGGAGGGAGAAGAACTGCGGCGCTTTCGGGGAGAAGCGGTAGGGCTGGTGTTTCAAGATCCCATGACTCGCCTCGATCCCCTCATGACCATTGGGGAGCATTGCCTAGAAACCCTCCGAGCGCATCGTCCCGACTTAGAAAGCAAGACCGCTAAGCGAAACGCCCTAGAAGCCCTAGAACGGGTCAAGATCCCCCCGGCCCGGTGGGGACAATACGCCCATGAATTTAGCGGCGGTATGCGACAACGGGTGGCGATGGCGCTAGCGCTGTTGCTCAAGCCCAAGTTAATCGTGGCGGACGAACCCACCACGGCGCTGGATGTGACGGTGGCGGCGGAAATTTTAGCGGAATTAACCCGCCTCTGCGCCGAGGATAATATGGGGTTATTGCTCATTTCCCACGATCTGGCCATGGTGGGAGCCTACTGCGACCGAGTGGCGGTGCTCAATGGGGGCGCGATTGTGGAAACGGCGCCGATGGCAACCCTCCTAACCGCCTCGCAAGATCCCTATACTCAATCCTTACTGGACTCGGCTCTCCATATTCATAATTTGGATCGGAAAAAAGCCTTTAATTCGGACAATGTCCCGCCTTTGCTACAGGTGAAAAACCTGCGCCAACAGTTTAGTTTGGAGGGGAATTTAATCGAACAGCTCCTCCGGCGCCAAAAAAGTTGGATTAAGGCGGTGGATAATGTCAGCTTAGACATTTATCCGGGGGAAACCCTCGGATTAGTGGGGGAATCCGGTTGCGGTAAATCCACCCTTTCCCGAACAATTTTACAACTTTTGCCCGCCGCTAGCGGCGAAATCTGGTTTGACGGCGAAGACCTAACCCGTCTTTCTCCCGCCCAGATGCAGTCCCGGCGCCGACAGTTGCAGATGATTTTCCAAGACCCCGGCGCTTGTCTGAATCCCAAGATGACGGTGGGAAACAGTATTGCAGACCCTCTCTTTATCCATGGATTAGCTTCCCCCCAGGAGGCGGAAATCCAGGTTAAAGCCATGTTGGAGAGGGTAAAATTAACGCCGGTGGAAGATTACTATTACCGTTATCCAAAGGAACTCTCCGGGGGACAACAGCAACGGGTGGCTATCGCCAGGGCGCTGATTACTAAGCCCAAACTGGTGATCTGCGACGAGCCGGTGAGTATGTTGGACGCCAGCGTCCAGAGTCAAGTTTTGGAACTGATGCGGGAATTAAAGGAGAGTTTTCATCTGACTTACCTCTTTATCACCCACGATCTCTGGGTCGCCCGCTTTTTCTGCGACCGTATCGCCGTGATGACCCAGGGACAAATTGTAGAAATGGGCCCCACGGAAACCATTTTCCGCCGCGCCCAACATCCCTACACCCAAAAACTCCTCGAAGCGGCGCCGTTGTTGGCCCAAGTCGCCTAGGACTATCGCCCAAGCTCCCCAAAAACTTAAGAATCCCCCCAACTCAGGAGAAACCCCATGACCACCCTCTACGAAACCGACTTTAACCAGTGGATCGAAGAAACCGCCAAAACCCTCAAGGAGGGTAACTTCCATGCCCTAGACCTAGAAAACCTGATTGAAGAGATCGAATCCATGGGAAGCAATAACAAGCGAGAAATCAAAAGCCGATTAATCGTCTTGCTGATGCACCTCCTCAAATGCAAGTATCAACCCGAAAAACAAACCCGAAGCTGGATTGCCACCATCAACACCCAGCGCACCGAAATCGAGCTTGTTCTGGAAGATAGCCCCAGCCTACGTTCCCTTCTAACGGCTAGCATCGCCAACTGTTACAAGAAAGCGCGGCTAAACGCGGCCACCGAAACCAATCTCTCCCCCTCTGTCTTCCCCCTAGAATGCCCCTTCACTCAGGAGCAAATCCTAGACTCCGACTACTTCCCCAATGCTTGACCTTATTCTCGCTCAGGCTAACCAAAAACTTAAGAATCCCCCCAACTCAGGAGAAACCCCATGACCGCGCTCTACGAAACCGACTTTAACCAGTGGATCGAAGAAACCGCCAAAACCCTCAAGGAGGGTAACTTCCATGCCCTAGACCTAGAAAATCTGATTGAAGAGATCGAATCAATGGGACGCAGTGACAAACGGGAAATTGGGAACCGCCTAGAAGTGCTAATCATGCACCTTCTGAAATGGCGATACCAACCCAACAAGCAAACCAATAGTTGGCGCTTGACCATTAATGAGCAACGGCGCGCCATTCGCCGCATTCTTAAAGACAGTCCGAGTCTCAAACCCTATCTGCACGATAACCTGGCGGACTTTTATCAAGACGCAAGGGAATCCGCAAGCACAGAATTGGAAAAACAAGTTTTCCCTGCAAAATGCCCCTTCACCCAGGAGCAAATCCTAGACCCCGACTACTTCCCCAATGTTTGACCTTAGCCAGCGTTAAATTATGAGAGTACACGGGCAGAGCGAATTGAGCGTTTTCCCGGCGCGCCCTAGATGTGCCTTTCCTCCCCGCCCCGCGCGGGGTTTATTTTATCTTCCCAAAACCGGCGGACTACTTTCGGCCAGTTTTTGAGAGATCTATATTTAGCGTCTGGGGTCTGAAAGCCTTGCTACATATAGGGTTGATGAATGCCAGGAGGCGGACTTGAACCGCCGACACGAGGATTTTCAGTCCTCTGCTCTACCAACTGAGCTATCCCGGCTTTTTTTAGACTTTTATGACTATAGCAAACTCTCTTGAGCTTGGCAAGGGGAAGAGAAAAGTTTTTGCGTTAAGACAATTGTGAGGGGTTCATCACCCAACTCCAAGGAGAGATCGGCGCCAGCGCCGGCGGAAGCTAGGGGGAAAGCCTCTGCCCATTGGAGTTTAGGGGCTTTCTTTCCCGTCTTGAGCGAGAAAAGAGGTCACTTCTCTTAAAAAAAGTAGTTGAAGATACAGCAAAAATCCCATTTTTGTTTTTCTTGCGCTACGGTATAGTGAAGTTATCAGCTCACCAGCTTAAACCTAGCTATTTTTTATGAGTACCTCGACTTTAGCTCCCCGCCACATCTTTGGCTATTCCTTAACGGCGCTTCAGGACGAAGTCCGCCAATTGGTCGAAAAGGGAACTGTCAGCCGTCATCAGCCCATCTATGTTCTTTGTCAGTATATCCCCCCCCGGGAGTGGGTCTGCGTAGAGCGAGAACTAGAGCGGAGCGACTTTCTCCTTCGGGATCAAATCGGCGATCTGATGGCCGCGGAGCGTTGGGATAACGACTAAGTTTAGAAACGAAACTATTCTACCAGTTCTTCCTGGCGGCTGAGCGCCTCTGCAATCTGGCTAGCCACCAGCGCCATGAGAAACCACCATAGACTGCTAATAGGGGGGCGATACCAGACGGTGTCGACAAAACCGTGGGTCAGTAATCCGGCGATTCCCCCTAGGGCGCCGAGAAGCCATAGCCCCTGACGATCCAGTCGGTTTCGCAGGTTTTGCGTCAGTTTTATTCCCCAACTGAAGGTGACGACCATCAGCCAAGCCATAGTCGCAAAGCCGACAGCGCCGGTTTCCACCAAGATTTCTAGATAGATAGAATAGGCGCTCAGGGCGCTGTATTTGGGGCGCATATAGAGGGGATAGATTTTATTAAAGGCGCTGTTGCCGGGGCCAATACCGAGAATGGGTCGGTCTCGGATCATGCTTTTCACGCCTTCCCAGACGTTAATCCGAAAGTTGTTACTGCTATCGCCCCGCCCGGCGAAGATACTTAAAATTCGCAGACGCAGAGGCGCCACAAAAAGGAAACCGAGGATAAACGCCGCGGCGATTAATCCCAGAGCGCCGGGGAGGAGCCAGGTTTGCCAGAAAGGGGATAGGTAGGGCTTCCACCAGAGATAGGAGAGGAGTAACAAGACAAACAAGAGTCCGACGGCGCCGATCCAACCGCCCCGACTTTGGGTGAAGTAGAGGCAAGCCAAGTGGGCGAAAACCATGCTCAAGGCCAGCAGTTTGGGAAGCCAAGCCCGCCAGACAAAAACAGCGGCCAAGCTCAGCGCCAACATGGGCAAAATATAGGCGGCGAGTAAATTAGGGTTGCCGAGGTAACTAAACACCCGGGTGGCGCCGGCCATTTCGGACGCGGGGTCGTTCCAGGTGGCTAACTGCTCCACGCCGTCAAATTGTTGTTTAATCCCGTAGCAACTGACCCAAAAGCCAATGAGTAAAATTAAGGTTACCAAGCGATTCAACCAAAGGCGGGAACGGAGCGCCCGGGCCGCCAGCAGAAACACGAAGAGGTTAACCGTTAACTTGGCCAAGCCCCCGGCTGCGGCCAGCTTGACTGGCGATAGTCCCGTAGCCAGCGCCGAAACGAGCCAGTAGAGAAAAATTAAGAGGTGCATCGGCGTCAACCCCCAGCCGGAGCGGTCGCCCAGGGTTAACAAAAGCCAAAAAGCGCCGCAGAGCGCCATCAAGGCGCCGAGCATGGTGGTGGAGGTAAAGGGCGCCAGGGCAAAGATTAGAGCCAATAACAGCGCCGACAAGGCTTCCGTCCAAGGCCAGAGTCGACTGGCGGGAGTCCAGGCCCCCGCGACGCCCACTAAGCGATGGAGGTAACTGCCCTGACCCCAAAGACGGGGCGAAAATTGGGCTAGGGTTAAGGTCCGCCAAAGGTTTTCCCCCATACTGCTCCGATTCTAGTTCTCAAAACTGAGCTATTATACCCCTTCTCTAACGCCTCTCCGGTAAACCCGCTTTTCTGAAGGGTACGCGGTAGCCCTGGCAAGGAGGACTAGGGGGGATCTAAACACGCGCGCGCGCCTTGGCGTTGAAAGAAAGAATAAAACTGGGGGTTTTGTCGGCGCTGAACAGAATCTCGCGCCGACTCCGGGGGGAAAATAGAAAAAGGTTCCCCACCCTGGGAGGTCTCCATGGAAATTCACCATATCGGCTTTTTAATTCCTTTAGCCTTGGCGCTCGGCGCTCGTTACGTCGCCCAAAAATCCGAGGCGGAAATCGCTTACCTAACGGCGGTTTTGACCCTGCTCTTTCTCTTGGTTAGTCTCCTGCTAGCGCCCTGGCAGATTCAAATTCTGCTCCTGCTGATCACCGCCGTCGCCGTCCGCCAGTTCTGGCTTCAACTCCAACCCGCCCCAACGGCGCCGATTAACGCCGAAAAGAGCCGCCAATATCGGGGCATTAGCTACGAAGCGCCGACCGCGTCTCCGCCCCCGACGCCCCAGGGAGAAAAACTGGCTCAATGCTACCGAGGCGTGAATTATTCCGCTTGTCCCGCGGCCATCCCCACCCCGGAGACCAAGCCCCCGACGGCGCTGAAATATCGGGGCGTCAGTCTGGCTCCCCCCGGCCCCAGCGCCCAAGACGACTCCCCCGCGATGAAGGAGGAAGCGGATCACGGATAATAGGGAAAACTCGATGCAAGGGAGGAGGACTCAGTGCTATTAACCAAAGGCGTTGAGATTGAGATTTATACCGGCACCCCCCAGGGGGAAATTGTGGGTCTTTCCGACCGGATTGTCCGGGATCTTTCGGGATTTGTGCGGGAACCCGATAATCGCAATGTGGAATACACCACGGCGCCCCTGGCCAATTACGACCGGCTCCTCTGCGCGATTCTGCGCCCTCGTCTGCGTTTGCGGGACTACCTCCACCGTCAAGGGGACTATACCCTTGTTCCCGGCAGTTGCCTCTCCCTGGGCGGCGCCGACCGCTTTTACCGCTCCGATCCCCTCAATCCTTACCACGAATACATTGAGAAGACCTACGGGACTGACGTGGTCACCGCCAGCGTCCACATTAATATTGGTATCAGCGATCCCGAATTATTGATCAGAGCCTGCCGTTTAATCCGAGTGGAAGCGCCCCTTTACCTAGCGCTCAGCGCCGCCTCCCCCTTTTTTAACGGCGAAATCACCGGCGCCCATTCGACCCGTTGGCGGATGTTCCCCCAAACGCCGCCGGAAGCGCCCTTTTTTACCAGTCATCGGCATTTTATCCAGTGGACGGAGGCCCAGTTGGCCCTGGGAACCATGCAAAATGTGCGTCATCTCTGGTCTTCCGTTCGTCCCAACGGCGATAATCGCCCCTACAACCTCAATCGCTTGGAACTGCGAATTTGCGATTTGGTGACCGAACCCCTGGCGCTGTTGGCCATCATCGCCTTGCTTGAAGCCCGGATTTTACAACTGAGCCAAGACCCGACCCTCGATCCCCTCCAACAAAGCGCCCTAACGCCCTCGGAGTTGGCGGTTTTAACGGCCCAGAACGAACAGGCCGCCGCCCAGCAAAGTTTAGACGCCACCCTCCATCACTGGCGGGACGGAGCGCCGATTCAAGCGAACCTTTGGGTGGAAGCCCTCTACGAAGAAGTTTATCCCTTGGCTAAAACCAGCGGCTTTAGCTGTTTTCTTTCTCCCCTGCGGCGCTGGGTTAAGGAAGGCAATACCGCCCAGCGCTGGCTCCGTCAAGCGGAAGCGGGGTTAAGCCTGCCGGAGATTATGCAAAAGGCCATCGCCGAATTAAATCGGGAAGACCGGGCGCTGGCGGCGGATCTCTGTTTACCCTGCGAAGGGGAACAGGGGTAGGGACGGGGGCGTGTCAGGGAGCTTAATCTCCCGTTAACCCACCAAATCAAGTTTGTTTGGAATAATTGAGGCTCTATGGCGAACTTAATCCAAACTAACTTCTATGCCTATTTCTCTAACCTCTAGAGTCTATCCAGTCTGGGGTCAAGGTTTAGCCTTAACGGCTCTGGCGCTGAGCTTGGGAGCCTGCGGTCAATCGCCCCAGGAACCCTTTAGCATCGACGGTTCCAGCACGGTCTATCCCATCAGCAAAGCGGTGTTAGAGCAGTATCAGCAATCGGCGCCGAAGGCTCCCCCCATTCAAATTAACTTTTCCGGCACCACGGGGGGCTTCCGCCAATTTTGCGAAGGCAAGACCCAAATCAGCAACGCCTCTCGCCCCATCAATCGGGAAGAGATGAACCTCTGCAACCAAAACGAAGTCCGTTTCCTTGAACTGCCCATCGCCTTCGACGCCCTGACGGTGGTGGTCAATCCCCAAAACAGCGCCGTTAACGGCCTGACGGTGGCGGAGTTGAAGACGATGTGGGAGCCTAGCGCCCAGGGCAAAGTAACGAAATGGAATCAGGTGAACCCCGCTTTTCCCGACCAACCCCTGCGTTTAGTGGGCCCCGGCGGCGATTCCGGCACCTTTGACTACTTTACCGAAGCCATTGTGGGCAAAGCCGGCGCCAGTCGGATGGATTACCTGCAAACCGAAGACGACGGCATTACCGTTCAGGAGGTGGAGCAAAATCCCAACGCCCTCGGTTACTTTGGCTTAGCTTACTACGAACAAAACGCCAAACAGCTCAAAGCCGTTCCCATCGACAACGGCGCCGGCCCGGTGGCGCCGACGAAGGAGAATGTGGAAAAGGCGACCTATCAACCCCTCTCGCGACCGCTGTTTATCTACGTCAACCTCGCCGCCGCCCAGAATAACGGCAACTTACGGGATTTTGTCGAGTTCTACCTCAAATCGGCGCCGGAAACCGTGGCCAAGGTGGGCTATATGCCTCTGCCGGAGGAGGGCTACCACCTGGCGGAAGTTACGCTTCAGAACGGCGAGGCGGGCACCGTCTTTGACGGGCAATCTCAAATCGGCTTAACCATCGGCGAACTGCTACGGAAAAAAGCCAAGTTTTAAGCTCCGGCGCTCCCCCTAGACGGTTGTTTACTAGGCTGTTGTTTAAAGAGGGTCGGCGCTCCGGTTTGATCCCCCCCCAACGCCTCTGACAAAGGAGGGCGCATCCGACCCTGCTATGATCGACGCTACTGTTTAAGGGAGCCAGCTATGGCCGAGCCGTTGATTGAATTGCGGGGCGTCTGCAAATCCTTTGGCCGGCGCCGCATTTTAGATCAAGTGGATCTCACCCTCTACCGGGGAGAGGCCCTGGTGATCATCGGCCCCTCCGGCACCGGCAAGTCCACCATTCTTCGGGTTATCGCCGGATTGTTGCCCATTGACGGCGGCGAGGTCTGGGTTAAAAATCAACCGCGCCGGGGTCTGGTGGAGGACGGTCAGGAGTCCCTGCGGGTGGCCCTGGTGTTTCAACAATCGGCGCTGTTTGACTCCCTCACGGTGGGGGAAAATGTGGGCTTTTACCTCTACGAGCATTCCCGCTTGCCCCGGGAAAAAATTCGGGAATTGGTGGCGGAAAAGTTGGCGCTGGTGGGGTTACAGGATATTAGCGACTATTACCCCGCCCAACTCTCCGGGGGGATGCGCAAACGGGTCAGTTTTGCCCGGGCCATTATGTCCAATCCCGAGAATCCCGAAGATAACCCGGATATTATTCTTTACGACGAACCCACCGCCGGTCTCGATCCCATCGCCTCTACGGTCATCGAGGATCTGGTGCGGCGCTTGCGAAGTTCTCCCCAGGGTTGCGACACCTACGTCATGGTCAGCCATCAGGAAAGCACCATTCGCCGCACCGCCCAGCGGGTGGTCTTTCTCTACGACGGTCAAATTCAATGGCAAGGCGCCGCGGCGGAAATTGATAGTACAGACAATCCGTTAGTGCGTCAATTTTTTGAAGCCAGAACGGAGGGGCCGATTCGTCTGTTAGATTGAAAACGCTCTTACCGCTTGGCTGATTATGCTACGACCCCGCACGCTTCAGGAAGGCTCCGTTGGTCTCTTTGCCCTCTTGGGGTTGGCGCTCCTAGGGGCGGGAGTCTTTTGGTTGCGGGGCGCCGCCTGGGGAAAGCAAACCTATGACCTGCGGGTGGATTTTGAGGACGCGGGGGGGTTGCAATTGGGCGCGCCGGTGCGCTTCCGGGGAGTGACGGTGGGGAAGCTAGCCGGGTTGATTCCCGGCAGTAACGGCATTCAGGCCATTTTGCAGATTAGCTCCGACCAGCTACGGATGCCCCAGGACTCGACCATCGCCATTAATCGCTACGGACTGATCGGGGAAGCGGCTATTGATATTACGCCGCCCCGGCGCCTCTCGGAGCGGGCCCTGGCGCTGGATCCCCTAGCTCAAGATTGTCAGGCGGCCAAGGAGATTATGTGCGACGGTCAAACCTTTCAGGGGCAATCCGGCGCCCAACTGATCGATAGTCTGACCCGCCTGAGCGAAGCCTACAGCAACCCGGAATTGATGAAAAATATCAACGAAACCCTCCGCAACGCGGCGCTGGCCTCGGCCCGGGTGGCGGCCATGAGCGACGAAATCGCCCTCCTGTCCAAATCCGCCCGGGGGCAAATTCAAGGCGTCTCCCGCACCACCGCGGCCATTAGTCAGGCGGCGGAGAACGCGGCGCTGTTGGGGCAGAATTTAAATCAGGTTTTAGAGCGCAATCAAGCCAGTCTTGACCAAGCCATTCGGCAATCGGCGCTGTTAATAACCCAACTCAATCAGTTGGTGGCGGAAAATCGGGGACAAATTACCGCCGGACTGGGGGAAATCCGGGCCACGAACCGTCAACTTCAGGCGCTAGGGAAAGGGTTAGAAGTCTCCGTGGCGGAAGTGAACGCTAAACTCGCCGCCGTGGACGCCCAGCGCCTGAGCCAACAACTGGAAGAAATTTTAGCCAACACCGCCGCCACCAGCGCCAATTTACAATCCATTTCCGCCAATTTAAACGATCCCCAACTCCTGCTGACGGTGCAAAGAGCCTTAGAGTCCGCCCGAGTCACCCTGGAAAACACCCAAAAAATTACCAGCGACGTGGAACAACTGACGGGAGATCCTAACTTTAGGACTAATTTACGAAAACTAGTGGAGGGGTTGGGAAATTTAGTCTCCCAGGGGGAAAGCCTGCAAAACCAACTCTACGCCCAGCAATTACTGGAAGAGAGCGGCGCCGCCCTGCAACGACAACTGACTTGGCAGGCCGCTCGCCTCCAGCCCTTGCCTAGCCCCTAGCTGAGTTCAAGATCCCCCTTCCCAAGGGCCACGTCTTACTGTTAGAACTAGTACGCTTCAAACTTTTAGCCCTCACCCTAATCCCTCTCCCAAGAAGGGAGAGGGACTTTGACTCCCCTTCTCCCGCTCTGGGAGAAGGGGCTGGGGGATGAGGGCAGACAGAGCAACTGACTAATCTGAGAGGCTTCTCTTCCCAAAGGGGATTGAGGGGGATCTCAAAAGCCGGTCTTTAAACCGATTGGGGCATAGCTAGGAGGAGAATCCGGTGGAGTAACCAGGGCGCCGTTTTTTGACAGAGCAGGGCCAAATGACTCTGCCAGCCCACCACAATCTCGCTTTGATTGCGCCGCAGTCCCCGGACGAGGGCCTGGGCCACCCGACCGGCGGTCATGGGTTTGACCCAACGGTAGCGCTGTAGATTGCGGCTCATATCCGTGTCCGTCAGGGTGGGCAGAAGGGTGACGACTTTAATATTGTGGGCTTGCAGTTCCCCCCGCAGGGCCTCGCTAAAACCGAGAATGGCGAACTTGGTGGCGGAGTAGGTGGCTAGGGTCGGCGCCGCCACTTTGCCCATCAAACTGGAGACGTTGACAATCGCTCCCCCGCCCTGGGAGACCATGCGCCGGGCCACGCAACGGGTGACGCTGTAGAGACCCAAGAGGTTGAGGGAGATTTCCTGATAAACCTGGGGAAAACGACTCTGGAGAAAGGGGCTTTGGTAAGCAACTCCGGCGCAGTTCACCAATAGGTCGATGGGGCCGTAATCCCGCCAGACTCGGGCGATAGCGGTGTTGACGGCGATGGGATCGGTGAGATCCAAGGGAACCACCGCGGTTTGCAAGTCGGGGCGATCGGCGGTTAACTCGGCGGCTAATTGGCGCAGTTGGTCTTCGTTGCGAGCGACCAGAATTAAGGTTTTCAGATCTTGCCGGGCTAATTCCTGGGCGATGGCGCGGCCAATACCCCGAGAAGCGCCGGTGACTAAAGCGGTTTGAGCGGAAAGGTTCATAACAACCACCTCCAAATAGGGCGAGGTCGAATCCTACCCCCTAGGATTAAAAATCTGGGGTTGGCGTTTTGGGGAAAAGCGCCGTCCCGGATGAAGGGAAAAGGCTCTTACCCTAAAGCCGACAGACCCGGACAGGGGAGAGATAGACTCTGGAAAATAAGTTAAAGACTGGAAAAATGGGGGCCTAATCCCTCGGCGCCCCGAATCTCAATCGGCGCTTCGCCGTAAACAACCTAGAACATAGAGCATCGGAATAACGCCTCCAAGACTAACTCAGCGTGGAAATTGCTCCTGCAAGCACACCTTAGCAAAAAGATCTCAAAGCCGCAACAATTCTTAACATTTCTCTGACAGTTTCCCGATTGCCCCCAAAAGGCTACGGTGTACGCAGATCTCGGTTAAAGACCTAAATTGTGGGTTTGATCCCCCTACACTTCGGCGTTGCTCAGTGGGACAATCCCTCTTTACAAGGCGCCGTACTGAGCCTGTCGAAGTGGGGACTTTGAGTCTTGTTCCCCCCTTTCCAAGGGGGGTTAGGGGGGATCTCGGCGCTGGCTATACACACGGTAGCCCAGAAGAAGAAGATCCCGCGGATCTGACAAACGCTCTAAAGATAGGGTATGGTAAGGGATCGCCCTGAACGCTTCCAACCTGGGCCTTGCCGCCAATCGAATCCCGTTTGCCATGAGCGCCGTTTCCGCCCAAACCTATCAGAGTCTCCAGAGACAGTATCAAGCCTTGTCGGCGGTAGAGAAGACCATTGTCCGTTTGTTGGCCGTTTTTTACGAAGCCGCCACCTACACCGATCTGGCCCAGTGTCTGAATCGCTTGGGGCATCGCGACTCTCAGGCCAACGCCTTCACCGTCGTCACTGTCAAATCGATTCTGGACAAACTCAGCCGTCTGAATATGGCGGATCTGAAAAAAGGCCCCGCCTGTCCGGCGCCGCTTCGAGAAATCGCCTCTCGGGACGCGGTGAAAGCCGGGGTTTATCCCCGACTGGCGGATCTGGTGGCGGAAATTCGTCCCATTTCTCGCTACGGCTCCCAACAGCGCCGGACTTTCCGCCATGAGGGGGAACTGATCCGGGAGGTGCGCATCGGCGTTTATCAGCAGGATTTGGCCTTTATCGAAGAGCAATTTAAGGACTTTAATTACTATTCCTCCAGCCGGCGCCGCCCCAGTTTAACGGCGCTGTTATTGGAAATGGCGGATAATCCCCCGGATTTGGATTGGATCGCCAGTCTCTCGGCGCCGTTTTTGGAGCGGGTGACGGTGGCTAAGTTGGAAAAGGCGGCGTCGGATCTGACCCCGGCGGATGAAATCTACGAGTTATTAAAGGATCGGGTCAGCGATCCCCAGACTCAATCAGCGGAACTGGCTTTGCTTCTCTGTCAGGAAATGACCCTGCGGGGGGAACTGTCGGAACTCTCGGAGTTGTTGCGCTATTTGGAGAAAAGCCCCCTAGATCTTCACCCGAGTTACTTTTTCCTCTATCAGGGAACCCTGGCGTTCCTGAAAGCGCAGTACGAACAAGCCCAGACCGCTTACCAAAAGGCGCTGACCAGCTTTAAAAAACAGACCCGCAAACGGAAGGTGATTCTCCCCGGCTTAGGGGGGGTTTTCTACGCCTTGATTCTGATTCGCGCCCAGGCCTCCGGCGCCGACGAGGCTGGCGGTTATTTAAATAGCGCCCTGTCCTTAACAGAGGGAGAAACGCTCCACGAAATTTACTACATTCTTTACACCTTCTCGGCTTGGCAGAAGGGAGACCGGAAAATGTTAGAGATTCTCCATAATCTCTGTCGTCCCCGGGCCCAGGAAGAGGGCGCGATTACTTTTCTCAAGTTGATCGTCGCCTATTGGCTCCAGTTGGATAACCAAGCGCCGTTAATTAACTACGCCCAGGATCTCCAGCGCCGAGCGTTTCGGGCCGGGTATCACTGGTTGGCGGCGGAGATGGCGGAATTGCTCTCCCGGTGCGAATCCGAGCGCAAGGAGACCTATGGGGAAATCGCTCGGGAATGGCGGGCGGAGGAAAGCGCCGGGACGATTTTGGATCTGATCAAGCCCCAGAGCGACTGGGAATTGTCGTTGAACGCCCTGCTCCAGTTAGCCAAAAGCCCCTCGACGGCGCCGGCGCCGGAAAACGCCCCGACGGTGTCTAAGCGCCTAGCTTGGTTTGTGACCCTCCACGGCCCCACCCACTTTAGCCTCGCCCCCAGGGAGCAGGCCTGGAGCAAGAAAGGGGAATGGACGGCGGGGCGGGCCGTGGCGCTCAAGCGCCTGAATAAACAAGCGGAGGAACTGGATTACCTAACGCCCCAGGACTGGCGCATTTGCGGCCATCTGGAAACGACCCATCGGGGCTACTACGGGCAGGTGGACTATGAGTTTAGCGACTTGGCCTTTAGCGCCCTGGTCGGTCATCCCTACGTCTTTTTAGACGACCACCCCCCCATTCAATTAGAAGTCATCGCCGGGGAGCCGGAACTGTTGGTGAAAAATACCGGCGCCGGGCGCCTAGTTCTGGAACTCCAGCCCAGTTTAGCCATGGCGGACAAAATCCTCGTGCTCCGGGACGGTCTCACCCGTTTAAAGGTGATTACCCTCACCCCCCAACACGAGCAGATCGCCACTATTTTGGGGTCGAAAAATCGCCTAGAGGTGCCCGAAGCGGCCCAGGATCAAGTCCTCAGCGCCATTAATTCCCTGGCCAGTTTAGTCACCATCCACTCCGACATCGGCGGCGGCGCCGAAAACGCGGAGGAACTGCCCGCCAGCCCTCTGCCCCACGTCCATCTTTTGCCCCTGGGGGGCGGCCTCAAAGCGGCGCTGTTAACGCGGCCCTTCGGGGAAGCCGGCCCCTACTGCCAACCGGGGAAAGGGGGAGCGACCCTGATTACGGAAATTAACGGCGCTCGGTACCAGACTCGTCGGGATTTGCGGGAGGAGACGGAGCAAGCTCGGGCTATTGTCAAAGCCTGCCCCACCTTGGCGCTTCAGGACGGCGAGGGGGAGGAATGGTTATTGGAAGACCCGGAGCACTGTCTAGAACTGCTTTTGGAACTGCAAGACCTGGGGGATCAGGTCAAGGTGGAATGGCCCGAGGGGGAAAAACTGCGGGTGCACCAGCGGGCCGGCTTTGGGCAATTTAACCTCAATATCAACCGCCAGCGGGACTGGTTTGCGGCGGAGGGAGAATTGCGGATTGACGATAATTTGATTCTCAACCTCCAGCAGTTGATGGATCTACTAGAGCAAAGTCCGGGGCGTTTTATTCCCCTAGCGGACGGGCAGTTTGTAGCACTGACCCAGGAGTTTCGCCAGCGCCTAGAGGAGCTAAAGGCCTTCTCTGATAAGCAGGGAGCGGGGCGCCGTTTTAATCCCCTGGCGGCGCTGGCGCTGGAAGACCTCTTTGACGAGGTGGCGGATTTACAGGCGGACCGCCATTGGCGGGAGCATTGCCAGCGTATCCGGGAGATGAAGGACCTCCATCCCCAAGTGCCCTCCACCCTCCAGGCGGAATTGCGGGACTATCAATTGGAAGGTTTTCAATGGTTAGCCCGCTTGGCCCATTGGGGCGTCGGCGCCTGTCTGGCGGACGATATGGGCTTAGGAAAAACCGTGCAGGCGTTGGCTTTAATTTTGACCCGGGCGGCGTCGGGGCCGGTCTTAATCGTGGCGCCCACCTCCGTTTGTCCCAACTGGATCGCGGAGGCCCGGCGCTTTGCCCCCACCTTGAATCCCTTTCAATTCGGCGCCGGAGATCGGGCGTCGGCGCTGGAGAATTTACAGCCTTTTGATCTAGTGGTCTGCACCTACGGGCTACTGCAACAGGAGGAAGTGGCGGAACTTTTGGCCCAGGTGGAATGGCAGGTGATTGTGCTGGACGAAGCCCAAGCCATTAAAAACATGGCCACCAAACGCTCCCAAGCCGCCATGAGTCTCCAGGCCCAATTCAAAATGATCACCACCGGCACCCCCATTGAGAACCATTTAGGGGAACTCTGGAACCTCTTCCGTTTTATTAACCCCGGTCTCCTGGGATCCTTGGAAAGTTTCAACGAGCGTTTCGCCAACCCCATCGAGCGCCTGCAAAGCAAACCGGCCCGCCAACAACTGCGGCGCCTGATCCAGCCCTTTATCCTCCGGCGGACTAAATCTCAAGTTCTCCAGGAATTGCCCCCCCGCACGGAAATTTTATTGCAGGTGGAACTGAGCCAGCAGGAAATGGCCTTCTACGAAGCCCTCCGGCGCCAAGCGGTGAGCAAATTGGAAAACAGCGAGGCCGATCCCGGCGCTAAACACCTGCAAGTTTTGGCGGAAATTATGCGCCTGCGCCGGGCCTGTTGTAATCCCAGTCTGATTCTGCCGGAGAGCGCCATTCCCAGTTCCAAGCTAGAAACCTTTGGGGAAATTGTGGGGGAACTGTTGGAAAATCGCCACAAGGCGCTGGTCTTTAGCCAATTTGTGGATCATTTAAATATTATTCGGGCCTACCTCGACCAGCGCCGGATTCACTACCAATACCTAGACGGCTCCACGCCCATGAAGGCCCGGCAACAACGGGTGGAGGCCTTCCAACGGGGGGAAGGGGACGTCTTTTTAATTAGCCTCAAGGCCGGGGGCACGGGCTTAAACCTCACCGCCGCCGACTATGTGATCCATATGGACCCCTGGTGGAATCCCGCCGTGGAGGATCAGGCGTCCGACCGGGCCCACCGCATTGGGCAAAAGCGCCCCGTCACCATTTACCGACTGGTGGCGAAAAACACCATTGAGGAAAAAATCGTCGATCTCCACCGCCAAAAACGGGATCTGGCGGATAGCCTCCTGGAAGGCTCCGACCTGAGCGGCAAGGTCTCCACGGAGCAACTCTTGGCGCTGATTAGCGGGGATTAGCCATGGCCATTCCCCAGGGAGAAACCCTACTTTTTACCCCGGCGTCGCCCCAACCCGGCGCCGTTCCCTTAATTTTCGCCTTTCCCAACAGCTACAGCGTCGGGATTACCAGTCTGGGTTACCAAACCGTTTGGGCGACCCTGGCCAGTCGAGACGATCTCCAGGTCAGTCGCTTATTTCTAGACTGCGGGGAAGACTTACCGAGAGCGCCGGAATTACTGGGGTTTTCTTTTTCCTGGGAGTTGGACTACGGCAATATCCTCACCCTCTTGGAACGGTTAAATATCCCCCTCTTGGCGACGAAGCGGGGAGACAATCATCCCCTGGTCTTTGGCGGCGGCCCGGTTCTCACGGCCAATCCCGAACCCTTCGCGGACTTTTTCGACCTGATTTTATTGGGGGACGGGGAAGCGTTAATCCCTAACTTTATCGAGGCCTATCAAAGCGTTAGAGGTCAGGAACGAGAAGAACAATTAACGACGCTGGCCCAAATTCCGGGGATCTATGTCCCCAGCGCCTATTTTGTCACCTATACCGAGGCCACGGGGCCCATCGCCGCCATTACCCCCAGGGATCAAGCCATCCCTGCCACCGTCCAGAAACAGACCTACCGGGGCGACGCTCTCCTAGCCTCCACCGTCGTCACCCCCGTCGCGGCTTGGGAAAATATTTTCATGGCGGAGGTGGTTCGCAGTTGCCCGGAGATGTGTCGCTTTTGTCTGGCCAGTTATCTAACCCTGCCCTTTCGGGTTGCGGACTTAGACAACTCCCTGATCCCCGCCATTGAACGGGGACTAAAGGCAACCCGGCGCCTAGGTCTCCTCGGCGCTTCCGTCAGTCAACACCCGGAATTTAGCGATCTTTTAAATTACCTCGCCCAACCTCAATACCAGGACGTCCGCCTCAGTTTAGCCTCGGTACGGACTAACACCGTCACCCCCCAACTGGCCCAAACCCTAGCCCAACGAGGCAGTAAATCCCTGACCATCGCCATTGAGAGCGGCTCGGAAAAGATCCGGCGCATTGTTAATAAAAAACTGGAGCAGGAGGAAATTTTTACCGCCGCGGCCAACGCCAAGGCCGGGGGGCTAAAGGGGCTGAAATTCTACGGCATGGCGGGGGTGCCGGGGGAGACTTTAGAAGATTTAGAAGCCACGGCGGCGCTGTTTAAACAACTCAAAAAAACGGCGCCGGGCCTGCGCTTAACTCTAGGTTGCAGCGCCTTTGTGCCCAAATCCCACACCCCTTTTCAATGGCTGGGGGTGAACCCCGAGGCGGAAAAGCGCCTGCAATGGCTCCAAAAACATCTGCGGCCCCTAGGGGTGGAGTTTCGCCCGGAGAGTTACCAATGGTCGGTCATCCAGGCGCTCCTCTCTCGGGGCGACCGGCGCTTGACCCCTTTATTACTCCTAACTCGGGACTACGGGGACAGCCTGGGCAGTTATAAACGGGCTGTTAAGGAACTGCGAGGACAACTGCCGCCCCTAGACTTTTACGTTCATCAGGATTGGCCCCGGAACTGGGTTTTACCCTGGAGTCATCTCCTCGGGCCCCTACCGGCGCCGACCCTGGCCAAACATCTGGAGGCGGCGCTGGGGCAGATGACAGATATCAAATGACAGATACCAGTTATCAGATATCAGTTATCAGGCTTAAGCCTGGACAATCGCTTGGATATTATTGTTCGCGCGGTCGAACCTACATTCCGCAGGTTGGTAACCCTGCTGAGATATTTTACCAATGACCATCAAATCCTTCTCCTGTAAACATTACAGGTGGCTCAATCCCTTACTGGGACTAGGTTTTGAAAATATGGTATCCATGAGGGGCACAAACGC
>WGLZ01000018.1 GCA_016471375.1 Cyanobacteria bacterium RI_101
AAAAATGGAGGGAATTAATAACAAAATTAAGGTGATTAAACGTCAAGCTTATGGCTTCACTAACTTTGAGCATCTACAGATGAGAATCTTCCTTGCCTTCTCTCATTAGTTTTGCTTATCAGCCTCATTCCCGGAGAGCCAGAATTATCTCGGAAGTAACCCGCAGTTAAGTTGGGAGTAATCACACTCAAAGGATGATTGGGGTCATGGTTAAACAAGGCGTAATTAACACCATTTACCATGACAATGGCCGAATCGACAAAAGCGTCCACCCATTCAGGATATTCATCTGAGCCGAATACAAGATCAAAGCTGATGGAAGTTGCGCTAGGGTCAGACACCGTAAAATCAAAAGCCAAGCTAGTCGCATCATAGGATAGGGTCTGAAAAACCGTATTAACTACAGCATTAATATCTGCATCGCCATTGTAATAGCCACTGGCCACACTGTTATCACTGCCGAAGCCCGTGCTGGTGTTGGTCGTCCCTGGGGTTGTGCCGGAGGTTAAAAGCAACCCGGAACCAATTCCTAAAGCCCCTAGGGAACCGTTATAGAAATTGACGGCGCTTGGCGCTGAAGAATTTAAGCTGATGGAGCTTGCATTAACGGTAATGCCAGAGTTGGCTGATAACAATGCGTCTGTCAATAAAGATTTGTTGGTTCCGGTAAAAACAGAGAAAGGAGCAACCATAAGGACAAAATTCCTAATATATTAAGATAATGATGTGAGCGGGGTTAAGATTAGCACTCTAAATGATTCAAGATTGAGTCAATCAATTAAGTGTTTAAGGAAGAACTACTTCGGGCAAGCTAAGTATAAACACTTGTCTCCATTGGAATGGCTTAAACGACTCTATTGCAAAGCTATCAAAACAATGTAAAGAACTTGTAAAGAAAGATGATGGGGTTTATCCTCGTCTAGAGATCAACTGAAGGCTTTCCCAAATGTCCACTTTCCTTCGACCCCTAAGCTACCGTTATCCTTGGCTCTACGCCGCTATTTCTTACCTGGCGGCGCTGGGCGTCGGGGGCGAGCGCCGTTTCCACGCCTTACCCTTAGCGGGCTTAACCCTAACGGCGGAGCAAACCTGGTTAGATCTCTGTTGCGGCGGCGGTCAGGCGACCTATTATTTAGCCCAGACTCCGGCCCAGATTATTGGCCTAGACGCTTCGCCAGTGGCCTTAGAGCGGGCCAGAAAACGGGTTCCCGAGGCGGAGTTTGCCCAAGGACTGGCGGAGAATCTCCCCTTTGGCGACGGCCAGTTTGACGGGGTTCATACCAGCGTCGCTCTCCACGAAATGACGGCGTCCCAACTGGAGCAAATTTTGCGGGAAATTTACCGAGTCCTGAAGCCGGGGGGCTATTTAGTCTTAATCGATCTCCACAAACCTCATAATTGGCTTTTTTGGCCGCCCTTGGCGCTGTTTATGGCGCTCTTCGAGACGGAGACGGCTTGGCGATTAATCAACACTGATTTGCTAGCGGAACTCGCCTCCCTAGGGTTTAGCCAGTGTCAAAAAACGCTCCACAGCGGCGGCAGTTTACAGACAATCCAAGCTCGACGTTAGGGCGGGGAAGCGAGGGACAGGAACCGCCTCAACCCTCGGCGCCGAGACGTTATAGTGAAAAGCAAAAAAAGAACGCGGGGGGGGTTTTAACCCTGTAACCGTCTTCAATCTTGTTTGTGCTAGAGGAAACGCGCCGATGCTAGGGCGGGAATCGGGTCAACGGCTAGGCAAATGGCTTCGTTCTCGCCACTATGGCCGCAACGCCGCCGATAGCCGCTACGCCACCCTGGAGGCGGCTTTGATCGGATTTGTGGCGGCGCTGGCGGCGCTGGTGATTAAACAAGGCATTGGCGTTCTAGGGGGTCTGCGTCTGCAATGGACCCAAAGCTACGGCGTTTGGGTTTTGCCTTTGGAGGGCTTAATCCTGGGCGCCCTGGCGGGATTGTTAATCGAGCAATTTTCCTTGCCGGCGGCGGGAGGCGGCATTCCCCAAGTCAAGGCGGCGCTAGCTCGCTATCCCATTCCGCTGACCTGGCGGGTGGCGGCGGTGAAAAGCCTGGGCACGGTTTTAATTTTAGGCGCCGGTATTCCTCTAGGACGCCGAGCGCCGACGGTGCATATTGGGGCGGCGCTGGCGGGGGAGTTGAGCCGCTGGTTGCCCACATCCCCGGAACACCGGCGCCAGATGATCGCGGCGGGGGCGGCGGCGGGGTTGGCGGCGGGGTTCACCACGCCCATCGCCGGGGTTTTATTTGTGGTGGAAGAGTTAATGAGGGACGTCTCGGGCTTGACCCTCGAAACCGCCATTGTGGCCTCCTTTGTCGGCGCCGTGACTTCCTTGGTTTTGCAATCTCCCGATTTAAATCTGAGCCATCACCTGAGCGAAAGTCTAGAGGTCACCTTTTCCCTAGCGGAAATCCCTTTTTATGTCCTCCTAGGGGTTTTAGCGGGACTTTTAGGCTCCCTGCTGAACCGGGGTATTTTAGCCTTGCAGACCTGGCAGAGGCGCTGGGATTTGTCCCTAACGGTTCGCATCGGCGCCGTCGGTCTGATTTGCGGCGCCGCCATCGCCTTTCTGCCCCCCTTTTTTCGGGATAACGCCGGTCTGCGGGAGGTGGTGCTCGCGGGGGATTTGGGCTGGCGCTCGACTCTGTTAATGTTAAGCGCCCATTTTCTCCTAGCGATGGTGGCCTACAGCGCCGACGCGCCGGGGGGGCTGTTCGCGCCGGCCCTAGTCATGGGCGGCGCTTTGGGCTACCTAGTCGGACATCTAGAAGGCGTTTTTTTGATCGATCCAGCGACCACCACCTTTGCTCTGGCGGGGATGGGAGCCTTTTTTACCAGCGTGGTGCGGGTGCCGGTGACGGCCATTGTCATTGTCTTTGAGTTGACCGGCAAATTTAACGTCATTCTGCCCCTGATGGTCAGTTGCGCCGTGGCCTACCTCGTCGCGGAGAGCCTTTTTCCCCGCTCCCTCTACGACCACTTACTGGAGTTTAAAGGCATTAACCTCAAGGAAGACCAGCCCCAGGGGGATTTTCTATCCCAGGTCAGCGCCGCCCAGGTAATGCAGTCCCAAGTAGAAAGCCTCAGGAGCGACCAGACCCTAGAGCAGGTTTTACCCCTCATGTCCCAGTCCCATCACCGGGGCTTTCCGGTCTTGGAGGGGGAAAAACTAGTGGGGATTTTTACCCAAACGGATCTGGCCAACGCGGCCCAACGGAACCGCCAAACCCCTCTGCGGGAGTTGATGACCCCCAACCCCATCACCGTTTTTCCCGGCGCTCGTCTCAGCGACGTGCTCTATCTGCTTAACCGTTACCAACTCTCCCGCCTACCGGTCATCGATAACCAGCGCCTGGTGGGGATTATCACCCGCACCGACATTATCCGGGAGGAAGTGAGCCAACTGGGAAACCGGAGCCATTCTCCCCACCCCGGTTATGTGGTCTATCAAACCCGCTCCCCGGAGTCCGGGCGTCAACGGTTGCTTCTGCCCCTGGGTAATCCCAAAAACGCCGACGCCCTGTTTACCGTCGCCGCGGCGCTGGCCCAAAGTTACGACTACGAAATTGAGTGCCTAAAAGTTTATAAAGTCCCCAAACACCGACAACCGAGGGAGCACAGCGTCCCGACCCAAAAAAGCCGCCGTCTGCTCCAGCATTTCGAGCGCCTGGCCCGCCGTTTGGAGATTCCCATCCAGACCCAAATTCAATTTAGTCATCGGGTGGCGGAGGCCGTCCTAGAAACCGTGCGCGACCAGCGGATTCAGTTGCTGGTTCTCGGTTGGTCTGGAAAAACCGGCGAAACGGAACTCTTTAACCGCACCGTCGGCGCCTTAATCGAACAAGCGCCCTGCGATCTCCTGCTGATGAAAGCGGGAGAAGCGGCCGGCGCCTATCCCCAGGGACTCGCCTCTGGAAAACCCTGGCTCGTTCCTTTTGCCGGGGGGCCGAATGTGGAGCGGGCCCTAGATTTTTTACCGGCGCTGTTGTCTCTCTATCCCCAAAGCGAGCGCCCGGAAATTCTCCTGACCACGGTTTACGACCCACACCAAAAAGGCGGCGCCGACCCGGAGCTATTGAAAAGCGCCGCCGAGAATTTGGCCCAGCGGCTCTCTCAACCGGTCGTCCCCTTACCCCTCTGTCTAGTTTCCCTCCCCGGTCAGGAGAGTCGAAGCGTGGGGGAAGAATTGGTCTCCGTGGCCCAGACCTACGATTGCGGCACCATTTTAATCGGCGCTAGTCAAGAGGGATTGTTGTCAACCCTACTGCGGGGCAATCTGCCCCATTTTTTAGCGACTCACACCTCCGCCGCGGTTCTGGTCTTTCGCTCGGCGCTGGAGGAGAGCTAAGGGGCGCTCTGACAGCTATTCAGTTATCAGTTATCAGTGAACAGTTATTCAGTGCTTTCTCTAGGCGCTGGAGGAGGGCTAAGGGGCGCTACTTTGGAAGATTAACGATGTTAAGAGGGCGCTCCATGACTTGGCAAGATTCCCTATCTTGGACCCCGGAGGCCCAAGAGAAACTGCAAAATATTCCCTACTTTGTCCGGCCCCGAGCCAGACAACGGATCGAGCAGTTGGCCCGGGAGGCGGAACTGGAGACGGTGACGGCGGATTTGGTGGAGCAGGCCCGATTGGAATTTGGCCAGTAGTTTTTCTTCTCTCCCAAGGCGGCGCCGCGTCTGGGTTACAATACCTAGGGATTTTCTTTCTGGCGATTTATGAGCAATCCAGTAGCCGACCGTAAAACTACTGTTCTCCGACAGGAGATCACCGGCGCCCGACGGTTTAGCAATTTATTTTGGGCGGTCATCTCCGCCATTGGCGGCGTTGGCTTTTTATTGGCGGGGTTGTCGAGCTATTTGGGGACTAACCTGTTAATCGTCAGCGATACCAGCCAACTCCAATTTGTCCCCCAGGGCGTGGCTTTGACTTTCTACGGCGTGGCGGGTTGTTTGGTCTGTCTTTACCAAGTGTTGACTTATCTCTGGGACGTGGGGGGCGGCTACAACGAATTTAATCAGGACACCGGGAAAGTCACCCTCTTCCGTTGGGGGTTTCCGGGGAAAAATCGTCGTCTGGAATTTACCCACGCCATTCCTGATGTTTTGGCCGTTAAAGCGACGATTAAAGAAGGTCTCAACCCGAAACGGGCGCTGTATCTGAAAGTTAAGCAACACCGGGACATTCCCCTCACCCGGGCCGGCCAGCCCATTTCCCTGGCGGATTTGGAAAACCAAGGCGCCGAGTTGGCTCGTTTTCTGGGGGTTCCCCTGGAAGGGCTTTAACAGATATCAGATATCAGATTACAGATATCAGCGCTTAATTCCCCTCCTTGGGAGGGGTGCCCCGTAGGGGCGGGGTGGGTTAACGCTTGTCTCTCGCAGTTGAAACCCACCCCCCAGCCCCTTCCCAAGAGTGGGAGCTAAACTACAGTAATGCGCCTTATCTAAAACCTTGATGCCTTACTACGGCGCTTAAAATCGAGGGCTGAGCGTAGCCGAAGCCCGGTCATTCATTTTCCAATTTATTCCCAAAATGTCTTTTTTCCCTCGCGCCCCCCTTACAGCTCTCTTCCTCGCCCTGCTGGTCTTAAACCTAACGGGGTGCGCCAACCCCCAGGTGGACTCTTCCCCAGCGCCGACGGCGCCCACAGGAACGGCCCAGGAGCTAAGCTTCGAGAGCTATAAACCCCGTCTCAAGGGGAAAGCGGTAGTGGAAATGACCATTAACGGCGCTCCGGTAACGATTGAGGTGGACGGCGACCAAGCGCCGATTACCGGGGGCAATTTTGTGGATTTAGCGCAACGGGGCGTTTATAACGGTCTGGTCTTCCATCGGGTGGTGAAATCCCCCCAACCCTTTGTGGCCCAGGGCGGCGATCCCAAGGGGGACGGCACCGGCGGCTTTGTCGATCCCCAGACCCAGAAACCCCGCAATATTCCCCTGGAAATTAAACTCGCGGACGCGGATCCTCAACAAAAAACGGCGCCGGTTTACGGGACTCCCCTGGGACAACAGGCCGGTTACTCCGCGCCCCCGGTGGCCCTGCCCCACCGTCGCGGCGCCGTGGCTATGGCCCGCTCCCAAAGCCCCAACTCCGCCTCTTCCCAGTTTTACTTCGGTCTCTCCGACGATATTGGTTTTCTGGACGGGGACTACGCTGTTTTTGGCTATGTGACCAAGGGCATGGAAACGGTGGACGGGATTAAACAGGGGGATAAAATTGAGTCCGCTAAGGTGGTTTCCGGCGCCGATAATTTGGTCAAATAGTTAAACCCATGAGCGACCCAGTCCCCGACTCTTCTTCCTCGACGCCCCTAGTGTGGCAGAGCGCGGTGGGTCTGCTCTTTCTCCTAAGTCTGTTTGGCTTAGTGGCGCTGTTGGTCTGGCTCAAGGATTTGCCCTGGACCCGACAGGGTTATCGCCTCACCTTTTTGTTCAAAGACGCGACGGGGATTGTGGCGGGGACGCGGGTCAATTATCGGGGGGTCAGGGTTGGGCAAGTGACTCGGTTAACGCCCCGCCCGGCGGAGGTGGCCATCGAGGTCGAGATTACGGAAACCGGAGACCCCATCCCCAGCCAAGCCAAGATTGAAGCCTTGCCCATTAGTTTAATCGGGGAAATGTCCCTCAATATTGTGCCCACCGTGGCGGCGCTACCGGCGGATTTAAAGGCTTCGCCCTGGGAAAAGTCCTGCCCGGAACAGGTTATCCTCTGCGACGGCGCCGTTCTTCGGGGAGACGAGATTATCGACACGAACCGACTCCTGCGCTCGGCGCTCCGGTTGGCTAAATTGCTGGATAATCCCCAGGTGATTCAGGCGCTGGGAGAAATTATGGAACAAACTCCCGGACTCTTAGGGGAAGTTACGGCTTTAAGTCGAGACGGGCGTCAACTGGTGGGAGAAGTAAAAAATACTCAAATTCTCAGTAACCTTAAACAAACTCTGACTCGCTTGGATCAAACCTTGGGTAAAGTCGATGGTCTGAGTTCCGAAGCCATTAACCTCAGTTCGGAAGTGACCCAGACCCTAGGGGAACTGCGGCGGGAAGGACTGATTGAGGACTTGGACGCGACTTTAGCTTTAGCCAGTCGTCTGGGTCGGCAGGTGGAAACCCTGATTCAGGGCAATGAACAGCGCCTAGGAACCACCCTCGATAGCGTCCAAACCCTCGGCGCCGACCTTCAGGGACTTTTAAAAACCCTGAATCCGCCCCTCCGGCGCTTGTTGGTCAATCTAGACAATCCCCAGACCCGGGGAGAAATACAAACCCTGCTGGCTAACCTGCAAACCCTAACGGCCAACGCCAAGGACATTAGCCAAAACCTCACCGGCGTCAGCGCCCAACTCAGTCAACCGGAAACCCTTCTGCTCCTGCAACAACTCCTAGATTCCGCCCGAACCAGTTTGCAAAACCTCGAAAAAATTTCCGCCGACATTGAGCAACTCACCGGCAATCCCGCCCTCCGGGACGATCTGCGGCGCTTGCTCCGGAGCCTCAGTCAACTCCTCTCCGCCGGTCAATCCCTGGAGCGGGAAATCCAGACCCAGGGCTCTCTTGAGCGTTTAGCCCAGGCGCTCCGCCCCCTCGGTCGCTAAAGGCGTTAAGCGCTAAGCGTCGTTACATTTCTTCACAAAACTTAACTTTTTGTCATAATAGGGGCATTGTTCTTTTATCCCCATCTCTCCCATGCGCGTCCAATCCGCTCTGCTCCTAGGACTGTCCGGTCTAGTCTTTGGCATTAACGCTCCCGCTATGGCCCAGCCTCGCCACTCGGCGCCGCTGATGGCTCAAGCCAAGGCCGCCCAAAGCCAAACCATCGTCGAGATCGCCCAGGGGAATCAATCCTTTAGCACTCTCGTAGCGGCGCTGAAGGCCGCCGGTCTGGTGGAGGCGCTTTCCGGCAAGGGGCCCTTCACGGTCTTCGCTCCCACGAATGAAGCCTTTGCCGCCCTACCCAAGGGAACCTTGGAAACCCTGCTGAAACCGGAAAACAAAGATAAGTTAGTCAAAATTCTGACTTATCACGTGGTCTCCGGGGACGTCACCTCCGCCCAAATCAAACCCGGCCCCGCTAAAACCCTAGAGGGTCAAAACCTGATGATCAAGATTAAAGACGGCAAAGTTAAAGTCAATAAAGCCACTGTCATCTCCGCGGATGTGGACGCCAGCAACGGCGTGATCCACGTTGTCAATCAGGTGCTCTTGCCCCCGGATCTGTTCCCCAAACCCAATAAGACCGGTAAATAGACTCCCGCTCCGTAACGGCGCTCAGCGCCGAATGGCCCCATGAAGAAGTCCCCCCGGCTCAGAAAAGTCGGGGGGGATAAAGCAAAGGGGTTGACTCCGCTAAAAAACGCCTTAACAGTCGTAGTAGAGGGAGAACTCGTAGGGGTGGGGACGCAGACGCATCGGGTTGACTTCGTTGTCGAGTTTGTACTCAATCCAACTTTCGATGAAGTCAACGGTAAAGACGCCGGTGTCGGTGAGGAAGGCGTGGTCTTTTTCCAGACACTCTAGCGCCGCTTCCAAAGAGCCGGGGGTGGAGGGAACCTTAGCCAACTCCTCCGGGCTGAGGTCGTAGATATCCACATCTAACGGCTCGCCGGGGTCGATCTGGTTTTTGATGCCGTCGATGCCGGCGCAGAGCATGGCCGCAAAGGCTAGGTAGGGGTTAGACGTGGCGTCGGGGCACCGGAACTCTAGGCGTTTGGCCTTGGGGTTCGTCCCGGAGAGGGGAATCCGCACGGAGGCGGAACGGTTGCCCTGGGAGTAGGCCAAGTTCACCGGCGCTTCAAAACCGGGCACTAGGCGCTTGTAGGAGTTGGTGGTGGGGTTGGTGAGCGCCAACAGCGCCGGGGCGTGTTTGAGGATGCCGCCGATGTACCAGAGCGCCATTTGGCTCAGACCCGCGTATTTATCCCCGGCGAAGAGGGGTTGACCGCCTTTCCAGATGGATTGGTGGGTGTGCATGCCGGAGCCGTTGTCGTTAAAGATGGGTTTGGGCATGAAGGTGACGGTTTTGCCGTACTTCTTGGCCACGTTTTTGATGACGTATTTGTAGATCATCAAGTTGTCCGCCGCGTTCACCAGGGTGTCGAATTTAATCCCCAGTTCGTTCTGACCGCCGGACGCCACCTCGTGGTGATGCTTTTCGATGGGCACGCCGCAGGCCGCCATGGTCAGGAGCATTTCCGTGCGGATATCCTGGGCCGTGTCCGTCGGCGCCACGGGGAAATAACCCTGTTTATAGCCGGGTTTATAGCCGAGGTTGCCCCCTTCTTCGATGGCTCCGCTATTCCAACGCCCTTCGACGCTGTCCATGAAGTAATAGCCGCTGTTTTCCGTTTGGTCGAAGCGGACGTCGTCAAAGATGAAAAACTCCGCCTCGGGGCCGATGTAAACCGTATCCCCCAGACCGGTCTGCTGAAGATATTCCACCGCTTTGGCAGCGATGGTGCGGGGGTCGCGATTGTACCATTCCCCGGTGCGCGGCTCTTTGATACTGCAAATTAGGCTCAGGGTTTTTTCTTTGCAAAACGGATCGATCCAAGCGGTGTTGGGGTCCGGCACCATGGACATATCGGACTCGTTGATGGCCTTCCAGCCCCGGATGCTGGAGCCGTCGAAGGGAATCCCGTCCACAAAGGAACTTTCGTCCAACTGGTCGTAGTAGAAGGAACAGTGTTGCCAAATGCCGGGCGTATCAATAAACTTCAAATCAATAATTTTGATTTGTTCGTCTTGAATCCACTTCAAAACATCCTGGGGGGTCTTGGTCATCGGTACTCCTTAAATCTTTAGGCGGTTAGCTATAGCGCTTCAACCTTTCCATCCTAAAGAGTTGCTTCCGGCTAATTTGTATTTTTTGATACTAAACTTAGGGGACAAACAGGAAACCGACCCGCGCTTCCCCCTCTCTCCCCAGAATAAATAGTAATTATCCTCTACTTAATCTGTATGGAAATAGCCCACATTATCGAAACCCTAAAGTCTGACTATCGGCGCTTTCCCAATAATCAAAGTTATGACCTCTACGCCGAAACGGTCTACTTTAAAGATCCGCTGACGGAATTTCGGGGTCTAGAGCGTTACAAGCAAATGATCGCTTTTATGGGGCGCTGGTTTGCCGACATTGATCTGCGACTCCATGACATTCAAGGAGCAGACGCCGCCATCGAGACCCGCTGGACGTTAACTTGGACTTCCCCTCTACCTTGGCGCCCCCGGATCGCCATTAGCGGTCAGACTCGTTTAGAACTAGACGGCGCCGGCAAAATCGTCTCCCATATCGACACCTGGGACTGCTCTCCCTGGGCGGTGTTAGGGCGCCACTTTTTCCCCAACTCTCCGGCGTAGTCCTTGGGGCGGCGCTAAATATCCCCGTTTCCTGATTTAGGTGATGGTTTATACACCGGCGGAAACCTTTCAGACCGATAAAATGATATAGATTTTACTTAAACCTACCTCTGTCTCCCGTTATATCCGCGGCTGTTTCTGATTTCTAAAGATTAGGAGAGCCGTCGCTAGCCTGGGCAATGTAGGCAGAGACGGCGCTGGGAACCAACCCCGCCGCCGATCCCTTGTTCATTCCGATTGAGGTCGCCATGAGTCCGGCTCTTTATTCCGCTTCCCCCATTCCCCAGATCGACCCGGCCACCGGGGCGGATCCCTTTACCAGCGCCGGCGGAATCAAGGAATCGGTGCTCCAGGATCGTCTGCAATTGGTGGAGGAACTTTGGGAAAAGGTGCTCCAGAGCGAGTGCGGCCAGGAGTTAGTCGATCTCTTAACGGAACTGCGCTCCCACAGCGCCGCCGAGGGCGCCGGAGGGGAAGAGAGCGGGCAAAAAATCGCGGCGCCGACTCTCCGCCAGCGGATTACGGAGCGGATCGAGCGCCTGGAACTGAACGACGCCATCCGCTCGGCCCGGGCCTTTGCCCTGTACTTTCAGTTAATTAATATTGTCGAACAACACTACGAGCAGTGGAAAGGGGAATACCGCCGGGACAATCCCCAGCAGGCCCAATTCTGGAACGAAATGGGCGCCGAAGAAGGGGGCGCTCCCCCCATCGAAGTGAGCGTGCTCCGCAAGAGTCTAGGAGAAGAGGAGGGGCCCCATCTCCAAATTGGCACCTTCGCTTGGCTGTTTCAGGAACTCAAGCGCCTGAACGTGCCGCCCCAACAGATCCAACGCCTGCTGGATCAACTGGATATTCGCTTAGTCATCACCGCCCACCCCACGGAAATCGTCCGCCACACCATCCGCCACAAGCAACGGCGCATCGACCGGATTTTAGGCAAATTGGATCAACTCGAAGCCCTTTTGGCTCGCCCGGACTGGCTGAACCATTGGGACGCCAAGGCGGTCACCGACCAATTAATGGAGGAAATTCGCTTTTGGTGGCGGACGGATGAACTCCATCAGTTTAAGCCCACAGTCTTGGACGAGGTGGATTACTCCCTCCACTACTTCGACGAAGTCCTCTTCGACGCGGCGCCGGAACTGGCTAAACGGCTCCAACAGGCGCTGAAGGAAGCCTTTCCCCGCCTGAGGACGCCCAAGGCCAATTTTTGTTACTTCGGCTCCTGGGTGGGGGGCGACCGGGACGGCAACCCCTTTGTCACCCCGGAGGTGACCTGGCAAACCGCCTGTTACCAACGGGGTATGGTGCTTAATAAATATATTCATTCTTTGGAGGAGCTAACGGCCATCCTCAGCCCCTCCCTCCACTGGTGCAAGGTCTCCCAGGAATTGCTGGATTCCCTGGAGCGGGACCGGATTGAACTGCCCCATATCTACGAAGAAGTCTCCCTCCGCTTCCGGCAGGAACCCTATCGGATGAAGTTGGCCTACATCGAAGAGCGCCTGGAAAACACCCTTCTGCGCAATAAACGGCTGAAAAATCCCGACGAGCGCCGACTTCTGAGCCACTCCAGCGCCAGCCAACACTACGAAACCGGTCAAGCCTTTTTAGAAGAGTTAAAACTAATCCAGCGCAACCTCCAGGAAACGGGATTAACCTGCTCGGAGTTGGAAAATCTGATTACCCAGGTGGAGGTCTATAGTTTTAACCTGGCTCAGTTAGATTTTCGTCAGGAATCCTCCCGCCACGCCGAAGCCATCGCCGAGGTGGCGGCCTACATGGGCGTTCTCGCCTGTCCCTACGACCAACTGTCGGAGACGGAAAAATTAGAGTGGCTGGGGATGGAGCTACAAACCCGGCGGCCGTTAATTCCCCAGGAAACGCCCTTTTCCGAGCGGACAAAGGAAACCATCGAGACCCTGAGAACCCTGCGCCAGCTTCAGCAGGAATTTGGGACGGAAATTTGCCACACCTACATCATCAGCATGACCAACGACGCCAGCGACGTGCTGGAGGTCTTACTGCTAGCCAAGGAAGCCGGACTCTACGACCCCGCCACCAGCGCTGCGGCGCTCCGCATTGTGCCCCTCTTTGAAACGGTGGAGGACTTGAAAAACGCGCCGGGGATTATGGAAACGTTGTTTTCCCTGCCCTTCTACCGGGCGGCGCTGGCGGGGAGTTACGAAGCCCTCGCTTACCTAGAAAACCCCGACGGCGCTCGTCTCTCTCCCCCCGGCGTTGGGGCTTTGACGCCGCCGAACCTGCAAGAGGTGATGGTGGGCTACTCCGATAGCAACAAAGATTCGGGGTTTTTGAGCAGTAACTGGGAAATTCACAAAGCCCAAAAGGCGCTCTACGCCGTGGCTCAGAAATACGGCTTAATCCTGCGGCTTTTCCACGGTCGGGGCGGCTCCGTGGGTCGGGGGGGCGGCCCGGCCTATAAAGCGATTTTGGCCCAGCCCGCGGGGACAGTGAACGGGCGCATTAAAATCACCGAGCAGGGGGAAGTCTTAGCCTCCAAATACTCCCTGCCGGAGTTGGCGCTCTATAACCTGGAAACCCTGACCACAGCGGTGGTTCAAGCCAGCTTGCTCCAAAGCAGTTTCGACTATATCGAGCCTTGGAATCGGATTATGGAGGAATTGGCGGTTTCCTCCCGGCGGGTTTATCGCAGTTTGATCTACGAAGACCCGGACTTTTTGGACTTTTTCCTCTCCGTGACGCCGATCCCGGAAATCAGCGAACTACAAATTAGCTCCCGCCCGGCTCGTCGTAAGGACGGCAAACGGGATCTGAGCACCCTGCGGGCCATTCCCTGGGTCTTTAGCTGGACGCAATGCCGGTTCCTGTTGCCGGCTTGGTACGGGGTCGGCTCGGCGCTCCAGCAATTCATCGAGCAGGACCCGGTGAAAAATCTCAAACTTCTGCGGTATTTCTATTTCAAATGGCCCTTCTTTAACATGGTGATTTCCAAGGCGGAAATGACCCTATCGAAGGTGGATCTGAGCATCGCCGCTCAGTACATCCAGGAGTTAGCCAAACCGGAGGATCAAGCCCGCTTTGAGCGCATTTTCCAACAAATCGTCCAAGAGTATCAATTAACCTGCCAGTTAGCCCTACAAATTTCCGGCAACCGGGAACTGCTGGAAAACGACCCCGGCCTGCAACAATCCGTCCATCTCCGCAACCGCACCATCGTGCCCTTGGGGTTGTTGCAAATTTCCCTCCTCAAGCGCCTGCGGACTGTGACCCAGGAAGCTGAGGCTAACGGCGTGCGTTATCGGCGCTATTCCAAGGAAGAACTCCTGCGGGGGGCGCTGTTGACCATTAACGGCATCGCCGCGGGGATGCGCAACACGGGCTGATCACTCCCGGCCATAAAGGCGGCGCTGACGGTCATCGGTAGGACATCAGCTTCAGGGAGATGCCAATGATTCTACTTCCGCAGGAGAAAGCCCGGTTAATTCGACGATCAATGACTTATTCAGCCCAGACCGTAGCATCTTTAAGGCAATCTGTTTTTGGGCTTCAGTTAGTCCCTCCTGCCGGCCTTCCTGCTTGCCTTCTTCCAGAATGGCTTGATAAATAACAGATTCCTTCATGATGTCGCTCCTGAGTAATTGCTGAATGACCTGTTTTTCCAATGCTAACCCAGAAATAATTTCCGTTGCGGCGGTTAAATTGCGTTGCTGACGGCGCTCAGGAATACGGTCAATACGCTGAGCAATGTCTCGCAGGGTTTGTACGGGATCGGGGGTTTGAGTGAGGGCGGCTAAGGGCATTAAACCTTGATTTTGCAAAAAAATCTCCACTGGCTGTTCCCAGAGGCGAATGACGGCGAACTCATGTTTAAGGTAGCTGTGTTCAAAAGTCCTTTGATAAACTAATGGGTCTTGGCTAGGCAACAGATAGATTACAAATTGCCGAATCTGTCGCTGGGGGTATTTTCGATACAACCGCAGGTAATAGTCCGCCATGCGAAAGGGAATGGCATCATCGGGGCGGGTTTGAAATTCCAGATGCAAGACCACATCCTGAGACTCCAAAAAGGTTAGGGAGTCTGCCCGAATCGGTTCAGTGGACAATTCCCTCGGCTCTAACCGAGTGAGGGCGATGGGTTCCCCCAATAACCAGGTGGCAAAATCGGCGGGATAGGTTTCGGCCAGATATTTACAGGTGTTGTCGTACATTTACCGGGGCGTTGTCTTAAGGATATTCCCGACCTATCCTCATTTTAGAACGCTCCAGTCCCCACAAAAAAAGGCTCCGTTAATCTGGAACCTTTACTCAGGGTTAGGGTATAGCTAATCTGATTTATTTGTTAGCAACAAAGTCCGAAACCTTGGCGCCGGCCCGTTTTTTCTTCCACCAGATGCCCCCGGTCATAAAAGCGGCGCTGACAACTACTGGCAGGGCAAGAGGCAATACTTCTTAACATTGTCAACTGAGCCTACCCCTAACTCCTTCCTTTGGCATACTTCGGTAGGGGTTACAGTGAGCCTATCGAACTGCTCAGCAACCAAGCTCAGGAAACCGCCGAGGAGGGGAACCGGAGAATGACGGCGGCGCCGGCTGTTACCGGGTCTCTCTTAAAATAGAAACTGAATCAAGACCACCCCCAAGCAACGATGGCGACCACAGCGGATGAAGTCTGGCAACTCCTCGGCGAGTTAATCCAAGCCCAAAAAGAGACAGAACGAATGCTCAAGGAACAACGGGAGGAATCGGAACGGGCCCGCCAAGAGGCGGAGCGCCGTGCCCGGGAGCTTGATCGCCGTTTTCAGGAACAACGGGAAGAGTCAGAGCGCCGTTTTCAAGAGACCGAGCGCCTACTCAAAGAACAAACTCAAGAAACCGAGCGCCTACTCAAGGAAGGAAGCCAACGGGTCGATCAACAACTGGGGCAGTTAACCAACCGTCTGGGTGAATTTGTGGAATCCCAGGTGAGGCCAGCGGCGGTGCGTTTATTTCAAGAACGGGGCATTGAAGTCAATGAAATTTCTTCGGACGTATCTTTACAAAAGGGACAAGAAGGCATTCAAATTGATATTTTGGTGGTGAATAGGACTCAAGCTATTGCCATTGAAGTCAAGGGTAAATTAAGCCAAGACGATGTGGACGAGCATTTAGAAAGACTGGGAAAATTTAAGCGACTTTTACCCCGGTATGAAAGTTTTAATTTATTGGGAGCGGTGGCGGCCATGGTGATTCCCTCCGATGTGGCCCGCTACGCCTACCGTCAGGGCCTATTTGTCATTGCCCAATCCGGGGAAGATTTGGCCATTCTCAACGACGAGAAGTTTAAACCAAGGGCTTGGTAAAAGCGGAAAAGGCAAGGGACAGCGCCGCACGGGGGTAGCAAATAAGTTCTTCTCCCCCTAGTCGGGATACCAGAACATGCCTTTGATGCCTTCCGGGTCGAGGACAAAACCAAGGCGTCGGTAAAAGTTTACCACCTGGGGATCGGCGAACAGGGTGATATTGCTGATGTCGGCGTTCCGCAGTTTGCGGATCATATATTCCATCAGCGCCTTTCCCAGCCCCTTATTTTGTAAACTGGGGTGGATCACCACATCCCAGACCGTGGCGTTAAAGGCGTGATCCGAAGTGGCCCGGGCGAAGCCCATCAACCGGCGCCGGTTGCCCCGCAGTTCCCAGAGGGTGACCACCAAAAAACTATGCTCAATGGCCTTCTTCACCTTGCGAATAGGGCGCCGGGCCCAGCCCACCGCGTCGCAGAGTTCTTCCAGTTCGTAGAGATCGATGTCCCGTTCGGCGCTAAAGAAAAGGCGACTGTTGCCATTGCGCCCCATCGGCAGTTCCACTTCTTCCGCGTTATTGGGCAAACCGGGGGGAAGGGTCACCGGATCGGGCGTAAAGAGACGTTTCCAAAAAACCATGCCGTTGGGCGCCGAGGGGAAAAGAGGTGAGGGAGAAAAGGCTTGTCGTTACTTTCAGTATAAGGGTCAATCCGCCCCCTCAATTCCCGCCGGTTGACAGCGTGTTATCGAGATCCGGGCTTCGACTACGCTCAGCCCTCGATTCATTGCCCTCGGCGCTGGTTGAGCATCGCCAAAATCAGCCCTGATATCTGATAACTGGTACCTGATATCTGTCAAAGCGCGCTAGAGTCTAAGCTTTCGGCGGCGCCGGGGCTGAGGGGCAGATGGAGACCGCACTCCTGTTTTAAGCCGTGGAAGCGGGTGTCCCGTTCATCTTCATCCCCCGCGGAGAGAGGGCGGCTGGAGTGCCAATCCCCCACGGTGACGTAGCCCTGGTCAAAGAACGGATGATAGGGAAGATCGTGGGCGGTTAAATACTGGTAAATATCCTTGGCGCTCCATTCCAGAATGGGCAGTATTTTGTAATACTCGCCCTGGCGAACTAAGGGTTGCAAGGTCTGGCGGTGGTCGGTCTGGTCCCGGCGCAGTCCCGCGATCCAAGCCGTGGCGCCCAACTCCGACAGCGCCCTTTGCATCGGCTCCACCTTGCGGATTTGGTCGTAGCGGTTGAGGGACTCCAAATCGGGATTTTGCCAGAGGGGGCCGTAGAGCGCCTCCATGCGGGCGGGGCTGAGGGGCGATTGATAGACCTTAAGATTAAGACCTAGGCGCCGGGTCAATTCCTCGGCGAAGCGGTAGGTTTCCGCCGGTAGATAGCCCGTATCCACCCAAATCACCGGAATCTCCGGCGCGATCTGAGTGACCAGATGGAGCGTCACCGCCGCTTGAATGCCAAAACTGGTGCTCATCACCAAACCGGCGCCGAAAGTCTGAACGGCCCAACGCACCCGACTCTGGGCGTCGGCTTGGCTTAATTGGGGCAAAAGCTGGTCAAAATCGAGGGTAATCCCTGGGATGGAAGATAGGGCGGGAGAAAAAGCCATTAAAGCGCGGGAAGCGGAGGACAAGGAGAACAGGAAAGTTTTTCTATCTTACAACCCCCGCCGGAGAGAATCCCTCGGCGCCGGAGCGGAGTCTTGACTATGGTAAGATGGGGTTTCCCTGGGACTCTCAAAAAGTTTTAAGTACTATATTTATCCCACCCGAATTTAGAGGAGAACAATGATCCAGCGATTTGTACTGACGGCGCTCGCCGCTGTCCTGATTCTGTGGCAAGTGGCCGCCGGGTCGGCCCAGGCGGTGGAACTAACCGAGTCCACCCTGACGGTGCCCTTCGACGGCGCCGGCAAAACCGCCACCCTTTCCCCCCAGGAATTTGCCAAGGGTCAGAAAATTTTTGTCGACACCTGCACCCAATGTCATTTGCAGGGTAAAACCAAAACCAATAATAACGTCAGCCTCGGCCTAGAGGATCTGTCCAAAGCCGAGCCGCCCCGCAATAACTTGGCGGCCATTGTCGATTACCTGAAAAATCCCACCAGCTACGACGGGGAAGACGACTATTCCGAACTGCATCCCAACGTCGGCCGTCCCGATATTTATCCCGAGATGCGGAATTTAACCGAGGACGACCTCTACGACGTGGCGGGCTACACCCTCATCGCGCCGAAACTGGACGAACGCTGGGGCGGCACCATCTATTTCTAGCGTTAAGCCCTCTTTTTTGTCCCCAGATTGAACTCCCCCGGCGGGGAGTTTTTTTTATTTTTTCAGATCTCGGGCCATTTTACGGAAGGCGTCTAAATTGCTATCCCCGCTCCGACGCTGGGTTTTCGGCGCTTCGGCGGCGCTTTCCGGGGTCGGCGCCGAGATGGAAGCGTTAGTCGTTTCCGGTTGGCCGTTTTCCTTCAGTTTCCGTTTTTCCAAGGAAGAGACCTGTTGCACCACTTCCGCCCCTTCCCCCTTCAGGGTTTTGGGGAAACTGCGTTTAATGGTGATGGGTTTGCGCATAAACTCCGCGTCCCCTAGGCTTTTCGCAGAGTCGGGGTCGAGGTAGAAGGCGTCTTTTTTTTCCGTCCGCTCCGCGGGAGAGTCCGTTTCGTCCACATATTTGGTGCGACCGCCAAAAAGCCCAAAGAGTCCTGCCATGATCGTTCCTAAACCGAGTTGTGTAAAGTTTTGTTAAATTTTAACAAGTTTTGTAACAAAGTTTCCTAGGGCGGGCAGAGTTGGCGCTCTTCGGGGGAAACGTCCTGACTGTGCTCTAGGTAGTCCCCAAGCCACTGACAGGCATACTGATCTTCGTTGGTTTGCCGGATTTTCTCTAAATCCCAGAGCATACCCGCGCCCTCGTCCCCTCCAGAGAGCAAGAGTTGGCCATCGGCGCTGAAGGTTAAACTGACGACGCTTCCCCGGTGGCCCGGGAGGACGTTCAAAAGGTTTCCCTCTAGGTTCCAAAGTTTGACAGTGTTATCGATACCGCCAGTGGCGAGGGTCTGTCCATCGGGACTAAAAGCCACTCGGGTTAAGCCCTTGCTTTGACCGGGGATGGTTCTGAGCAGATTGCCTTGAAAATCCCAGAGTTTTAAAGTTCCCTCCCGACTAGCGGTGGCGACTATCGGCGCCGTCGGACTGATGGCCGCGCCCCAGACCGCGCCGCCGTGATGCAGAGTCGCCAACAATTTTCCCTGACGCGTCCAGAGTTTAGCCGTCCCGTCCTCGCTGGCGCTGGCCAGAACTTGGCTATCGGCGCTGAAGCTGAGCGCCCAAATTCGGTCGGGCTGGTTGGGAATTCGGGTGACGGCTAGGGTTTGCAGATCCGTTAGCCAGATTTCCCGCACGTCTCCCCCCCTCGCTAGGGTTCGCCCGTCCGGGCTGACGGCTCCCGATATTTTTACGCCCTTCGGCGCCGGTAAGAATTGAGCTGGTCGATTGCCTTGGGCGTCTAGATTTTCAAGATCCCACAGGGACGAATCCCCCTCGTTATTGGAGGCGATCAGCCAACGACTATCGGCGCTGAAGACCACATGGTGATGGGTGTATTGATTGAGGCTGAAACGATGGAGCAGATTGCCTTGACGGTTGTAGAGGTAGATCCATGCCCCGCCCGTTGTGGCGAAGAAGCGTCCGTCGGGACTAGCCGCCACGGCCCAGAGGGTGTCTTGAACTTCGTAGAGGGGACGAACGAGGGATTGATTGCGTCGCCAAACCTTGGCGGAGCCGTCGTCGCTCCCGGAAACCAGTTTAGAGCCGTCGGCGGTCAGGGCCACATCGCGAATGAGGGAACTGTGGCCAGGTAAAGTCCGCCGAAAGACGCCGTCTTCTTGCCAAATTTTAACCAGGTTATTTTTACCGCTGGCGGCCACGAAGCCACCCCGACAACTGATTCCCAGCAGAGCGCTATCATCCCGGAAGGTTCTCTGGAGAAGTCCGTCAGCGCGCCATAACCTCGCAGTCTTGTCGGAACTTACGGAGGCTAAAGTCCGCTCCGAGCAAAAATCCAGATCCCAGACCGGCGCTTGGTGTCCTTTTAACCGTCGCAGAAGTTTGCCGGAACGAGACCAAAGCGCCAAGGTCATGTCCATAGAGGCGGTGGCGACGAGTTTACCATCGGGGCTGAAGGCGACGGCCCAAACATCCACGGTATGACCCCGGAGGGTCTGGAGCAAGCGCCCTTCCGAAGACCAAATTTTCGCCGTCCCGTCCCCGCTAGCGGAGGCCACCTCATTGCCCTCGGGACTAAAGGCCACGCCCCAGACCGGCGCCGGATGGGCCTCGATCCGTTTTAATAATTGCCCGTCGGTTCCCCAAATCCAGACCCGGCCGTCCAGGGTTCCCGTCGCCAAGCGCCGACTGTCCGGGGCAAAGGCCACCCGGTGAACGGTGGAGGTATGGGGGAGAGTCTGCAATAAAGCGCCGTCGGCCCGCCAGAGTTTGAGGGTTTTATCATTACTCGCCGTGGCGATGAGACTATTGTCCGGGCTGACGGCCACGCTCAGAATACTGCCGCGATGACCGATTAACCGATTGGTCTCGTTGTTGTTGAAGACCGTCTGCCGCAGAGCCAGGCCGGCTTGGGCGCTTAAGGAAGGGTCTTGGTAACCCAGACGCGCCAACCAAGCCAAGGCGCGACGCCCTTTCAGCGCCGCCGTCATGGCCCCAATTTGATCGTCGGAGGCGAATAATCCCTGGGAGGACGTGATCAAAGCTCGGGTTTCGCTCACTTTCGCTTGGCGGTATTGCCAGAAAGCGAAAACCCCGAAGCCGGAAACCAGAGCTAAGGCGGCGCTGAGAATGATCAACAACCATTTTTGGAGTTGAGTGTTTTTGATCTCAGCTTGGAGTTGAATCTCGATGGCTTTAGCCCGCTCCGACTCTAATTTTTGCTGAATTTCTAAACGGTCGATTTCTTCGCTGGCGGCTAAGAATTGATAATCGAGGGGGTCTAAGTTTTTGCCCCGACTCCAGAGTTGGGCGTCCCGGAGCGCCTGACCCCTCAAAAGACGGGAAGAATCTGAACAGTGAGATTTCCGCCAAGCGTTGAGGGCTTGGGAATAGGGCCGAAGCGTATTGAGTTTTTCTTGAACCCAATCTAGGTTAAAAATCGCTTGATAAATGGGGTTAGCCACTACCAAATAGGAGTCTTTCTGAACGACTAGACCCGAAAGTAAAAGCTCATCCTGTTCGGCGCTTTGCTGGTTCGAGATTTTGCCTTCCCGAAGAATTGTTTGATAAATTCCGAGTAGTTTTCCCGCTCTTGTTTCATTATTGAGGAGACGGTTAACAATCGTTCTCAGATGCTCGGGACGATCCGTAATTTCCCAATTATCGAGAATATAATTTTGCACAATTTTATTGACAAAAGACGGGGAAAAATCAACTTGATAATCAAAACTAACTTTCTCATCGTCTAGGTAATCGACAACTAATTGACAGAGTTTTTGCGTCAAAAAAGGCTGGCCCTGGGTCCACTCTAAGATCTGTTTCAGGAGAGTCAGGTACTGATCCGGGAATTTAGATTTGAGACCGGCGCCGAGGGGCATGGACTCCGCCAGGGAAAACCCCTTCAAGGGAATAGAAACGCCGATGTTAAAAGGCGTCCGTTTGGTGTCTTGAATCAGACTAGAGGGCGTGGCGACGCCCAAGATGGTAAAAGTCAGGCGGTTGAAGGCGGAATTCGTCGCCCGTTGGTTATAGAAATAGCGAATCAGAGCGAAGAAATCATCCACCGGAAAATTTAAACTGAGAACGCTATCAATTTCATCGACAAAAATAACGAGATTTTCCGTGGGAAAATAATTTAAAACCAGTTCTTCAATAAATCGACTTAATTGCTGAGTCGGCGCTAAATGTTCATGCTCTTGCAACCAGTTTTTAAGATTACAGCGTCGAGTGAGATGAAACCCTCGATGAAGGTCGTAAATCAATCCCCGGTACCACTGTTGGGGGGTAATATTATCGCTACCGATACTGGTCATATCGATGGACCCGCAGTAATACCCTATACCCTCCAAATAGGCGCGAGTTTTCACTAGAAGAGAGGATTTGCCCATCTGTCGGGCCGCAAGGACGTAGCAAAAATCTCCCCGCCGGAGCGCCCGGAGTAAGAGGGTATCCGCTTCTCGGATCACATAGTAGGGATTATTGGAGCGTAAACTGCCCCCAACTTGATAGAGCGGCGGGGAAACGGTGAAAGTCATAACGCGCAAGAGAGGGGAGGGTTTAAATCCCTGTCCCAAGGAGGGAGAGAGATTTAGCGATCCGTCGTTTTCCTCTAAGATACAAGGGCGAGGGTCAAGGCTTGAAGCGTACTCGTCGCGCAGTTAAGCTGTGGCTTCTGGCAAGACCCCCCACACTTCGACCGCGCCCAGGGTAATCTGGATTCTAGACCTAGCCACTTTGCCATGCTCATTCCCCTCACCCCCGGCGCCCTTGACCAACTGATTCCCCGCATTGCCACGGCGTCCCAGTACCGTTATGTCTGGGGCAAGTCTCGGGAGCTACTCCAGCGCCTTTTAATTTCCCTCCTGATCGTCGTTTCCATTTGGATCGTTAGTTTAGTCTTTGGCCACGGCGCCCAGGGCATTGAACTGATTTGCTATATCGTCGGCGGTCTCTATTGGTTTTGGGCGCCGATTTATGTGGCCAGCCTCCGCAACGCCCAATACCGGCGCTACGCCTACGGCGGCTTTTGGCGGGGGGAAGTTTTAGACGTCTATATTACTGAAGAGCTAATTAACGAAGAACAGCGAGCCAACGAGTATGGGGAATTGGTGATCATCGAAAATTGCGAGCGCCGGGTCAACGTGGAGGTGGCGGACGACGAGGGTTTTAACCTCACTATCCAAGCGCCGGTGAAACGCCTTTACAAATCCATCGCGCCGGGGCAAACGGCGGAGTTGCTTCTCCTTTCCCAACAGGCGGATCTGGATCGCGTCGCCAAGGTGAGCGATTTATACCTACCCCAGTTAAACCTCTGGGTTGGCGAATACCCTTATTTACGGCGGGATCTCTTTCAAGATATGAGTCGGCGCTTCGCCGGTTCTTCTCCCCAGATTTCCTCGGCGCCGTCAGGGCCGAAGCGTCAGGGAGGAGGCCAGCGCCGCTATTCCTAGGACTTGTTTCCCGTTGCGCTTTAAAACTTTCTGGGCTTCCTCCGCCGTGGCGCCGGTGGTGAGGATATCGTCCAATAGTAAAATCGGCTGATTCGTCTTGGCCAAACTGGGGCCCAACGTTAGGGAATCCTTCAGGGTTTCCCGACGAGCCTGGGGGTCAAGAGCGAAAAGCGCCGCCGTGTTTTTGACCCGCAGGAGTCCCTGGGGAGAGAGGGGGTAGCGGGTGAGGCGACAAAAGCCTTGGGCCAGCAGTTCCGCTTGGTTAAAGCCCCGTTCTTTTAACTTATCGGGGTGGAGGGGGATGGGAACGACTAAGGGGCGGAGTTTTTCTAACGGCGCTTGCAACCAGGCTTCTCCCAAAAGTAGCCCTAGCTCTAGACCCAACTCTGGGCGTTTCTCAAATTTCAGCGCCGCGATGATTTGTTTCAGGCGCCCGTCGTAGTAGCCCCAAATAAACCGGGGCAGGGCGCCGCTCCAAAGTTGATGGGGGCGGCGGTGTTTATAACTCAGGAGTTGATTTAAACAATAAGAACAAAGCCAATCTCCAGTCCGGCGCCGGCAGAGGGGACAGGGAGACTGAATAAAGAGGGACAGGAAATTTTTCAACACGGCGCCGGCGACTAACCTTTAACAACCTGGAGCGTATCATTAGCCCAACGCCAGCGTTACAAAGAGCCTTCTATCCGCTGATTAAAGCCATAGATTTGCCGACGACCGGCCACCGCCACCAATTCCACCTCCTTTTCGTCCCCCGGTTCAAAACGGATCGCCGTGCCAGCCGGAATATTGAGTCGCATGCCCCGGGTCGCCTCTCGCTCAAAGATCAAGGCGCTATTGACCTCATAGAAATGGAAATGGGAACCCACTTGAATGGGACGATCGCCGCTATTGGCCACAATGACTCTCAGGGTTGGACGGCCCGCGTTAAGTTCTATAGCGCCGACTTGGGTAATCATTTCGCCGGGAATCATAGGACGCTCCTCTAGGTAAATTAGCGAATAGGCTGATGAACGGTCACTAATTTAGCGCCGTCGGGAAACGTGGCTTCGACCTGAACTTCCTCGATCATTTCCGGCACGCCTTCCATGACTTCATCTCGTTGGAGAATAGTCTGGCCCCCTTGCATTAATTGGGCGACGGTTTGGCCTTCCCGGGCCCCTTCCAGAATCTGGGCGGTGATATAGGCGATAGCTTCGGGATAGTTCAACTTCAAACCCTTCGCCTTCCGGCGCTCGGCGACGAGGGCGGCGGTAAAAATCAATAGTTTGTCTTTTTCCTGGGGAGAGAGTTGCATTGTCTTGTGGATAGCTTATCGCTGAAATTTTTGAGGGGACTTCTTTTTAGGGAACCGCGGGTCAAGTACGCCGAAGGAGGGGAGGCTGATTAAATATACTCTCATTCCTGTCGCAATTGCCATACCCGAGGCGTAATCGGAGGAGCGCCGAGATATAAGGGCCGGAGCCAATCCCAGACCCGCTTAAACCAAGTTCTGACCGCCGCGATAGAACTCCCCCGATAGCGACAGAGCAGACCCTGTTGCAGTCGCGTGACTCCCATGGTTCCCGGTTGGTCTAAGCCGACCCCCAATTGACGAATTTCCGCCAGAATCGTATCGGGAATATTCCGTCCCACCCAGCATAGCGCGCCGCTTAGGGGCTGTCCAGCCAGACCATTGACGCGATCCGCCGCGCCTAAATCAGCGGGCAACCATTGGCGATCAATCCAGAGGGGCAGAGAGCCTTGCCAAATTTCCGCGCTTGATTTCCAATCCCCTTGGGTATAGCGTTCTTGGCGAGCGGTGCGGCCAAAGCGATGAATTTCCCAGCCGAAGTATTGGGCGTTTGACCCTAAGTCAATGCGGATTGTCTGAAGATAGCGGGCTTGGTTATAAACAATAGTTTCTTGGGGGAGGTATTCTAAACAAGCTCCCGACCCGAGTTGAATGGCGATATCCTGTTCCGATAAACGCTCGGGATGACCGTAGATCTTAGTCGCCGCCGGGGTCGTGATCAGGCTATGGCAGTCCGCTTCTAGGTTAATCTTTTGCGTCAGACGATCGCCGCCGACCATACCCCCCGCCGTGTGGAGAATGACGGTATGACAGATAGCCTCGCTTTCAGGATAGAAAGATTTTTGCACCTTAAAGGGAGCCTTAGCATAGACCGAAGCGACTTGCGTTTTCTGCGCGTATTTTTGATAGCTGAGATCAAGATGACCCTGCCAGCGCGAGGGGGGAGAAACGGTCATAACTTCGGTTAACGGAGATAGGATTCGATAAAGCTCTGGACTTGAGGTAAGCCTTGCTTGGTTTTGAGATTCGTGAAAACAAAGGGCTTGTTGGGGCGCATCTTTTCGCTATCTCGCTTCATCACCTCCAAACTGGCGCCCACCGGCTCCGCTAAATCGATTTTATTGATCACCAACAGATCGGATTTAGTAATCCCCGGGCCGCCTTTGCGCGGAATCTTGTCCCCCGCGGCCACGTCAATGACATAGAGGGTAACATCCACCAATTCTGGGCTAAAGGTCGCCGCGAGGTTATCTCCCCCACTTTCCAGGAAAATTAATTCCAAGGCGGGAAAGCGCTGTTCTAATTCCTCAACGGCCGCTAAATTAATCGACGCGTCTTCCCGGATCGCCGTATGGGGACAGCCTCCCGTTTCCACCCCAATAATTCGTTCCGCCTTGAGCGCCTGGGAGCGGACGAGAAACTGGGCGTCTTCTTGAGTATAAATGTCGTTAGTCACCACCCCAATTTGCCACTGTTCCCGCATGTGTTTACAGAGGGCGTCCACCAAGGCGGTTTTTCCCGACCCCACAGGGCCCGCGACTCCCACTCGTAAGGCTGTCATAAATTCAGATTCTCCCTAACTGCGAAATAGTCGACTGTATTGACTTTCGTGGTTCATACTAGACAAACCCAACCCTAAGCTACAACAGTAGAGCTGGCTATCGCTCAAGTTTAAGATTAAGGGAGCGGCCTGGACAATGACCTGATGGGTGTTCATCAAGACTTGTTGACCGGCGGTTTGCCCGAGGGGGATTAACTTCACGCCAGCGGTAATGAGGTTGCCGGCCCAACTCTGGAGAAAGGCGAGCAAGCTGGCTTCTAAAGGCGCTTGCCACTGGGCGGCCGCCACCCCGAACATCAACGCGTAGTGAATGGGCGTTTGCCAATCGCTCTTGATCCTTTGCAAGACAGGGTTAGGGGTTAGATTCAGCAGTAAGTCTAATAAACTTTTGCCCATTTGCCCGCTTTGTTGTCGCAATTCCTTGGTTTCCTTATGGGCCGCGAGCCAGTGATTCCAGTATTCAAGGCGCTCTAAATCCTGGGCGTAGCGATAACCCCGGAGCATCAAGGCCGCTTCGACGCGAATGGCTCCGTAGGCTAATTCTTGAGTTAACCATTGGCCGAGTTCCTCGGCGTCCCTAATTTCTTCTTGGCAGAGATACTCCAATCCTTCGGAGTAGCAGTAGGCTCCCAGGGGCAAGGCTGGGCTGGCCAGTTGCAGGAGATTCAGGAGGGCGGTCTCAGTGGGCATGGTGGCCATAGGCTCCCAATTCGGGATAGAAAGGACGGGTTTCTGAGATCACTTCAATGCCGAGGTTACGCAACATCCGCTCCAGAACAGAATCGGCGCTGAAGCGCAGGTAATGGGGGGTAATTTCCAGGGCGACGTGGCGATTCCCTAGATGGTAGGCGGCTCGCAGGAGATCGAGGGGGATCTGGGCGGTCACGGTCATGACGGCTTCGGGTTGAGCGGTAATTTTGACGCCAAAGTCCGGGTCGTCCCCCCGCAAAATGTCTCCTTCTCTTAACACGGTTCCCCTGGGCAAACGCAGATCGAGGGAGGGTTGATCCGGTCGCTCAATCCGTTGACGGGAGCGCCGTCTGGCTTCGGCCGTCAAAGGCAAGATGAAGCCCTTGGGGGGAAGAGTCCCCTCCGAATCAAAACGATGGAGAATAATCATAAGCTTCACTATACTGAGCTAAACGCGGAGATGAGTCTGGAGACCCCCCAATGAGCTACCCCATGGATCGTCGAGCCTACGCTGAAACCTATGGCCCCACTGTCGGCGATCGCCTGCGTCTGGCCGATACCGAATTATGGATAGAAGTCGAGGCGGACCATACCGCCTACGGGGAGGAAGTCAAGTTCGGCGGCGGCAAGGTGATTCGGGACGGCATGGGACAGTCTCCGACGACCCGAGAAGAGGGGGCGGTGGACCTCGTGATCACCAACGCTCTCATTTTAGATTGGTGGGGAATTGTGAAAGCCGATATTGGTATTAAAGACGGAAAAATCGCCCAGATTGGCAAAGCCGGCAATCCCAATATTCAAGATAACGTTACGATCATTATCGGCCCCTCGACGGAAGTCCTGGCCGGGGAAGGCCGCATCGTCACCGCCGGCGCCATTGATAGTCATATTCACTTTATCTGTCCCCAACAGATTGAAACGGCCATCGCCTCGGGAGTCACGACGATGATCGGCGGCGGAACCGGCCCAGCCACCGGCACCAACGCCACCACTTGCACTCCCGGCGCTTGGAATATTCAGCGGATGCTGGAGGCCGCTGAAGCTTTTCCCATGAATTTAGGCTTTTTAGGCAAAGGCAACAGCAGTCGACCCCAGGGGTTAATTGAACAACTTGAAGCGGGAGCCATGGGGCTGAAGCTTCACGAAGATTGGGGGACAACTCCCGCCACCATTGACACTTGCCTAGCGGTGGCGGATGAATACGATATCCAGGTCGCCATTCACACCGACACCCTTAACGAAGCCGGTTTTGTCGAAGCCACCATCGGCGCCTTTAAAAACCGAGTTATTCACACCTACCACACCGAAGGGGCGGGGGGGGGGCACGCGCCGGACATTATCAAAGTCTGTGGGTTGCCTAACGTTCTTCCCTCTTCCACGAATCCGACCCGGCCCTATACCCTCAATACGCTAGACGAACATTTGGATATGTTGATGGTTTGCCACCACCTAGACCCCAACATTCCCGAAGACGTGGCCTTTGCCGAATCCCGTATCCGTCGCGAAACCATCGCCGCGGAGGATATTCTGCACGACCTTGGCGCCTTTAGCATGATTTCCTCCGATTCCCAGGCCATGGGACGAGTGGGGGAAGTGATTATTCGCGCCTGGCAAACCGCCCACAAAATGAAGGTTCAGCGGGGCCCCTTACCCCAGGACTCCGACCAAAATGATAACTTCCGAGCCAAGCGCTATGTGGCCAAATACACCGTCAATCCAGCCATTACCCACGGCGTCGCCGAGTATGTGGGTTCTGTGGAAGTCGGTAAATTAGCCGATCTCTGTCTCTGGAAACCCGCAATGTTCGGCGTCAAACCGGAAGTTGTCCTCAAAGGAGGGTTGATCGCTTGGTCCCAAATGGGAGACGCCAACGCCAGTATTCCCACGCCTCAACCGGTCTATATGCGCCCGATGTTTGGCTCTTTCGGCGCCGCGACCCAGTCCACAGCCTTAACCTTTATGTCCCAAGCCGGATTGGACGCGGGCATTCCCCAGCGCCTCGGCCTGCGGAAGCGGGTGGTATCAACCCGCAACAATCGCCGACTGAGCAAAACCGACCTAAAACTGAATGACGCCCTGCCTCAAATTGAAGTCAATCCCGAAACCTACGAAGTCAGGGCCGACGGGGAATTATTAACCTGTGAACCGGCGACGGTCTTACCCATGGCCCAGCGTTATTTCCTATTTTAGAGTCCGTTTAATCTCTGGGGTTTAATTTAATAGCGCCGTTCCGCTCCCTCGATCCCGCCACGTCTAAAAGACCTCCTGATATTAAACGTCGGGGGTCTATTGTTATCGCCATTCTTGGGCCGTAACTCGAAATCGCTCAATCTAGCTAGTTTTACCCTACATTCCGCAGGTTGGTAACCCTGCTGAGATATTTTACCAATGACCATCAAATCCTTCTCCTGTAAACATTACAGGTGGCTCAATCCCTTACTGGGACTAGGTTTTGAAAATATGGTATCCATGAGGGGCACAAACGC